>DASSXM010000069.1:0-17990 GCA_035703805.1 Gaiellaceae bacterium | reverse complement strand
CGGCCGGCCCCCCGACGTCGCTGCGGATCTGAGCGTTGATGCCGATCACGCGGCCCCGCGCGTCGAGGAGCGGCCCGCCCGAGCTCCCGTGGGCGATCGGAGCATCGGTCTGGATGGCGTCGACGAGCTGGAAGCGCGGTGCAGTCAGCGCGGCGATCGAACGGCCGACGGCGGAGACGACCCCGACGGCGAGCGAATCCTCGTTCCCAAGCGGACTGCCGATCGCGGCGACGGGCTGTCCGACGACGACCGCGGCCGAGCGGCCGAGCGGGAGGGGATCGAGGCGGTGGCGGGACGGCAGGACCCGGAGGACGCCGACGTCGTCGAAGACGTCCCAGCCGACGATTGCCGCCGGAACGCGGTCGTGGTCGGCGAACTCGACGTAGACGCTGCCCGCCCGGTGGACGGGGCCTCCCTCGCCGGCGCTCGTGATGACGTGGGCATTCGTGAGGATCGTTCCGTCCCGCGAGACGACGAAGCCGGAGCCTTGGGCACCCTCGCCGGAGAAGTACGCGAAGACGGTGACGACGCCGGGCGAGCGCTGGGCGAAGATCCGCGCCGGCGAGAAGCCGGGCGACGACAGCGGGACGACGACTCGGGCGGGTGTGTTCGCCCCGGGCGGCGCCTCGCGAACCACCACGGTCTGGGTGGTCGAGTGCCCGAAGAGGCCGGCCGCTGCCCCGATTCCCAAGGCGATCCCGGCCCCGAGAAGGGCGGCGAGGGCGAGGCGCATCGGCGCACTGTAGATGCCGTTTCCCCGTGGAAACGACCGGAGCCGACAGGCCTCCTAGACTTAGGCGCCCGTGGCCGCCGTCCCGCCCACACCGGAGCGACGCCGCCCGCGGCGAGGCTCCCTCGACCGGCCCATCAACGGCCGCCTCTACCGCGGGACGTGGCTGCTCGTCGGCCTGCCGCTCCTCATCCTCGCCTTCAGCGTCGCCCGGCCGCCTGCGCTCCAACCGCCGAACCTCCCGTCCGCCTTCGACCGCAACGCGGCCGCCCTCCTCGCCCGCCAGCTCGCCCTGCAGGTGCCGGATCGGACCCCCGGCTCGCCCGGCGCGGTCGCCGCTGCCGGCTGGTTCAAGGCCCAGCTCGCCCCGTACGGCTACGACGTCCAGACCGAACGGTCGACGGCGGTCGTCCCCGGCCGCGGGCAAGTCCCGCTCGTGAACCTCATCGCCGTCCAGGCCGGCCTGTCGGCGAAGTCGATCGTCGTCATGGCCCATCGAGACGACGACGGCACCGGCCCCGGCACGAGCGACAACGCTTCCGGCACCGCTGCCCTCATCGAGCTCGCCCGGGCGTACGCTCCGAACGCGAGCGGCGGCGTGCGGGTGCGGCTCCCGTACTCGCTCATCTTCCTCTCCACCGACGGCTCGGTCGACGGCGGGCTCGGTGCGGCGGACTTCGCGGCCCACTCGCCCAAACGGCAGTCGGTCGTCGCCGTCATCAACCTCGACTCGATCGGCGGCAGCGCCCAGCCACGGCTCGAGCTCGCCGGCGACACCGCCCGCTCCCCCTCGGCAAGCCTCGTCGAGACATTGCGCGCCGAGCTCGCGGCCGAGACGGGCGCCGACCCGAGCCGCCCGAGCGCGCTCCGGCAGCTCGTCGACCTCGGCTTCCCGTTCAGCCAGTACGAGCAGGCGCCCTTCGTCGCCCGCGGAATCCCCGCCGTGACGGTGACGACGCAGCCCGACCGGGCCGCGCCCGGAATCCGCGACACGCCGGAGCGGCTCAACACCACTCGGCTCGGCGAGATCGGACGGGCGACGCAAAGCACGGTCGACGCGATGGAACAGGGCATCGCGCTTTCGCCCGGTCCGTCGAGCTACGTCTTCCTCGGGAGCAGAATCGTGCGCGGCTGGGCGCTCGAGATCGTCCTCGTCGCCGCGCTCCTGCCGTTCCTCGCCGCGGCGGTCGACCTGTTCGCACGCTGCCGGCGGCGGCGGATCCGCATCGCTCCCGCGCTGCGGAGCTACCGCAGCCGGCTCTGGTTCTGGCTCTGGTGCGGAACGCTCTTCCTCGCCTTCGGCGCGCTCGGCATCTGGCCCAAGGGGGCGCCGCGACCGCCCACGCTCGCACAGGTGAATTGGCCGACGACAGGGCTCGTCATCCTCGGCGTTCTCGCGGCGATCGGATGGTTCGTCGCGCGCGACCGGCTGCTCCCGCGGCGCACGATCACCGCGGAGGAGGAGCTCGCCGGACACGCCGGTGCGCTGCTCGCGCTCGGCGTCGTCGGCCTGCTGGCAGTCGCGACGAACCCGTTCTCGCTCGTCTTCGTGCTGCCGTCCCTCCACGCCTGGCTCTGGCTCGCACAGGTCGGCGATCGGCCGCTTCCGACGCGAGTCGCAGTGCTGCTCGCCGGCTTCACCGGCCCCGCGCTCCTCGTGTGGTCGTTCGCCGAACGGTACGGCCTCGGACTCGACACGCCCTGGTACATCGCGTGGCTCTACTCGCTCGGCTACGCGCCGCTGCCGGGACTGCTCGTCCTCCTCGCGTGGGCGGCGGCGGCAGGACAGCTGCTCGCGCTCTCGGCCCGCCGCTACGCGCCCTATCCGAGCGCGGCCGAGCGGCCGCCGCGCGGCCCGATTCGACAGACCATCCGCGTCCTCGTGCTCGCACAGCGCCGCCGCCGGCGCGCATCCGAGCTGAGCCAGCGCGCGTTGCACGGATAGAGATGCGCCGCTATACACGCCTTGCCGGCACCGCGCTCATCGCGGCGGGAGCGCTCGTCCTCGTGTGGACCCTCGTCGTCTGGCGCTGGCAAGATCCGTTTACAGCTTTGTATACAACGTGGGAGCAGCGCGGACTCGCGACGCAGTTGCAGCACGAGATGCGCGCTTATCGCCCGACGCGAAATCTGGCGAGTGAGCGCACGACACTTGCAGACGACGCGCGACGCTTTCAGCTGAATGCAGTACGTGGCCACGCGATCGGCAGGATCGTCATCGGGCGCATCGGGCTGAACATGGTCGTCGTCGACGGGGCCGACCACGAGTCGTTGAAGAAGGGGCCGGGCCTCGACACGAGCACGTACATGCCGGGCGAGCACCGTCTCGTCTACATCGTCGGCCACCGTACGACGTACCTCGCGCCGTTCGCGCACATCGACGCGATCAAGCCGGGCGACTACGTACGCCTCGAGATGCCGTACGGCACGTTCGTCTATCGCGTGTACGCGCATCGAATCGTCACCGCGAACGATCTCTCCGTGCTGCACTCTCCGAAGCACGAGCTGCTCGAGCTGCAGGCGTGTCACCCGCGCTTCTTCGCGACGCACCGCTACATCGTGTACGCACGACTAAAGGCGGAGATACCGCGCAGCTGAGCCCGCGGCGAGCTCGCCGTCGCCGCGCGGGACGTGCACGAGGGCATCCGCAGCGGCAGCGCTCACGATCATGTGCGACTCCTGCCCGGACAGCGGCTCGAGCACGACGCCGTCTCGGTCCGCGCGCCTGCGCGCACGCACGAGCTCGTCACGCGCGGGATTGCGCCGCACACCGACAGCCAGCCGGCCGGGCTCGAACCGAGGTAACGGATCGCGCAGGCCCTGCAGTGCGCGGAGCGCGGTCTTGACGAACAGCTCGCAGCCGACGAGCGACGACACCGGGTTGCCGGGCAGCCCGAACACGAGCGTGGCATCGCGCACCCCGAACGACACCGGTTTGCCCGGCTTCACGGCGACCTGCCAGAAGACCTCTTCGACACCGAGCTCCGTCTCGATCCGCCGCACGAGATCGTGCGGACCGACCGACACGCCTCCCGAAGTGACGAGGACGTCCGCCGACAGGCCGCGCGCAATCGCGTCGCGATGCGCGGCCTCGTCGTCCGCTACCGAGGGCAGCACCTCGATGTCGGCGCCTTCGGCGGCGAGCGCGGCCGCGAGCATGAGCCCGTTCGCCTCGTAGACCTGCCCGGGGCGCAGCTCTTCGCCGGGCCGCGCGAGCTCGCTGCCCGTTGCGAGCACCGCAACGCGAGGGCGTCGCGCGCACACGACGCTGGCGATGCCCGCAGCACCAAGTGCGCCGAGCTGTGCGGCACCGAGCCGGACGCCGGCCTCGACGACGACCGCGTCGAGGGCAACGTCGCCGCCCCGCGGGCGCACGTGCGCGCCCGCCGAAACGCCTTCCGCAACCTCGATACTGTTGTCATGTTGGACAACATACTCGATGGGGACGACGGCATCCGCGCCCTCCGGGACGACGCCGCCGGTGGAGATCTCCATCGCCTCGCCGGCCGCGAGCACGCGATCAGCCGGCCCGCCGGCGGCGATCCGGGCGACGACCGGGAGCGTTCCCGGCACATCCGCCGCGCGCACGGCGAAGCCGTCCATCGCGGAGCTGGGGAACGGCGGGAGGTCGACGAGCGCAATCGCCGCCTCGGCCGTGATGCGGCCAGCCGCGTCCGCGATAGGCACGTCTTCCGCCGCCAGCGGCCGAACGTGGGCGAGAACGCGCTCCTGCGCCTCCTCGAAGGTGAGTAAAGCGGCCACGTTCGGTCATACCGTAACCCGATGGCCGACACACTCATCGCGGGCCGCTACCGGCTGGACGAGCTGCTCGGGCGCGGCGGCATGTCCGAGGTCTGGCGAGCGACCGATCTCGAGCTCGACCGCCGAGTCGCGCTCAAGCTGCTCGCGCCGCGGGCGGACGTCGAGCGCTTCGAGCGCGAGGCGCGAGCGTTCGCAGCGCTCGCGCACCCGAATGTCACGCAGCTGTACGACTACGGCGAGGACGGCGACCGCCCGTACATGGTGCTCGAGTACGTCCCCGGCGGCACGCTCGAGGACCGCCTGCAGAAGGGCGCTCTTCCCGACGCGGAGACGCACGCAGTTGCGACCGACATCGCGAGCGGGCTCGCGCACGCACACGCGCGCGGCGTCGTCCATCGCGACGTCAAGCCGACGAACATCCTCTTCGACGAAGAGGGTCGGGCGAAGCTCACCGACTTCGGCATCGCGCAGACAGGCGAGGGAACGCTGACCGACGAGGGGACGGTGCTCGGCACCGCCGCGTACATCTCCCCGGAGCAGGCGAGCGGAGCACCGACGACGCCCGCGACCGACGTCTACTCGTTCGGCGTCATGCTCTTCCGGATGCTCACCGGCCGGCCGCCGTTCGAGTCGGCCGATCCGCTCGAGCTCGTCACGCTCCACCGCGACGCGCCCGCACCGCCGGTGGAAGCGATCCGCCCCGATGCGCCGCCCGGACTCGCGGCGCTCGCTGCCGCCGCACTCGCAAAAGATCCGCGCGAACGTCCACAGGACGGCGCGGCGCTTCTCGCCGCACTCGACTCCGGGGTCGCCTCCACCGGCGTCACGCAGGTCATGCCGCCTCCGCCACCGCCTGCGCCCACGCGCAAGCGCAGTCCGGCGCTCGTCGTAGGACTGCTGCTTTTGCTCGCGATCGGCGGCGCCGCCGTCGCGTATGCGATCACGCGCCCTGATGCGAGCCCCTCGACTCCGCCCGCGACGACGAGCACGGGCACGTCAACCACGCTGCCGACGACGTCGACACAGAACACGACGACGACCGCACCGACGACGAGTACGACACTGCCCACGCCGACGCTCCCGGTTACGACGGTGCACACGACGACGGTGCACACGACCACTGCGCCACCACCGCCAACAACGACCGCACCACCGCCGCCTACGACTACCGCGCCGCCGACCACAACGACGCCGACGACAACTGGCCCTTAGGGTGCGGTTGTCGTCGTCTCGACCGTCGTCGAGGCGGGCGCGGTCGTGACCGGCGCCGTCGTCACGGGCGTCGTCGTCGTCGCACGCGCGTTGGTCGTGTAGGGCGGGAGCGTGACCGTGCGCGCCGGCGGTGACGGCGCGGTCGTGGTCGCCGTCGTCGTCGTGCCGTAGGAGAGCCCGTACTCGAACTGGCCGTGCCAGGTCGCCCATTCGGGCTTCGTCGTCGGCACGGGGAACTTCACGTCCGGATGGCCGGCCGTGACGGCGAGCATGTACAGGTGCCAGATCGTCGCCGGGAACGTCGGGCCGGACACCGCGATCCCGTGCACGTCGAGCATCGGGATCTCGCCGCGCGGATAGCCGATCCACACCGTCGCCTCGATGCGCGGCGTGTAGCCGGAGAACCAAGCGTCGGCGTAGTTGTCGGTCGTCCCCGTCTTGCCCGCGTCGGTCCGCCCTGAGATGTGCGCGCCGCGGCCCGTGCCGTACAGCATGTTCTGCCCGAGCACCTCGGTCACCGTCGACGCGACCCAATCCGGGATGACACGCTCACGCTGAGGCCTGCCCCAGCCGGCGTGGCGATCGACCTCGCCGCTCGCGAGCACGACCTTCGTGATCGCCATCGGCTTCGAATAGATGCCGCCGGCTGCGAGCGTCGCGTACGCGGACGCCTCCTCGAGCGGCGTGATCGACTCCGAGCCAAGCGCGATGGAGGGGAAGGGGGAGAGCGTCGACGTGCGCACTCCGAGCTTGCGCGCCATGTCGACGATGTTCTGCGCCCCGACGTCGAGCGACAGCCGAGCGTAGACGGTGTTGTCGGACTGCAGCGTCGCGCTCGCGACGGACTCGACGCCGTGGTAGTCGTGCGCATACGTCTGCACGTTCCACTTCAGCGGCGCGTAGTACAACGGCGCCGACAGGTAGTACGTGTGGAACGGATCCATACCGCGCGACACCGCCGTCGTGAGCGCGATCGCCTTGAACGTGGAGCCCGGCTGCCGCGCACCATTCGTAACGAAGTTGAACTGGTTGCCGTACGTGCCCGGCGTAACCGCGGTCATCGCGCGGATCGCGCCGGTGCCCGGATCGATCGACACGACCGCCGCGGCGGGATCGGTCTTCTCGTTCAGCGTGTGACTGATCGCAGCAGTCGCAGCGCGCTGCAGGCCGGGGAGAATCGTCGTGTACACCTTGAGCCCGCCCTCGCGCACGGTGTTCGTGCCGTACTCGCGCTGCAGCAGGTCCTCGACGTAGCCGAAGAAGTACGGCTCGCGGATCGCCGCGTAGCGCCGGCCGGGATGCAGGTGGAGGTTCCGGTCCGCGCGTGTGCGGTAGTACTGCGTCAGCGTGATGTCGTCGTTCGCGAGCATCGCGTGCAGCACCTGGTCGCGGCGGTCGAGCGCATCCTGCGGCCGCACGAACGGATCGTAGATCGACGGCGCCTGCGGCAAACCGGCGAGCATCGCCGCCTGCCCGAGCGTCAGGTCGCGTGCGCGCTCGGAGAAGTACGTCTCCGCCGCCGCCTCGATCCCGTAGGCGTGGTTGCCGTAGTACACCTCGTTCTCGTACGCGGTCAGGATCCGGTCCTTCGACCAGTGGCGTGCGAGCTTGATCGCGAGACACGCCTCGACGACCTTGCGCTGCAGCGTGCGCTCGCGCGAGAGGTAGAGGTTGCGCACGAGCTCCTGCGTGATCGTCGAACCCCCCTGGGCGAAGCGGCGCGCCTTAATGTCGGCGACGATCGCGCGCAGGATCCCGACCGGGTCGATCCCGCCGTGTGAGTAGAACCGCCGGTCCTCGATCGCGACGGTCGCCTTCGGCAGCCACGGGCTGATCTGCGCCTGCGTCACGGGCGTCCGGTTGCGGTCCGCGGGGATGACGCCGAGCTCACTCCGGTCGGCGGCGTAGACAACCGAGTTCTCGCCCACGCCGACCGGCTGCAGCGAAGCGAGGTCGCAGCTCGAGCCGAACGCAACGGTCGCGCCGACCGCCACGACCGAGAGAACGAACGCCGCGCCGAGTGTGACCGCGATTGTGGTACGCCGGTTCCGCAGACGCCGGCGGCGCCTGCGGCGATGCGACGCCGGCTTCATGACCAGACGCCGAGCGCGCGCAGGCGACCGTGCACGCGCAGGCGCAGATCGCCTTCGAGCTTCTGCGCCTCGTCCGCATCGTGCGCAGGAGCGCGAATCGTCACCGTCGCTGCCGTGTCGAGCGACGAGAGCTCGATGACGACGCGATCGAGATCGGCGAACTCTTCCCGCAATCCGTCGACAGCGGCGCCGACGTCGGCCGTGAGCGGCAGCTGCACGGTGATCTCGCCGAACGTCTCGCGACTGCGAATCGACGCGTTGCGGATCGCGTCGGAGGCCAGCTTCTCGTTCGGCACGACGAGCCTCGCGTTGTCGTTCGTGCGGATGAACGTGTAGGTGAGACCGATCTCCTCGATCACGCCTTCGGTGCCGTCGTAGACAACGCGGTCACCGAGCCGAACCGGCTGCGAAAGGGCGATGAGGATGCCGGCGACGAAGTTGCCGAGCGTGCGCTGCGATGCGAAACCGATGATCACACCGAGGACGGCGGATGACGCGAGCAGGCCGCCGGCCACCGCCCGCACCTGGGGAATGACGAGCAACGCGGAGAAGAGCCCGACGACGAGGATCGTCACCGTGATCGTCCGTCGGAGGACGCGGTAGCGCGTGACAGCTTCCGGCGGCAATGGGCGGCGGCCGAGCCACCAGTCGACGCCCCTCGCGAGGAGGGTCACGAGGACAAAGACGACTGCCGCGATGACGATGCGCTGCCAGAAGGGCATGAAGACCTCTCTTCGACGCCGTCCCGCTAGATCCTCAGTCGTAGAACGGTAACGGCCGCCGACCGGCGAAACCGTCTTCGACGCTGTGCCAGTAGCGAATCTCGTCCTCGTCGAGCTTCCAGCACAGCAGCACGGTCTCGCCCTCATGCAGCGCCGGGAAGTCGATGAGCCCCTCGTCGAGATCCTTCACCTGCGCCCCGTGCTCGTCGATCTCGTCGATTGCCTTCGCAAGCGCGCGTGCCTCGCGCTCGACCTCCTCCGCAGCCTCGGCGAGCGTCGAGGGCGGGATGCCGCCACCGTTGCCCTTGATGCGCTCCTCGAGCTCTTCTTGACGGGTGAGCGCCTCAACGTGCGCGCGCCGGTGCGCGACCATCTTCTCGACGAGCGGACGCACCTGCTCGAGGGCGGCATTCGCCTCTTCCGGGGTGAAGTGCCTCACGCCTGCGACTCTATGCGACGCATGCGGGCACGCCTCCTCTGCTGGACGGGCCTCGTCGCGGCGATCGCCGCACTGAACTACGCGTCGCGCTTCACCGGGAGCGGCACGTCGAGCAACGCGCGCAACGCCGTGTACAGCTACTCGACGTTCGCGGGCGGCCTCATCGTCTACGTGTTCTGGCTCGGGCTGATCCTCGCGATCGCGGTCGACCGCTTCGACTTGCTCGCGCTGCGGCGGCCGAAGTCGTGGGAGACGGCGGCCGGCTGGATCATCGCGGTCGTCATCAGCGTCTTCATCGTCGAGGCGCTCGTGTCGCTCATTCCGCTGCCGCAGAGCCCCGGACACGAGCAGGGATTGACCCCGACGCATTGGGAGTCGGCGCACGCGGGTGCGTTCGCTGCGAACGTCGTGCTGTTCGCGCTCGTCGCGCCACTCGTCGAGGAGCTGACGTTCCGCGGGCTCGGCCAATCGCTCCTTGCAGTCTTCGGCAAGTGGCCGGCAATTGTGCTCACCGGCTTCGCCTTCGGCGCCTCGCACGGTCTACTCGAAGCGCTGCTCGTCCTCGTACCGTTCGGCATCGCGCTGGCATGGTTGCGCGACCGCACGAAGAGCGTCTACCCCGGCATGGTCGTGCATGGTCTCTTCAACGGCATCGCGTTAGCCGCCGCCGTGCTGACCTAGCTACTCCTCTTCGTCGCCGTTCTCGAGCGCGAACTCGTCGGGCGTGACCTGCTCGAGGAAGCTCTTGAACTTCGCCACCTCTTCCTCGAGCTGCTCCTCGGTCACCTCTTCGCCCTCGAACTCGATCGCGGACTCCTCGATCACGCGATCAGCCGCATAGATCGGCGCCTCGGCGCGAATCGCGAGCGCGATCGCGTCGGACGGTCGCGAATCGATCTCGATCTCCTGTCCATCCTGCGTGACGATGATCTGCGCGAAGAACGTGTTCTCACGCAGCTCGGTGACGGTGATGCGACTGATCGTCGCGCCGAGCTGCTCGAGCATGTCGCTCAACAGGTCGTGCGTCATCGGCCGGGGCGGCGCCTGGCTCTGCAGCTTCATGAGAATCGCGGCCGCCTCCGCGTGACCGATCCAGATCGGCAAGAACTTGTTCCCGTCGGCCGTCTTCAGAAGGACGATCGGCTGCTTGCCGACCAAGTCGAAGCTGACCCCGTAGATGAGCATCTCGTGCAAGGCGCAGCGACCTCTTCCCCGAATATAGCCGCCCGTATCCGGGATGCGGGCGCGCGCGTTGCAGAGGCGATGCTTGACACGTGGCTTCAGGATCTCGAGTCACTCGAGGCGATCTCGCAGGACGACGGAGCGCGCCGGATCTTTCTCCGGATGGCGGCGATGTCGCAGGAGGGCCGACTCCCGACGCTGCTTGCGGAGATCGAGGACGACCGCGATCTCGACGACGTCACGAAGTCGCAGCTCGCCGAGCTCGCGCACGATCGCGTGTTCCTGCTCGCCGTCGACGAGTACACGCGGCGCACCCGCTGGCTACACTGATCGCCCCTCGCGGGCGATTAGCTCAGTCGGTTAGAGCGCCGCTCTGATAAGGCGGAGGTCCGTGGTTCGAATCCACGATCGCCCACTTGCTGCTGCCCCGACTCGATGCGCCGCCCGAGCGTTTCCGCGATTTGGTCGAGCGCGATGACACCCTCTTCCACGGATCCAACCGCGGTGACCTCGAGACGCTCGAGCCGGTTCGCCTCTCGCGCGACGCGACCGCATTCGGCGACCAGCAGGCGGTGTACGCGACGAACGATCCGGTCTGGGCGATCTACTTCGCGATTCTTCGCCGCGGCAAGCTCAGCACGCGCAACGCGTCACTCGGACGCGCGGGCGGCCCGGTGTTTCCACGCCGATACTTCTTCTCGTTACGGCGCTACGACGGGGAAGAGAACTTCTGTCCAGGCTTCCTCTACGTCGTCCCGCGCGCGACATTCACGTGCCAGCCGCCGCTCCTCGGCAGGATCGACACAGCTCAATGGGTCTCGCACGAACCGGTGCCGGTGCTGGAGCGCTTCGAGGTGACGACAGCAGACTTCCCGTTCGCCGGCGAG
Organism: Gaiellaceae bacterium; assembly: GCA_035703805.1. Taxonomy (GTDB): domain Bacteria; phylum Actinomycetota; class Thermoleophilia; order Gaiellales; family Gaiellaceae; genus Palsa-739. The sequence goes on along the minus strand of DASSXM010000069.1, from coordinate 6,963 downwards.
GTCGTGACACATCGCGACCGCGAACCGCTGCCCGTCACCCTTCTGCGTCAGGTCAGCAAGAGCCCGGCCATCCGGCGACGGGCGAGCCAGATCCCGAACAGCGCCAGCACGACGAGATAGCCGGCGTCGATGAGGTTCGTCGGCCCGACCGTGCCAAGCGTGAACGACCTCATCAAGACGATCGCGTGGTACAGCGGCGAGAAGCGCACGACCCACTGGATCGCGGTCGGATAGATCGACAGCGGATAGAACGTCGCGCTGAAGAGGAACATCGGCAGCTGCACGAGCTGCACGGTGTCGAAGTCCTGCCAGCTGCGCAGGAACGTCGATGCGCCGATCGCAATCCCGGCGAAGCCGAAGCCGACGACCATCGCAGCCGGCAACGCCAGCAGGCCCCACCACGAATGAATGAGCCCGAGCGCCGCGATCGTGATGACGAAGCCGGTCGCGTACAACAGGCCGCGGAACTGCGCCCACACCGTCTCGCCGACTGCAACGTCGGTCGGGCCGAGCGGGGTGGAGAGCATCGAGTCGTAGATCTTCCCGTAGCGCAGCTTGAAGAAGACGTTCGTCATGCCGTCGTACACCGCGCCGTTCATCGCCGACGACGCGAGCAGCGCCGGCGCGATGTAGCTCGCGTACGAGAAGCCGTTGATCGTGCCGACGAAATGTCCGAGGCCGAAACCGAGCGAGAAGAGATAGAAGAGCGGCTCGAAAAAGCCGCTGAGGAGCGTCAACCAGGTGCGGCGATAGACCATGAGGTTGCGCTCGAAGAGGAGATGGCCGCGCGTGCGCGGCAAGGTGAACGCAATGGCGCTCACGTGACGAGCCTCCGCGTGAACGTCCGCTGGGCGAGCAACAACCCAACGGCGGCCCACAACGCGAGGTACGCGACATGGATGAGCGAAAGCCAGAGTGTCGGGTTGCCAAGCGTGAGGTGCCGCATGAGATCGACGGCGTTCCAGAGCGGCGTCGCATACGCGATCTCGCGGAATCCATGCGGGAGCTGCGTGACAGGAAAGAACGCGCCGCCGAAGAGGAACATCGGGATGATTCCGAAGCGGAAGAGCGCGTTGAAGCCCTCGTCGCGTTCGAGCCAGCCGGCGAATGCAACGACAGGCGCCGAGAACGCGGCGCCGAGCAGCACCGCAACGGGCCACGCGGCAATCGCAAAAAACGAGTGGATCGTGCCGAACACGGCGATGACCGCGAGGTAGATCGCCGACACGACCGCGATCCGCGAAGCCACGTAGAGCTGATGCCCGAGAACGACGTCGCGGATACGCAGCGGCGTCGCGAGCATCGCGTGGAACTGTCGCGTCCACCGGATTGCGCTCATGATCGGATAGGCAGACTCGAACGCCCCGATCTGCATGCAGACGGCGGCGAGCAGCCCAGGCGCGACGTAGTCGAGATAGGGAACGGGCAACGGGTGAGCGCCGTGGTTGACGATCTTCCCGAGCCCGACGCCCATCGCCGTGAGGTACAGCACCGGGCTGACGAGGCTCGTGACGATGCTGCCGCGCCAAACGCGCCGGTACGACGTGACCCAGTACTCGTACGCGCGCGGCGAGTAGTCCATCAGTCGACGAGCGTGCGCCCCGTCAGGCGGAGGAAGACGTCCTCGAGCGTGGAGCGACGGACGAGCACGCTCTGTGGATGCAGACGCTCGTGTGCGACGGGCACGAGCGCGTCGCCGTCGTCGGTATAGAGCAGCAGCCGGTCCGGCAGGGTCTCCATCCGCGCCACCTGGCCGTTGAAAACGCTCACCTCGACCTCCGGCACGTCGTCGGGGAAGCGCAGCTCGACGACTTCACGCGTCGACAGGCGCTGAATGAGTTCGAGCGGCGAGCCCTCCTCCGCGATCGTGCCGCGGTCCATGATCACGAGGCGGTCGCAGAGCTGCTCCGCTTCGTCCATGTAGTGCGTCGTGAGCACGAGCGTCACGCCCTGCCGCTTCAAGCGGAAGAGACGGTCCCACACCGCGTGGCGCGCCTGCGGGTCGAGCCCCGTCGTCGGCTCGTCGAGCAGCAACAGCTCCGGCTCGTTCACGAGCGAGCGCGCGATCGTCAGCCGGCGTTTCATTCCACCCGAAAGCGGATCGACTCTGCTCCCCGCGCGCTCGTCGAGCTGCACGAACTCGAGCAGGCGGTCTGCGCGCGCGCGCACTTCCTTGCGCGACAGGCCGAAGTAGCGGCCGTAGATGATCATGTTCTCGCGCACGGTCAGCTCGGTGTCGAGCGTGTCGAGCTGCGGCACGACGCCGAGCCGCTGGCGAATCGCGGCCCCGTCGCGGCGCGGATCGAGACCGAGCACGGTGAGCGTCCCGTCGGTGATCGGCGAGACGCAGCCGATCATCCGCATCGTCGAGCTCTTGCCGGCGCCGTTCGGACCGAGGAAGCCGAAGGCTTCGCCACGTGCGACGTCGAAGTCGATCCCGTCGACGGCCGTGAGCTCGCCGAACTTCTTCGTCAGCCCGCGCGCATGGATGAGTGGCGCCTCGGCGCTCATGGTCCGGAGACTATCGGCGCGCTCTAGAGCTTTGCGGCCGCGCATTCGAGCGCTTCCGCGAGCTCTTCGAGCTCGTGCTCGTCGGCGAAAACGAGCTCGACGCGGCCGGTCCCGACCTTCGCGTGGAAGCCCGTGAGGTGCTCGACCGCGGTGCGCACGCGCGCGGCGAGGGTTGGATCGATCGGCGTCGCGCGAACGCGCGGCTTCTGCTTCGCGCCCGCCCACTTCGCGCGCTGCTCGGCGGCGCGTACCGATAGCCCCTTCTGCACGATCTCGCGCGCGAGCCTTCTTCGGCCTTCGTTGTCGGGAACCGCGAGGACGGCGCGCGCGTGGCCCTCGCTCAGCTGCCCGCGCTCGACCATGCCGAGCACGTCGTCGGGTAGGTCGAGGAGCCGGATCCGATTCGACACCGAGGGCTTCGACCGGCCGACGCGTTCGGCGACCTCACCAAGCGAGAGCGAGAACTCGTCGATGAGCACCGCGTACGCGCGCGCCACTTCGACCGGCGTCAGCAGTTCGCGCGCGACGTTCTCGATGAGGCCGAGCAGCAGCGTGTCGCGGTCGTCGGCCTCGCGCACGACGGCGGGCACCGTCTGCCGCCCCGCTTCGCGCGCGGCGCGCCAGCGGCGCTCGCCGGCGACGATCTCCCAGCCGCCCGCATCACGCGGCCGCACGAGCAGCGGCTGGATGACGCCCTGCGTGCGAATCGACTCGGCGAGGCCCGACGCCGCCTCGGCCTCGAAGCGGCGGCGCGGCTGCCGTGCGCTTGGATGCAGCGCGTCGATCGGCAGCTCGAGCAGCTCGACGCTCGTCGGCTCGAGGCCGCCCATGAGCAGCTCGAGGCCGCGGCCGAGGCCGCGGCGCGGTGCGTTAGGCGCGCTCGACAAGCTCCATCGCCACCTTCCAGTACGCGTCCGCTCCCGCGGAGCGGCGGTCGTATGCGATCGCCGGCAGCCCGTGGCTCGGTGCCTCCGCGAGACGCACAGAGCGCGGCACCGACGTCCTGAACACGAGCGGCCCGAAGTGCTTGCGCACCTCCGCTTCGACATCCGCCGCGAGCCGCGTGCGCGCGTCGACCATCGTCAGCAGCACGCCGCCGACGCCGAGGCGCGGATTGAGGCGGCGGCGGATGAGCTCGATCGACTGCATGAGCTGCGCGAGGCCTTCGAGCGCGTAGTACTCGGCCTGCACCGGCACGAGCACGCGATCTGCAGCCGCGAGCGCGTTGACGGTGAGCGGCCCAAGCGACGGCGGGCAGTCGAGGAAGACGAAGTCGTACTGCGACGTGCCGGACGCGAGCGCCTGCGCGAGATAGCGCTCGCCGTCGTCACGCTGCGAAAGATCGACGACAACCCCGGCGAGATCGGGCTTCGCGGGAACGATGTCGAGGTTCGCGAACGCCGTGTGCTTCGTCAGGTCGGCGAGCGGCGCGCCGTCGAGGAGGTCGTAGCTCGAGCTCCCGTTCGCGCGCATGCCGAGCCCCGACGTTGCGTTCGCCTGCGGGTCGAGGTCGATGACGAGGGCGCGCTCGCCGGCCTCCGCGAGGCAGGCGGCGAGGTTGATCGCGGTCGTCGTCTTGCCGACGCCGCCCTTCTGGTTCGCCAGGGCGTAGATGCGTCCCACGGAGGCATTCTCGCGGCAGCCCCGGATAGTGCCGCGGTCGTAGAATCCGCCTCATCGAGGACTACAACAGCATGCTGATCGAGGAGTTCCGGGCGAACGAGGGCAGGGTCGGCGGCAGCTGGGAAGGCCGCCAGCTCCTCGTCCTGACGACCACCGGGCGCAAGAGCGGCAACCCGCACACGACGCCGATGGTGTACACGCGCGACGGCAACCGGCTCCTCGTTTATGCGTCAAAGGGCGGCTCTCCGAAGCATCCCGACTGGTACCTCAACCTCGTCGCACAGCCTGAGGTCGTCGTCGAAGTCGGCGCCGAGCGTTACCACGCGATCGCGACGCCGCTCGAGGGCGAGGAACGCGACCGCCAGTTCGCAGCGCAGGCTGCGCGCGTTCCGATCTTCGGCGAGTACCAGGAGAAGGCCGGGCGCGTCATCCCCGTCGTCGCGCTCACGCGCGCGTGATCAAGCCCGCGCTCCTCTTGAGCTCCGCCGTGCTCGTCATCACGCCGACGGACTTACTGACGAAGCTGCTGAAGACCCCGATCAAGCCGTCGGAGTTGCCGACCGGATTCTCGAAGCCGAAGATCTCACGGCAGACGCTCGGTCGGAACGGCATCAAGTACCACGCGGTGGGCGAAGTCGCGGTGCTCGTGCAAGGCCCCGACGCAGAAGACGCGTTCGCCTGGGAGGCGTTCAAGACGCATGCGAACGCGATCGGCGATCTCGATCACCCCCAGCTCTCGCTCACCACGAAGGTCGTCGACACCGTCCCCAGATACAAGGACAGCCTGCTCCTCACCGGGAGGCTGTCGGGGAGGATCATCTACGACGCCGCCACCGTCGTCGACAACGTCCTCATCCAGGGCGTGACCGTCTCCGCGCACGGCAACAAGGCCGGTGCGATCGCGCTCCTCCGGGCGGCGGTCAAGCACTTCGCACGCGTGCGCGGCTAAGCGAGCGGGCGCTTCTTCGCCATCCCGGGGCGGCGCGGAAAGCCGGGGGGAGTGGGCGCAATCTTCGGCAGCACGACGAGGCCCGCGTGTTCCTCTGGCGGGCCGCCGCCGAGCTGCTCGGAGACACGTGCGGCCGCCTCGAGATCGGCGCTCGGGCCGAGCCAGAGGATCGCCGCGCCGCCAGGACGCACGAGCGAAAGGCACAGCTCCGCGGCGACCGGCGGCGTCGCCAACGCCTTCGCGAGCGCAACGCCGAAACTCTCGACCTCCTGCTCCTCCGCTCGGCCCCAGACGACACGCGCGTTCGGAGGCGACCACGCCGCGAGGAAGTCGCACTTGCGCCGCTCTGCCTCGAGCAGCGTCACTGCACGATTAGGCAGCGAGGCGGCGATGGGAATGCCGGGCGAACCACCACCCGATCCGACGTCGACGATCGGCCCGTCGAACGAGCGCACGAGCTCGACCGCACGCAACGCATCGTCGAGCAACATTGCCTTAGCCTCGGCGGGAGCGCGCAGCGCGGTCATCCCGCGCGCTGCAACGACTGCAGCTAACCAGTCGTCAAGCAGGGAGGATGATGACGTAGCGGTTCGGCTCCGTGCCCTCAGACGTCGTTTCGACGCCGTCGATCTCCTTTAGCTTCAGATGCACGACCTTGCGTTCGACCGCGGTCATCGGCTCGAGCTCGATGGGCTCACCAATCACGCGCACCTGCTCCGCTGTGCGCACTGCAAGCGACTCGAGCGTTGCGCGCCGCCGCTCGCGATAGCCGGCTGCGTCCACAACGACGCCCTTGCGATCGTCGCCGTATGTGCGGTGCGTGATCGCGTTCAGCAGGTACTGGATCCCGTCGATCGTCTGGCCGTGCCTGCCAATCAGCAATGCAACGTCTTCGCCCCCGACAATCGCGGTGACGGAGTCGTCGTCCTCGTGCACGTCGAGGCGACCGCTGACACCGAGCGTCGCGGCGATGCGGCCGACAAGCGCACGCACGTCCGCAGCGAGCGGGCTCTCGTTGATCACGGCCGCCTCGACTGCGTCCTCGGGAACGCTCGCGAGCACGCGCGCCGGGAGATAGCCGACACCGAGCAGCCCACGCTCGCCCTCCGACAGCACCTCAAAGCGCACCGCCGACTTGTCGAGACCGGGATGGCGCTGCTCGAGCTCGCGCAGCGCGGCCCACTTCGCCTCGCCGACGGTTTCGCCGGTCGCCTCGACGGTCGTCGCGCTCATCGCCGGCCGCCGGCCCGCTTCTTCTTGCGCCGGACGCGGCGCACCTGCGCGTTCGGCTTCGGCGCAGGCGCAACGGTTTCTGCAGGCCCAGCCGGAAGCTCGACCTCCTTCGGCGGCGTGCGCGAGGTTCGCCGCTCGACGACAGGCGCAACCGTCTTCGGAATGAGCCGCCGCGTGATCAACCCCTGCCCGACCGTCCAGAGGTTCGTGGTCACCCAGTAGAGAACGAGACCGGCCGGGAAGCGCGCGATGACGAACACGAAGACGACCGGCATGAACATGAACAGGTACCGCTGCGTCTTGTCCATCGTCGCCGACATGTAGAGCGTCGAGGCCATTTGGCTCGCGACATACACCACGAGCAGCACGTAGCCGCCCCAGAAGCTCGTTGTGTGCGCGGCGATCGACGGAATGAAATGCAGGAACGAGAGGCTGCCCGGATGCTGCGACGCGGGCTCGTGCGAGAAATGCCGCAGCGAGTAGTAGAGCGCGATGAAGACCGGCAGCTGGAACAGCATCGGCAGACACGACGCCGCGGGGTTGATGTTGTTCTCGCGGTAGAACTTCATCAGCTCTTCGTTCTGCTTCTGCTTGTCGCCCTTGTACTTCTTCTGGATCTCCTTCATCTGCGGCGCGAAGCGCTGCAG
>DASSXM010000039.1:0-8845 GCA_035703805.1 Gaiellaceae bacterium | reverse complement strand
CGAGGTCGTCGTAATCGAGCCGCAGGTCGTCGGTGACGTCGATCCACTCGAGCTCGAGGTTCTTGTCGGCGGCGAGCTCGCGCCACGGCGACACGCCGCCGTCGTGGTCGAGGCGGGAGACGAGGATGCGGTCGCCTTCCTGCCAGTCGCGTGACGCCGTGCGCGAGAGCGTGAAGTCGAGCACGGTCATGTTCGTGCCGAAGACGACGTCGTCGGCCGAGCAGTTGAGGAAGCGGGCTGCATCCGCGCGCGCGCGATCGACGATGGCTTCGACGCGGCGTCCCGTCTCGTACGGAGCGCCGAGGTTCCCGCTCGCATCGCGCAGCGCGGCGGCGATCGCCTGCCCGACCTCATCGGGCACCTGCGATCCGCCGGGCGCGTCGAGGAAGGCGAAGCCGCCCTGGAGCGACGAGAACCGTCGCCGAACCGCCTCGACGTCGAGTAGCGTCGCGCTCATGGCACGAGCCTACTCGCGGCTGATCCTCGGATGCGGCAGCTTCGGCGGCGTCGGTTCGGCTCCCGCGTTCTTCGGCCAAGGGCTGAACGAGGACGAGGCGTTCGCGCTCATGGACGCAGCCTGGAACGCAGGGATCACCGCCTTCGACACCGCCGACGCGTACGGCGGCGGTCGCAGCGAGACGTACATCGGAGCCTGGCGCCGGCGTACCGGACACGACCCGGTCCTGACGACGAAGACCTTCAGTCCGATGGACGAGGGAGAAGACGGCGGGCTCGCCCCAGAGCGCGTTCGGCGGCAGCTCGACTCGAGCCTTCGTCGTCTCGGCGTGGAGCGCGTCGACGTGTACCTCGCCCACGCGTGGGACGACGAGGTGCCGATTGCGGAGGTTGCGGGCGTCTTCGACGAGCTCGTCGCCGCGGGGAAGATCGGGGCGTATGGGCTCTCGAACGTCGACGGCGCGCAACTGCGTGAAGCGATCGCAGTCGGCAGCTTCGGATGGGTGCAGAACTCGTATTCCCTGCTCGATCGCGAGGCGGAGCGCGATGTGCTGCCGCTCTGCGCAGTGCACGCGCTCGGGTTCACGCCGTTCAGCCCGCTGACGGGCGGCTGGCTGACCGGGAAGTACAAGCGCGGCGAGGCTCCCCCGCCGGGATCGCGCATGACGCAGCGGCCGGAGCCCTACGAGCACCTGCGCACCGACGCGGTCTTCGACTCACTCGACCGCCTGCAAGAGATGGGCGATCCCGCGACGCTCGCGTTCGGCTGGCTGCTCGCCGAGCCGCGGGTCACCGCGGTGGTCGTCGGGCCCGGACGCCCGGCGCATCTCCAGCCGGCGCTCGCTGCGCTCGCCTCTCCGCTCACCGAGGGTGAGCGCGCCAAGATCGCCGCTGCCTTCGGTTAACATCCCCCGTTCGCGGGATCTTCACCGCCTCACCCCTTGGGGGGAGGTTGCGCCGATCAGGCCCCCATACGGTGCGCTCGAACGGCTTCGGGGGAGGCCGAGCGGCGAATGCGTGATAACAACAGAAGGGCGTGGAAGCGCTGGCGAGTCCTAGCCCTAGCGGCCGCGGTTTCCCTGCCGCTCTGCGGTGCGGCGGTCGCAGGCACCCGTAGCAACGCTCCTGCACCAGGATTCCCTGCATCACTCGCCACGGCGGCGAGCGCGAATCCAAGCGCGTCCTTCGACGTCATCGTTCGCGGACTCCCGGGCGACCGGAGCGCGGCCATCGCCGCACTCGTTCGCCAGGGCAGCGGCAACCCGAAACGGCAGTTCTCGTCTATCGACGGCGTGTCGGCCACGCTCTCCGGTGCCGATCTCCTCCGGCTCGCGCGCAACCCCCATGTGAGCTCGATCGTCCCGGACGCTCCGGTCTCTAGCGCGGGGATCGAGGAGTCCGGTCTCTGGCGCGCGGCCACCGAGTCGGACCAGGTTCCATCGCTCCTCGCCGGCGCGACTCCCCCGGCGATCGCCGTCGTCGACAGCGGCATCGACACGTCGAAGACCGGCGACTTCGGCGCGCGCATCGTCGCGAGCGTCAACCTCAACTCCGGCTCCCCGGGAGCGATCGGCGACGACCAGGGCCACGGCACGATGGTCGCGGGCATCGCGGCCGGTGCGTCGGACGCGCATCCGGGAGTTACGCCGACGGCGCCGATCGTCAGCATTCGCACCGCCGACGCGAACGGAGCGTCGCACATGAGCGACGTCATCGCCGCCGTCGACTGGATCCTCCAGAACAAGGCCGCGTACAACATCCGCGTCGCGAACTTCTCGATGGTGACCAACGCGCAGTCGAGCTTCCTCACCGATCCGCTCGACGCAGCCGTCGAGAAGCTCTGGTTCAACGGCGTCGTCGTCGTCGCGGCGGTCGGCAACTACGGCCAGCCAGGCGGCGTAAAGATCCTGTCCTCTCCCGGCAACGAGCCGTTCGTCATCTCTGTCGGTGCGCTCGACACGAACGGCACCGCCGCTCCGTCCGATGATTTCGCGGCCCCTTGGTCGGCGTACGGCCACACGGGCGACGGCTTCGCGAAGCCGGAGATCTCCGCACCGGGCCGCTGGATCGTCGCCCCCGTCCCGATGGGCTCGACGCTCGCCACCGGCGCGCCGGACCGCGTCGTGGAACCGGGCTACATGTGGATGTCGGGCACGTCACTCGCCGCTTCAGTCGTCTCGGGCTCGGCCGCCGCCGTGCTCGCGGCGCATCCCGACTGGACACCCGACCAGGTGAAGGGTGCTCTCATGGTTTCGGCGAGCGCACTGCCGGCGATCTCCGGCTGGGCTGGCGGCGTCGGAGAGGTCGACGCGGCTCGCGCGCTCGGTCGGCAGAGCGCGCCGAATCCGAACGCCGGTCTCGACTCTTTCGTCTCGAACGGGGCGTTCAACTCGAGCGCGTGGCAGCTGGCGGTCCAGAGCCCGACCGGCTGGAGCGCGACCGACTGGAGTGCGACAGGCTGGAGCGCGGCAGGCTGGAGCGCAACTGACTGGAGCGCGACGGACTGGAGTGCGACAGACTGGAGCGCGACGGGCTGGAGTGCCACGGATTGGAGCGCGACGGATTGGGGCGCGACCGATTGGAGCGCGACCGGGGGGCCGTAGTGGCGGGTCACGCGATTCTCTCGATGCCCCCGGCCGGCCGGCTGCTCGGCCGAGCGCGGGGACACTGGGCAGCGGCGGCAGCGGCGACGCCGTCGAGTACAAAGCCGCTGTCTCTGTCCTTCGCTGCGTGGTCGTACTATTGGTTCGTTGCCGCGAGCGCAGTCGCGGCAACGGCCGTGAGTCTCGCGCGTCTCCCTGTCCGCCCGCATGGCTGGGGCGCGTTCGCCGCGCTCACCGCGGGTGCGGCGATCTCACAGCTGTACATCGTCGAGAAGGGCGGGAACCAGTCGTACCGCACAGCGATCGCCTTCATCGTCGCGGCGGCAGTCCTCCTGCGGCCCGGCTTCCTGCCGGTGCTCGTCCTCGTCCACTACATCCCCGGCTGGGTCAAGTACCGCAAGAAGTGGCTGGTGCAGAGCTTCAACATCTACAACACGACGCTTGCCGTGCTCGCTGCCGGCGCGGCCTTCCATGCGCTCTCCGGCGCGAGCGTCGTAACCGAGCCGGCCAGTCGGTATGCGCTCGCCGGTCTTGTCGCGTGCTTGGCGTTCGTCGCCGTCAACCACGTTCTGCTCGCGGGGATCATCGGGCTCACGAGCGGAGCCTCGCCGCGTGCGACCGGGCTGTTCTCGTTCGAAAGCCTGTCGACCGACGTCGGGCTGGCGGCACTCGGGATCGGCATCGCTGCGTTCTGGTCGACGAACGCGTGGCTCACGTTGTTCGTCCTCGGCCCCTTGCTCATCATCCACCGCGCTCTCTACGTCCCGCAGCTGCGCGAGCTCGCGCACGTCGACGTCAAGACAGGCCTGCTCAACGCGCAGGAGCTCGAGCATGCGCTCGACGCCGAGCTCGCTCGCGCCGTGCGCAGCGAAACGCCGCTCTCGCTCTTGATGGTCGACCTCGACCTGCTCCGCGAGATCAACAACGAGTACGGCCACCTCGCCGGCGACGTCGTCATTCGCGGTGTCGCCGACATCTTCCGCGAGGAGCTTCGCCGGTACGACGTTGCCGGCCGCTTCGGCGGCGAAGAGTTCTGCATCCTGCTGCCGGAGACTCCGCGCAAGCAGGCCAAGCGGATCGCCGAGCGGATCCGCCTGACCGTGGAGACCCGGGACTTCGTCGCGGACGTCTCACCGACTCCGCTTCACGCGACCGTGTCGATCGGGGTCGCGACCTGGCCCGATCACGCGAGCGGCTGGAAGGAGCTCGTCCACTGCGCCGATCTCGCCGCCTATCAGGCGAAGGCAGGCGGGCGAAACCGCGTGGTCGTCGGCTCGCGCGTGCTGACGCCCGCGTAGGCCACGGCCTCGTACACTGCGAGCGCAGTGGCGTACGATGAAGATCTGGCCGATCGTATTCGCGAGCTCCTTGCACACGACGCACGTGTGACCGAGAAGACGATGTTTGGCGGATTGTGCGCTACGCGCCTAGGATCGGGCAACATGGCAGTCGCAGCGAGCGGCCAAGGAGGGCTGCTCGTCCGCGTCGATCCGGCCGAGTCCGACACGCTCGTTGCGAAGACGACCGCTCGTCTCATGGAGATGGGTGGCCGAACGATGAACGGCTGGCTGCGGGTTGGGGCGGAGGATGTCCGGGCGAAGCGCGCACTCGCCACGTGGGTCGGGCGCGGCAGCGCATACGCCCGTTCCCTGCCTCCGAAGCGGTAGCCGGGAGTAAAACGGGGCGCTTCGGGTACCCCGGCGGCCGTCACCAAAGGAGGAACTCGATGGTCTCGCTTCGTCCGCTTGCGCTTGCAGCGGCGCTCGGGCTCGCGGTCGCAGCCGGTCTGCTGCCGGGCTCGAGCAGTGCAGGCACCTCCGGGCCGACGTTCGCGGCACCGGTGTACGTCGATCAGACGCTCGCGGGCGGCGAGCCGGAGGTATTCGCTGACTCGTTGCACGGCCGGCTGATCTACTCGTCGCACGAAGGCACGACGCATCTCTACCGCAACGGCATCGTCAGCTCGCCGTGGGGCAACTTCAGCTTCGTCTCGAACTACTGCAACCAGGTGAACGTGTGGACGTCGCCGGACGGCGGCACGAACTGGTACCGCGACCGCTACCTCGGGAGTCCGTGTCCTACGAGCCCGGCGATCAACACGGGCTTCAGCGATCCGGACCTCACGCAGGACGCCGGCGGCCGTGTCTACGACACCGGTATCAACCTCGTCAACGACGCCCTGTTCTCGTCCGTCGACGGCGGTCAGAGCTGGAACCAGGGCAATGCCGACTGCCATGACGGCGACCGGCCGTGGCTCGCCGGCGGGAAGACGAACCAGGTCTTCATGGGCACGGACACGGTCGAGGGCAGCGGCAGCGGCCACCAGGTGTTCGTCTCGAACGACGGCGGCACGACGTGCAGCGCGACCGGCATCGACGACAACGGCTCGCTCGCCGACGGCGGCTCGTGGTCGGCGTTCGGGAAGCTGTACTACGACAAGCTCAACGGCGCTGTGGTCGAACCTGCGATCTTCCAGCACGGCGACGGCAGCTTCGGCGTCGGCATCAGCACGATGCCCGCCGGCGGCTCGAGCTTCACGCCGCACGAGGGTTTCCGCGGCACCTCGATGTACGCGCACTGGCCCTCGATTGCGATCGACAAGGCCGGTGTCGTGTATCTCGTGTGGGACACCGACAGCCGCCAGGCGGGAACGAGCGGCGGCTGCAATGGCAACGCGACGCCGGCGGCGAACTCGATCATGATGATCTCGACGAAGGACCTCGGCAAGACGTGGTCCGCGCCGCTCACGGTCGCGCATCCGGGCACGCGCGTCCTGTGGCCGTGGATCGCTGCAGGCGACAGCGGCAAGGTGTCCGTCGTCTGGTACCAGACGGAGCCGCAGGACGGGCTTCCCGATCTCGACTGCCAGGTCGGTCACATCCATGTCCTGGAGGCGTCGATCACCGGCGCCACCGGCAAGCCCAAGGTCACCCCCGTCGACGCCGCGGGTCGCGCCGTCCACGTCGGCTGGGTGTGCCAGGGCGGGACGACGTGCGTCGCCACCGGCCAGGATCGGCGGCTCGGCGACTACTTCACCAACACGCTCGACGCACGGGGGTGCGTGCTCATCGCAACGGGCGACACGCGGCTCACCGATCCGACGACGGGCGGGCCGTACCCGACGGCGAGGCCGCTCTTCATCCGCCAGAACGGCGGGCCGCGGCTCATTGGCTCGGGCACCTGCTCGTAACGTTTCGCTTTCGAAAAGCGGGGGGATGAGGGCCGCGGATGCGGCCCTCACTTCTCGTCGCCGTCGTTGCCTGTGCGGTCGCGGCGTTCGCGTTCGGTGTCATGCGCGCGCAGGGGAGTGGGACGTCTGCGCCCGCGCTCGTGCAGGACGTGAAGACGGGCTCGGACACGTTGACCGGCGCGACCTCCGCCGGAAGCGACGCGATCCAGGACTACATCCAGCCCGACACCGAGATTGAGCCGTCGATGGCCGTCAATCCGGCGAACCCGAAGAACGTCGTCACCGTCTACCAGCTCAGCCGCATCGCCGATGGCGGCGACGCGACGAACGGCTTCGCGACGAGCTTCGACGGCGGCAAGACGTGGACGAGCGGCGCGCTGCCGGGGTTGACGACCTTCCCGGGGCAGGGTGGCGTCTTCGAGCGCGCGAGCGATGCGGTGGTCGCGTTCGGAACAGACGGCAAGACGGTGTACGCGAACTCGCTCGTCTTCGACTTCAACAACAACCTGGGATTGCGCAGCGGCATCGCTGTCAACGTCTCGAAGGACGGCGGCAAGACGTGGGGGCCGCCCGTGATCCTGCAGGACGACGTGCTCGGCGGGCTGAACGACAAGAACTGGATCGTCGTCGACCAGAGCGACGCGCCCGGACATCACAAGGGCCGCGTGTACGTCGTTTGGGACCGCATCGCACCGGTCCTCGTCAACTACTGCGACCACGACTGCGACAAGCTCGCGAACTGGTTGCCCGACTTCCAGACGATCCCGAACGTCGTCTTCGCCGGGCAGGGGATCGGCGCGTTCCCGGTGATTACGAAGAGCGGTGGCCTCGGAATCGTCATGGACGCGGACAGCGGGGGCGTTCCGGTCCCGAGCGGGCCGGACGAGCTCGAGCTGCAGCCAGGCACCACCGAGGTCGTCTTCATTGCGGCGCCCGAGGCGGGCTCGACGCCGTGGCCCGCGCCGCTCGCATTCCTGCCCCCGGTCGACATCGCAGCAAACGAGGGAGCGGCGATCCCCGCGCAGCGCGCCGGCAGCCTGCCGTCGGCTGCAGTCGACCAGAGCAGCGGGACGATCTATGCAGCGTGGGAGGATGCGCGCTACCGCTCCGTCGGCACGAACGACGCGGTCATCAGCCGCTCATTCGACGGAGGCCTGACTTGGACGGCGCCGCAACGCGTCAATCCGGGCTCGACGACTGATCACGCCGATCACTACAACGTGAGCGTCGACGTCGGAGCCGGCGGCACAGTGCATGTCGCCTATCGCGAGCGCGACGAGTCGGGCACAGGCCCGCGGTACACCGACGCGATCGACACGTACTACCAGGAGTCGTTCGACGGCGGCAGCACGTGGACGGCGCCGCTCAAGGTTGACAAGACGCCGTCGATGCCGTGGTACGACGCGTTCTCACGCGACGGATCGTTCGAAGGCGACTACAACCAGGTCGCCTCCTCGGGTGGGTACACGTACATCGTCCGTGACCAGGGATCCGCGAAAACCAAGGGCGAACCTGCAGCGCTCGTCCCGAACCCGGACGGCTCGAACACGCTCGTCCTGACCGAGGCCGGCAAGGGCCACCAGCACCAGGCGACGTGGGTCGCCTTGGTCCGCAACCGGTAAATACCAATCGCGTGCGCATCGTCTGCGCGAGCACGTACGTTGTACTCGGAACATGAAACGCCTCGCGGCCGCATTCGCTCTGTGCGTCGTTCTCACTCCTGCCGCGGCGTCCGCGAGCCTTCCGCTGCCCGGGTCGACACTCGACGTTGTGTTGCATCCCGCAATCGCGGAGCTCGGGAGCGCGGCGACAATCGCGGTGAGCGGCATCGACGCGCCGTCGCTCGAGGTGCGCCTCGTCGGCGCGACGAACAGCGCGGCCAAGCCGGTCGGCTGGCGTGCACTCGTGTTCAGGCGCGGCGCCTGGCGCGGAACGCTTCCGCCGCCCGAGCTGCGGGGGATCTATCCCCTCGAGCTGCGCGTTCGCGCCGGGTCGCCGGTGCTGCGATCACCGCGCTGGCTCTATCGCGTTTTCACGCCGGGTACGCTCACGCGCCCTTCGTTCATCGCGCCGGAGGACGTCGCGCGCTGGTGGGTGCGGACGCTTCCCGGTGACGCGAAGCTCGTCGCGTTGAAGCGCTGGCCGCGGCCGGCCTTCGATCTGCGCGATCTCGCGCTGCACCGGCTGCTCGTGCTCGCGTACACACTCAAGGGGCACGAAACCGTGCGCGAGCGGCTCGGGATCTTCGTGACGGCGGTGCGCGACGGCTACGCGGGGCGCTGGCGCCTGCTCGAAGCCACGGCTACGCCGTAACCCCACCGACCACCGATGAGTTTCTCGTGGCGGGCCGTCATTACGTACGATGAGTGCCGTGCAGGAGGCCGTCCGCACCCGCGAGCCCGAGCTGGAACAGCATCGCTCGGAGCTGACGGCGTACTGCTACCGCATGCTCGGCTCGCCGTTCGAGGCCGAGGACGCAGTGCAGGAGACGCTCGTGCGCGCGTGGCGCGGCCTCGACCGGTTCGAAGGACGCGCGGCACTGCGCTCATGGCTCTATCGCATCGCGACGAACGTCTGCTTCGACATGCTGAGCGGG
>DASSXM010000117.1:0-9889 GCA_035703805.1 Gaiellaceae bacterium | reverse complement strand
CAGCTAACCGTCAACACGCGAGCGGGGAGCGGTCCAGAGTCAATGTTGAGCCAGTACGCTCCGTTGATCTCACCGCCGGCGCGATGCGGCAAATTATGCGCCTTGTCACCGAGTTCGTCATTGAAGCGTGCTAGATCAGCGGCGTGCGCGAACTCTTCTAGCTGCAGTCTCAGGCTTGCTGTTTGTCCGACAGCAGAGACGTTCACCAGCGTCGCAAATCTGCAGGGGACGATTTCGAAGGCGGAACGGCTTGGGTGTTGGTCGATGTAGGCGATCAGCACTCTCTCGCCATGTAGCGTGCGACGTGTTCTTTCCTTGTCGAGTTTGTCCCGCACTTCGTCAGCTATCCACCCACGCTCGTAGCGAAAGTAGAGCCACATGCCCGGCGGCAGCGCCAAAGCGCGCGCGACATCGCGCAGATAGCGCGGCCGGTGTCCTGATGAGAGACAGACATACATGGGCGTCAGCCCTATTCTCCCCTTTGCCGAGCACCGCTTGAACTGGGGGCGGCGGTCCGTGAGTTGGCGGAGGCTGTAAGCCCGGCTGGATCGCTCGCGAACTGTTTGACGCGAGGCCCGGGCGCAGCGGTTTACCAGGGCTTCACGTATTAACCCATTGCGCTTCGGGTAGTCGATTAGAGCCCTTCCGCTTCTGCTCTTCGGAAACGGAACCTGGAGGTCCAAATGAAGAAGCTCTTGGTCCCGCTCGTCGCGGCCGCTGCGCTCGCCGGCCCGACAGCCGTGCTCGCGTGCGACGGCAGCCACCACCACTCAGGCGTCCGCGCGGCGTTCTTCACGTCGCGAAGCGGCGATCACGAGGGCGATTTCAACGGTCTCTTCGCGAAGCTCTCCGGCACCGGCTCGAGCTTCGGCGATGCCAGTTCGACGGCGACAGGCTCGATCGTCGCCGGGGACGATCACCAGAACGGACACTTCAGCGTCTCGATAACGACCAACTGGTCGCAGGCGCAGTCGAAGACGTTCACTGAAGAGGATGGCGACACGGTCACGATCAACTGCGCGCCGGCGACAGCGTCGTCGACGCTCTCCAACGGCTCGACGTCGACCGCCAGCCTCACGGGAAAGACCTGCTCGAAGACCGAGAACGGCCAGACGAAGTACGGCTTCTTCGGCCGCTCGTCCGACGGCACGACGCACCTCTTCCTCAAGGAAGACGGCTCGACCGTCCACGGCTTCGAGTTCAGCCGGAGCTAACCCGAGACCACGCCCGAATCGTCGCCGCGGTCATCTCGGCCGCGGCGACGACTTGGTCCAGCTCGACGTACTCGTCCGGTCCATGCGCGCGGCGCATCGATCCCGGCCCGAGATGGAACCCGGGGATACCGAACGCGTGGTAATGCCGGAGATCGGACCCGCCGAGTAACGGAACAACACGGGCGCCCGTCGCCTCAACCGCGGCGCGAACGAACGGATGATCCGCAGGCGTGTACGCCGGCGTGAACGCAGGCTCGATCCACTCGAGCTCGTGGCCGTCGACGACTTCCAAGATCGCGGCCTGAATCTGCTCGACAGTGTCGTCGCCGATGACGCCCGCCGATCCTTCCGCGACGCACAGGTCAGGAACCGCCAGCAGCGACTCGCCGCCGCGCACGGTCGCGATGTTGATCAAATGTCCGAGCGGCAACTCGTCGTACAACGGACACGGATAGCGCCGGTCGAGCTCCGCCTGCAGCCCGTCGAGCGCGACGAGGAGCGGCGCCATCTTCACGATCGCGTTCACTCCTTCGAATCCCGCGCCCGGATGCGCGTGCACGCCGCGCACCGTCAGTCGAAAGCGCGTGAATCCGCGACACGCAGTCGCCAGCGCGAGCTCGGTCGGCTCCCCGACGATGCAGACGTCGCCAACGACGCCGTCCTCTAACGAGCGCAGCGTCGTCGCGCCGCCCGTCTCCTCGTCCGTAACTGCGACGACGGTGACGTCGCACTCAGACGCAGCGGCTCCGAACAGCAGCGACGCGAACGGCCCCTTCGCGTCCGATGTCCCGCGCCCATACAAGTTGCCGTCGCGGAGCTCGACGGGGAGGAGGGGATCGACGACGTCGAGGTGCCCGTTGAGCACGACCGAGCCCGCACCGCGCCGCGTGACGAGATACCCGTCGCACAGCTCCACGTCGAAGCCGAGCTCGCGCGCGGTTTCGGCGGTCAACGCGACGGAATCCTCGACCGTCTCGCAACGGACGAGCGACTCCAGATACTCGACGAGTTCGGGCAAGCTGAGAGCGTGTCAGAAGACGACTTCGAACGCCTCGTCCAAGAAGCCCTCGACTCGCTGCCGCCCGACCTGCGCGGGCAGCTCTCGAACGTCGAGATCGTCGTCGAAGACGAGCCGCCGCTGGGACAGCCGCTGCTCGGCCTCTACCAAGGCGTCCCGCTCACGCGCCGGACGAGCAGCTACGCCGGTGCGCTCCCGGACAAGATCACGATCTACCAAGGCCCGCTCGAACGCCTTTACGGCAGCGACACAGAGCTACTCAATAGACAAGTGAAACGCGTCGTCCTGCACGAGGTTGCGCACCACTTCGGGATCAGCGACCAGCGCCTCGTCGAGCTCGACCGCTACTAGCCGAACGTGAACGAGTACGCGGTGACGCCGGGCGAGAAGCGCAGCTCGAGCAGCGCCTCGCGTGCGCGCGCGCCCGTCACCACGGTGTAGAGCTTGTCGGCGTTCACGGTGAGCGTGCGCACCGGCTTGCCGTTCACGAGCGCCTGCACCGTCCCCTTCCCGCCGAGCACGACGTAGACATACCGCGCGAGGAAGTGCAGCCGCAGACGCGCGCCGAGCCCGGCGGTGATCTTCTGCCCTCCGATCACCCACGCTCCCGCGAAGCTGACGCCGCTCAGCGGCAAGGAGTTGGCGAACGTGTACGTGAACGGCGCGTTCGGGTGAATCGCCGGGCCGACGTAGCTCGAGAGCCGCGCGGCGCCGAGGTACGTCTCCGGCGTCATCTGCTCGGTCGGCGTCGAGTCGCCCACATGCGTCACCTGCTTCGGCACCGAGGAGAGGAGCGAGCGGATCGCACGCTCGGTCGCGCCGTACTCACCCTCGCCGAAGTGGTACCGGCGCACGTGCCCGGTCTTGTCGATCAGGTACTCGGCCGGCCAGTACTGATTCGAGTACGCGTTCCACGTCGCGTAGTTGTTGTCGAGCGCGACCGGCCACGTCACGTGCAGGTCGTGCGTCGCCTGCCGAACGTTGCTGAGCACGTGCTCGAACGCGAACTCCGGCGTGTGCACGCCGACGATCTCGAGCCCGTCGTTGTGGTACGCGGCGTACCACGCGCGCAGGTGCGGCAGCGTGCGGAGGCAGTTGATGCACGAGTACGTCCAGAAGTCGACGAGCACGACCTTCCCGCGCAGCGACGCAAGCGAGACCGACTGGTCGCCGGGCGTGTTCAGCCAGTGCGAGATACCGACGAACTGCGGCGCAGCTGCGAGGACCGGCAAGGTGGACGTCCTGCCCTGCAGCGACGCGAGGTGCTTGCGCGCGAGCGACGTGTCCTCGATGTGCTTCTGGATCGAGGTCGTGTAGCCGCCGAGCGCGGTCTGCAGGCTCTGCGCGGAGTTGAAGACGATCGCGAGGGCTGCTCCCGCGAGCAGCACGCCCATTGCCCGGCGGAAGTTGACGCTCTGCGCGCGCATGCGCTTCGCGACGCGCTGGCCGCCGAGCGCGATGAGGAGCATCGGAACGGCCGCGCCAAGCGCGTACGCGAGCGTGAGGAAGACCGTCTCGGCGCCGATCCGGTGTTGCGCAGAGAGCACGGAGATCGTCGCGAGCACGGGGCCCGCGCACGGGACGAAGACGAGACCGAGGCTCACGCCGAGCACGAAGCCGCCGCCGTGATCGCCGCCGCGCGGTCGCGTCATGAATGCGAGCGGCCGCTCCAGGATGAACGCGAGCTGCGGAACGAGCAGCGTTGCTGCGAGCACGAACAGCATCGCGATCGCGATGTTGCGGAGCAGATCCTGCGGCAATCCGAGGGCGGAGAGGAGGCGCGACGCGATCAGCGTGAAGACGGTGAAGCTCGCGACGAGGCCCGCGATGATCGCGAACGGACGCCGGCTCGCGCCGCCTGCGAGCAGGATCGGGAGCACCGGCAGAACGCATGGCGAGACCGCCGTGATGATGCCGGCGAGGAAGCCAATTCCCAGCAAAACGAGCACGTCTTGACCCCCTAGTACGATGGCCTACCCGTGCCGGATTCGCCCTTCGTCCACCTTCACGTCCACTCGGAGTTCTCCATTTTGGACGGGGCGTGCCGCATCCCCGAGCTTGCAGCAAGAGCGGCAGAGCTGCAAATGCCGGCGGTCGCGCTCACCGATCATGGCTCCCTCGCGGGCGCGATCGACCTCGTCAAGGAGACGCGCAAGCAGGGGATCAAGCCGATCGTCGGCTGCGAGGTCTACGTCGCCGACGACCGCCGCGCGCAGGAGAAGGGCTACGCGCACCTGACGCTCCTCGCCGAGACGACCGAGGGCTACCAGAACCTCATCCGCCTCTCGTCGCTCGGCTACCTCGAGGGCTACTACTACAAGCCGCGCGTCGACTGGGAGCTGCTTCAGACGCACGCGCCCGGCCTCATCGCGCTCTCCGGCTGCCTCTCAGGACGCGTCGCGAAGGCCGTCGAGCACGGACGCGCCGACGACGCCGAGAAAGAGCTCGACCGGCTCGAGCAGATCTTCGGCAAGCCGAACGTCTACGTCGAGATGCAGAACGCGCACCTCGACGTGCAAGCGCGCATCAATCCGCTGCTCGCGCAGATCGCCGCCGCGCGCAAGCTGCCGACCGTCGCAACCGGCGACGTGCATTACCTCCGACATGAAGACGCGCGCGCGCACGAGGCGCTGCTCTGCATCCAGTCCGGCGACTCGCTGAAGAACCCCGACCACTGGAAGTTCGACACCGACCACTTCTACTTCAAGACGCCCGACGAGATGACCGGCGACTTCGCCGGCTACGACGATGCATTGCGGCGCACGCTCGAGATCGCGGAACGCTGCAACGTCGAGATCGAGCTCGGCCGCATCCTGCTCCCGAAGTTCCCGCTCCCGGAAGGCCGCGACGCGTTCGACTACCTCGTCGAGCTCTGCGAAAAAGGCCTGCAAAAACGCTACTCCAAGCGGACGCCGGAGATCGACGAGCGGCTGAAGTTCGAGCTGAAGACGATCAAGGAGATGGGGTTCACCGACTACTTCCTCATCGTCTGGGATTTCGTCACGTTCGCGAAGCGCAACGGCGTCAGCGTCGGTCCCGGCCGTGGTTCCACAGCCGGCTCGCTCGTCGCGTACTGCCTCGAGATCACCGACGTCGACCCGATCCGCTACGACCTGCTCTTCGAGCGGTTCCTCAACCCGGGACGCAAGCAACTGCCCGACGCCGACATCGACTTCGCTGTCGAAGGCCGCGAGCGCGTCATCAACTACGTCGCGGAGAAGTACGGACGCGATCGCGTCGCGCAGATCATCACGTTCGGGACGATGGCTGCGCGCGCTGCAGTGCGCGACGCGGGACGCGTGCTCGAGATCCCGTACGGGACGGTCGACAAGATCGCGAAGCTCATCCCGGAAGGGCCGGGCCAGCTGCTCGACGACTGCCTAAAGCCCGGCTCGGAGTTGCGCCTCTCGTACGACGCCGATCCGGTCACACGCGAGATCGTCGACCTGGCGAAGCCGCTCGAAGGGCTGACGCGCCAGGACGGCATCCACGCCGCCGCCGTCGTCATCGGCGCCGAACCGCTCATGAACGTCGTCCCGCTGCAGCAGAAGGGCGCCGACCAGGAGCTCGTGACGCAGTTCGACGGGACGAACATCGAGGCGGTCGGCCTACTGAAGATCGACTTCCTCGGGCTACGCAACCTCGACGTCATCGACAAGGCGGTCGCGCTCATCGGCGGCGGGCTCGACATCGCGCAGCTCCCGCTCGACGACAAGAAGGTGTACGCGATGCTCGCGCGCGGCGAAGCGACCGGCGTCTTCCAGTTCGAGTCGTCGGGCATGCGCGAGGCGCTGCGCAGCGTGAAGCCGACGCAGTTCGAGGACCTCATCGCGCTCGTCGCGCTCTACCGCCCAGGCCCGATGCAGTACATCCCGCTCTACGCGCGCCGCAAGAACGGGCTCGAGCCGGTGACGTACATCGACGAGCGGCTGAAGCCGATCACGAGCTCGACGTACGGCATCAGCCTGTACCAGGAGCAGTCGATGGAGATCGCAAAAAAGATCGCCGGCTTCTCCCCCGCGGAAGCCGACGATCTGCGCAAGGCGATCGGGAAGAAGATCCACTCCCTCATGGCCTCGCTCAAGGGGAAATTCCTCGAGGGCTGCGCGTCAAACGGCGTTCCCGCCGGCGTCGCGCAGCAGCTGTGGTCGGACCTCGAGCAGGCGCAGGACTACTCGTTCAACAAGTCGCACGCCGCGTGCTACGCGCTTATCGCGTACCGCACCGCGTGGCTGCGCGCGCACCATCCGAAGGAGTACATGGCGGCGCTCATCTCCTCCGTGATGAACACGAAGGACAAGGTGCCGTTCTACGTCAACGCCTGCGACGAGCTCGGCATCGAAGTGCTGCCGCCGGACGTGAACGCGTCGATGATCGACTTCGCCGTCGTCGAGGGGAAGATCCGCTTCGGCCTGAACGCCGTGAAGAACGTCGGCGAGTCCGCGTGCCGGAAGATCGTCGCCGCGCGCGAAGAGGGCGGCCCGTTCGAGTCGATCTGGGACTTCACCGAGCGCGTCGACACGCAGGTCGTCAACAAGCGGGCGCTCGAGTCGCTGATCAAAGCAGGCGCATTGCCTGGCTCTCGAAAGGGCATGCTCGGCGTCCTCGACCGAGCGCTCGCCGCCGCCAACGAGCGCGCGCTTCTCAAGGATCAGGTGTCGATCTTCGACTTCGGCGACGGAACGAGCTCCGACCACTACTACGAGCCGATCTCCGACGAGGAGTTCGAGAAGTCGGAGCTCCTGCACATGGAGAAGGAGAGCCTCGGCATCTACGTCTCCGAGCATCCTTTGGCCGCGATCCGCGAGCAGCTGCGGCGAAAGACGGACGCGACGCTGAACGAGCTCGAGCGCCGGCGCGACGGCGAGATCGTCACCGTCGGCGGCATCGTCGCGCAGCTGAAACAGCTGACGACGAAGAAGGGCGAACCGATGGTGTTCGCGACCCTCGAAGACGTGACGGGATCGTGCGAGGTCGTCGCGTTCAACTCCGTATACCAGCACGCGCGCGACGTGCTGCTCCAGGACCGGATCCTCATCGTCAAGGGCCGCGTCGACCACAAACAGCAGGGCGAGACGAAGCTCGTCGCGCTCGAGATCGCCGCGTTCGAAGCGACGCCGGAGCGCAAGGAGGTGCGGCTGAAGGTGGACGCGCGCGTCGCGCGCGCCGGGATCCTGCGTGAGCTCGCAGTCGTGCTGAAGGACTTTCCCGGCGAGGCGCCCGTGCTCGTCGACCTCGTGATGTCGAACGGGCCGAAGCTCATGGAGCTCGGGCCGCGCGTCAAGCCGGTCCCGGACTTCTTCGCCGAGGTGAAAGCCCTCCTCGGCGAGGCGGCTGTTCTCTAGGTCGCTTTAAGCGACGCGGTCTTCGTGACCGAGCGGCCTTCCGAGCTCTCCGTGATCGACGCGTGCAGCGTCTCCGGCGAGCAGGAGCATGGCGACGAGAGGCGCGACGAACGGCATCCGGCTACCGTGACTATATGGCCCGCCGCGAGGATCTCCGTAACGTCGCGATCATCGCGCACGTCGACCACGGCAAGACGACGCTCGTCGACGCGCTGCTCTGGCAGGCCGGCTCCTTCCGCGCGAACCAGGACGTCGCCGAGCGCGTCATGGACTCGATGGACCTCGAGCGCGAGAAGGGCATCACGATCCTTGCGAAGAACACGGCTGTTCGCGTCGGCGACGTCAAGCTCAACATCGTCGACACGCCCGGCCACGCCGACTTCGGCGGCGAGGTCGAGCGCGGCCTGACGATGGTCGACGGCGTGCTCCTGCTCGTCGACGCGAGCGAGGGGCCGCTGCCGCAGACGCGGTTCGTCCTGCGCAAGGCGCTCGAAGCCGGGCTGCCCGTCGTGCTCGTCGTGAACAAGGTCGACCGGCCCGACGCGCGCCCGCAGGAAGTCGTCGACGAGGTGTACGAGCTCTTCCTCGACCTCGACGCGAACGAGGCGCAGATCGAGTTCCCGATCGTGTACTGCAACGCCCGCGCAGGACGCGCCGGTCTCACGCCCGACGATCTCGCGTCCGATCTCGGACCGCTCGTCGACACGCTCCTCGAGACGATTCCGGCGCCGGAGTACGACCCCGCTCATCCGTTGCAGGCGCTCGTCACGAACCTCGACGCGGATTCCTATGTCGGCCGGCTCGCGCTCTGCCGCATCCATCACGGCACGATCCGCCGCGGCGCGCAGATCGCGTGGTGCCGCGCCGACGGCACAATCGAGAACGCGCGCGTCACCGAGCTGTACGTGACGGAGGCGCTCGACCGCGTGTCCGTCGAGGAGGCGGGGCCGGGGGAGATCGTCGCGATTGCCGGGCTGCCCGACGTGACGATCGGCGAGACGATCGCCGACCCCGACGATCCGCGCCCGCTCCCGGTGTCGACCGTCGACGAGCCGTCGCTCTCGATCACGATCGGCATCAACACGTCGCCGCTCGCCGGCAAGGAGGGCGACAAGCTCACCGCGAGCCTCGTGAAGGCGCGGCTCGAGCAGGAACTCGTCGGCAACGTGTCGCTCCGCGTGCTGCCGACCGCGCGCCCGGAAGCGTGGGAGGTGCAGGGCCGCGGCGAGCTGCAGCTCGCGGTGCTCGTCGAGCTCATGCGGCGCGAAGGCTTCGAGCTCAACGTCGGCAAGCCGGAAGTGCTGACGCGGCAGATCGACGGCAAACGGCACGAGCCGGTCGAGCGCGTCGCGATCGACGTCCCAGAGGAGTACATCGGCGTCGTCACGCAGCTGCTCGCGCTGCGCAAGGGGCGCTTGCAGCAGATGGTCAACCACGGCACCGGCTGGGCGCGCATGGACTACCTCGTGCCGGCGCGCGGCCTCATCGGCCTCCGCACGGAGTTCCTCACCGAGACGCGCGGGACGGGGATCCTCCACCACGTCTTCGAGGGCTGGGAGCCGTGGCACGGCGAGTTGCGCATGCGGCCGACCGGATCGCTCGTCGCCGACCGCCGCGGCGAGGCGACAGCGTTCGCGATCCTCAACCTGCAGGAGCGCGGCTCGCTGTTCATCTCGCCGGGCGATCCTTTGTACGAGGGGATGATCGTCGGCGAGAACGCGCGTGCGAACGATCTCGACGTCAACGCCTCGAAGGAGAAGAAGCTGACGAACATGCGCTCGTCGACGGCGGACGAGCTCGTGCGGCTCATCCCGCCGCGGCCGCTCTCACTCGAGCAGGCGCTCGAGCTCATCCGCGACGACGAGTGCGTCGAGGTGACGCCGAAGAGCATTCGCCTGCGCAAGGTCGAGCTGTCAGGGACGAAGCGGCAATCGGCCGCGTCGAAGCGCAAGCGCGAGCTAGTCGGCTAGTCCCCGGTCGCGCAGTTCCGCTTTGGCGCGCTCCGTCTTCTCGACGCCTTCGATGCCGAGTGCGCGCTCGACTGCGGGAGTGCGCGTGAATTGGATCTCGCGGTAGTCGACGACCTGGACGGAGTTTCCCCAGGGATCGTGGAAGTCGAGCGACGGCGGGCGTGACGTCGCGACGCCGGCTGCCCGCAGCGCCGCGCGGACGGCTTCCTTGTCGTCCACCACGAGCCCGAAATGCCGCTCGCGATCCTCGTGCTTCGTCGTGTCGCGGGCGAGGGCGAGGAACTGGTCGCCCATGTCCACAAAGGCCATCGAGGCGCCGGCGCGGCCCCGGAGCTCGAATTC
>DASSXM010000066.1:0-4952 GCA_035703805.1 Gaiellaceae bacterium | reverse complement strand
TCTCGGCGACGCAGCGCCCCCTCGAGGAGATCGGCCGCTTCGTCAGCGGCGGCCGGCCGATCGAGCTGGTCGACGCCGGCGTCGCGAAGGAGCTCGTCCTCGAGGTCGTCGTCCCGGTCGAGGACATGCGGGAGCTTGGCTCTACCGCAGGGCTCAACCAGCGGGAGTACGAGCGCGGCGCGGGCGAGTCGTACATCACGCCAGGCCTCGAGGTCGGCGCGCGCTCGATCTGGCCGTCGATGTACCCCGAGCTCGTCCAGCTCGTGAAGGCGCACCGCTCGACGATCGTCTTCGTCAACAACCGCCGGCTCGCCGAGCGACTCGCGCTCCGACTGAACGAGCTCGCCGAGGAGGAGGTCGCGCGCGCACACCACGGCTCGCTCGCGCGCGAGCAGCGGACGATCATCGAGGAGGACCTGAAGCTGGGGCGGATCCCCTGCCTCGTCGCGACGTCGTCGCTCGAGCTCGGGATCGACATGGGCGCCGTCGACCTCGTCGTGCAGGTTGAGTCGCCGAAGTCTGTTGCGCGCGGGCTGCAGCGCATCGGCCGCGCCGGCCATACTCTCGAGGCGGTCTCGAAGGGCCGCATCTTCCCGAAGTTCCGCGCCGACCTGCTCGAGTCGGCCGTCGTCGTGCAGCGCATGCGCGCGGGCGCGATCGAAGAGACGCAGATCCCGAAGAATCCGCTCGACGTCCTCGCGCAACAGATCGTCGCGATCTGCGCCGAGGAGGAGGTCGAGGTCGCCGAGCTGCTCGAGCTCGCGCGCGCGGCGTATCCGTTCGCCGATCTCTCGCGCGCGCAGCTCGAGAACGTCCTCGACATGCTCGCCGGCCGCTATCCCTCGGACGAGTTCGCCGAGCTGCGGCCGCGGATCATCTGGGACCGCACCGCCGGCGTCGTGCGCGGACGGCCCGGCGCGCGGCGCCTCGCGGTGACGAACGCGGGGACGATTCCCGACCGCGGGCTCTTCGGCGTCTTCATCTCCGGCGAGGGCAGCCGCGTCGGCGAGCTCGACGAGGAGATGGTGTACGAGACGCGCACCGGCCAGGTGATCGTGCTCGGCGCGTCGTCGTGGCGCATCGACGAGATCACGCGCGACCGCGTGCTCGTGTCGCCTGCGCCAGGCATGCCCGGCTCGGTTCCGTTCTGGAAGGGCGAAGGCGTCGGCCGCCCGTACGAGCTCGGCGCCGCGATCGGCGAGTTCACGCGCAAGCTCCTCGCGCAGACCGATCCGCAGGTCGCCGACCTCGACGAGCTCGCGACGAAGAACCTCGTCCAGTTCCTGCGCGACCAGGAGCGCGTCACCGGTGTCGTGCCGTCGGATCGCACGATCGTCGTCGAGCGCTTCCGCGACGAGATCGGCGACTGGCGAATCTGCATCCTGTCGCCGTTCGGTGGCCGCGTGCACGCGCCGTGGGCGATGGCGGTCGCCGCGCGGCTGCGCGAGTCGCTCGGGATCGAGGTGCAGTCGATCTGGTCCGACGACGGGATCGCATTCCATCTCCCTGAGTCCGACTCGCCGCCGGCCACCGACCTGCTCCTGCTCGAGCCGGGTGACCTCGACGAGCTCGTCATCGCCGAAGTGGGGCAGACCGCGCTCTTCGGCGCGCGTTTCCGCGAGAACACGGCGCGCGCGCTGCTCATCCCGCGGCGGCGACCGGGCGAGCGCACGCCCCTGTGGCAGCAGCGACTGAAGGCGCAGAACCTCCTCCAGGTCGCGCGCAAGTACGCGAGCTTCCCGATCGTCCTCGAGACGTACCGCGAGTGCCTGCAGGACGTCTTCGACCTGCCGGCGCTGAAGCGGCTGCTGCAGAAGGTGCAAACGCGGGAGATCGATGTCGTCGACGTCGAGACGTCGTCGGCGTCGCCGTTCGCGTCGTCGCTCCTGTTCGACTACATCGCGACGTACATGTACGAGGACGACACGCCGCCGGCGGAGCGGCGTGCGCAGGCGTTGTCGCTCGATCGCGATCTCTTGCGCGAGCTGCTCGGGCAGGAGGAGTTGCGCGAGCTCATCGATTCGAACGCGCTCGCCGAGGTGGAGGCGTCGCTGCAGCCCAAGGCGCGCAACGCCGACGAGCTACACGACCTCCTACGTCTGCGCGGGCATCAGGTCGTGTTCGATCCCGGGTTCGCCGAGACGCTGGTGCGGGAGCGGCGAGCGTTCCGGTTCGGCGACGCCTTGGCGGCGGCGGAGGATGCGGGCCGCTATCGCGACGCGATCGGAGTCATGCCGCCGGGCGGCCTGCCCGAGGTCTTCCTCGAGGGAGCGCCGGACTCGCTGCGGCAGCTCGTGCAGCGGTATGCGCGCGGGCGCGGGCCGTTCACGACTGCGCAGGCGAACGCCGCGTTCGGCGTCGACGTCGAGGAGCATCTTCGCGCGCTCGAGCGTGAGGAGAAGCTCGTGCGCGGCGAGCTTCGTCCGGGCGGAAGCGAACGCGAGTGGTGCGATCCCGACGTGCTGCGCCGTCTGCGGCGTGCGTCGCTCGCGGCGCTGCGGCGCGAGGTCGAGCCGGCGGAGCAGGCGGCGCTCGGCCGCTTCCTGCCGCGCTGGCACGGCATCGACCGCCGCGCGTCGCTGCGCGAGGCGCTGATCCCGTTGCAGGGTCTCGCGCTTCCGGTGTCGCTGTGGGAGTCGGAAGTGTTGCCGCGGCGCGTGCCGTCGTACCGGCCCGAGCAGCTCGACCAGCTCACCGCGTCGGGCGAGCTCGTGTGGGTCGGCGCTGGGCTCGATCGTGTCGCGCTCTTCTTCCGCGACGACGCGCCGGTGCTCGGTGCGCCTCCGGCCGCACCACCGCCGGAGGGGGAGGAGCACGACGCGATCCGCGCCGCGCTCGCCGGCGGCGCGCTCTTCTGGGCCGATCTCGTCGACGCGTCACTGCCCGCGCTGTGGGATCTCGTGTGGGCCGGCGAGGTGACGAACGATTCGTGGCAGCCGCTGCGCGCGGAACGTCGCTTCCAGGAACCCCGTCCCGACCAACGGGTGCGTCGCTTCTCTCGTGCCCGCGCCGCTGCAGTGACGTCGACGCAGGGACGGTGGTCGCTCGCGGCCCCGCTCTTCCGCGGCGAGCCCGATCGGCGCGCGCTCGCGGAGCTGTTGCTCGAGCGGCAGGGGATCGTCACGCGCGACGGCGTGCGCGGCGAGGGGATTCCCGGCGGTTACGGCGCGGTGTACCAGGCGCTGCGCGCGCTCGAGACGCTCGGGACGTGCCGGCGCGGCTACTTCGTCGAAGGGCTCGGCGGCGCGCAGTTCGCGCTCGGCGGTGCGGTCGAGCGCTTGCGCGAGCTGCGGCCACGCGAGGGTGACGTGAAGGAACCGCTCGTGCTCGCCGCGGCCGATCCGGCGCAGCCGTACGGCGCCGCGTTGCCGTGGCCGAAGCGCGCCGGCGCGCGCGCGGCACGCGTCGCCGGTGCGCAGGTCGTGCTGCTCGGCGGAGAGGCGGCGCTCCTCGTCGAGCGCGGCGGCCGTTCGCTCGTGCCGCTGCGCGAGCCGGAGGACGAGTGGCTGCGCGAAGCGCTCGCAGCACTCGTCGCACACGTTCGCCGCACGGGCGGCAAGCGGCTCGCGGTCGAGCGCTTCGACGGCGAACCGGTCGTCGACAGCGTCGTCATGCCGCTGCTCCTCGAGGCCGGCTTCCTCGCCGGCCCGCGCCGCGCAGTGCTGAGGGCGTAAAGGACAAGTCCCGCGACCAGGTCGCGACCTGGTCGCTGCCTGTTTACACAGGCACGAGCTTGTAGCCCATGCCGCGCACGGTTAGCAGGCGCTGGGGCTGCGAGGGATCCACTTCGATCTTGCGGCGCAGGTTCGAGATGTGCACCTCGCACGCGTGCTCGTCGCCGACGTGGTCGCTCGCCCACAGGTGCTTCATGAGATCGCGGCGTGAGACGACGCTCTCCGGCTGTTCGGCCAGGAGCGACAGCATCTTGAACTCGGAGAGCGTCAGATGCACGCGCTCCTCGTCGACGAACACTTCCTGCCGGCCGAGGTCGATCTGGAGGCCGCCCAGCTTGCGCACGGTCGCGCGGTCGAGCTCGCGGCGGCGCAGGATTGCGCGCACGCGGCTCAAGAGCTCGGCCGACGAGAACGGCTTCGTCACGTAGTCGTCCGCACCGAGCTCGAGCCCCTGCACACGGTCGAGCTCCGCGTCGCGCGCCGTCAGCATGAGGATCGGCACATCGCTCTCCGCGCGCAACGCGCGGCAGACGTCGGAGCCGGAGAGCTCCGGGAGCATGACGTCGAGGATGACGATGTCGTACCGGCGCGAACGCGCAGCCGCCAAAGCAGCCGGCCCGTCCTTCTCCTCGTCGACCTCGTACCCCTCGCGCCGCAACGTGAATGCGACGACGTCGAGGACGCCCGGATCGTCGTCGACGAGCAGGATCGACGTCATGCGACGACAGCCTCGCGCACGCGCGCGCGTTCGAGCACGATGCGCACGCGCGTCCCCTTGCCGGGTGCGGAGTCGAGCTCGATGCGACCGTCGAGGTTCTGCACCGCCTGACGCACGATCGCGAGACCTAGGCCGAAGCTCTCGGGATTGCGATCCTCGGCGCGCCAGAAGCGGTCGAAAACGTGGCGCTGCGTCTCGGCGCTCATGCCGACGCCGGTGTCCTCGACCTCGATGCGAACGCTCTTACCCGCCGCATACGCCCGCAGCACGACGGCACCCGCAGGCGTGTGCTTGGCCGCGTTCTCGCCGAGGTTGCGCAGCGCCTGCTCGAGCACGGCGCGATTGGCCTGCGCGGCGAGGTCGTCGGCACAGTCGACGTCGAGCGAGACGCCTTCGTGCGGGCGCAAGTCGGCGGCGACGTCCCGCAGCAACGCCGCAAGTGGAACGGGCTCGAGCTGCGGACGCTCCTGTCCCGCGTGTGCGCGCGCGAGCGCAAGCAGCGCATACGCGAGCCGCGCGAGCCGGCCCGCCTCGCGCTCGATGTGCGTGAGGAAGCGATC
>DASSXM010000046.1:0-6390 GCA_035703805.1 Gaiellaceae bacterium | reverse complement strand
CGAGCAGCGCGGCACCCTTCAGCGCGGTGCCCGTGTCGCTCGCGAGCACGAGCACGGCGGCGAGCACCGTCCCGATGCAGGGCGCCGCGCACACGGCGAACGCGCCACCGAGCAGCGCGCCCGATCCGCGCCGGCGGGCGCCGGTGAGCAGTCCCGGTGCGACGACGCGCTCCGGCACCGGCAGCAGGCCGACGAACGCGAGACCGAGCACGACGAGTACGAAGCCCGCCACCTCCGTCTCAGCGCTGGCCGAGATCGCGTTGCCGAGCACCGCTGCACCGGCGCCGAGCAGGACGAACACCGCGGTGAAGCCGAGGATGAACGGGACGCTCGACGCGATCACGCGCCGCGTGGAGCCGCGTTCGCCGAGACGGCCGGCCTCGACACTCGAGAGCGCCGACAGGTAGCCGGGCACAAGCGGCAGCACGCACGGCGTGATCACCGACACGAATCCCGCCAGGAACGCGATCGGGAGGCGCGCGCCCATCAGTCGAGGTCGGCGAGCAGCTCGTCGATGCGCTGCTCGGTCTCGGCGTCGAGCGCTATCGGCGTCTCAGGCTCGCGCCGGCGGCTCCAGCGCCAGACGCCGAGTGCGAGCAACCCGGCGCCGCCGATGACGCCGCCGAGCGGGAGCCACCATGCAAGCAGGTCGAAGCCCTTGTGCGGCGGCGCGGCGAGGATGCCTGCGCCGAAGTTCGCGACGAGCTCGGACTCGATCTGCTGCGCGGTCGCGCACTCGCCGATCCGCTTCTGGATGTACGCCTCGATCTGCCGCGCTGCATCCGAGTCCGACTGGTCGAGCGTCGTGTGGCACGTCGGGCACATGATCTGCCCCTCGAGATACGCGAGCGACGTGCGCGGATGCACGCAGGCAGCGGCGGGACCCGCAAGCGCGAGCGCCGCGGCGACAACTACGAGGGTCCGGACGATCACGAGTTGAGCGCGGCGCGCAGTCCCGCGTGGAACTGGCGCGCGAACTTCGCGTCTGTGATCGGCCCGAGCACGTGTACGCCGACGAGCCGACCGCGCCGATCGACGAAGTACGTCTCGGGCACGCCCGTGATGCCGTAGCGGTCGCCGACCGTGCCGGAGCCGTCCTGCACCGTCGGATACGTGATGCCGTGATGCGCGAGGAACGTGCGCGCGTCGCTCCCGACGTCGTGATAGTCGACCCCGAGGAACACAACGCCCTGCTTGCGGTACTGCGTCCACTCGCGCTGGAGCATCGCCGCCTCGCCCTTGCATGGAACACACCACGACGCCCAAAAGTTGAGGACGACAGGATGACCGCGCAACGATGCGAGGTCGAGCGTTCCCGTCCCCTCCAGCCGGCGGAGCGTGAAGTTCGGAGCGGCGCCGCCGATCTTCGGCGCATGCGTCTGGTGCGTCAGCCGCCAGACGAGGAGGACGAGCAACGCCGCCACCGCCGCGAGCGCAACGGCCTGCCCACCCAGCTTCACCGCACGCATCAGGCTCCGACGATATAGACGGGCGTGCCCACTCTGACGTGGTCGAACAGCCACTCGGCCGACGGAATGAGCATGCGGATGCAGCCGTGCGAGAGCGAGTAGCCGATAGAACCGGACTCGGGCGTACCGTGTATGCCGACTCCGGGTGCGCTCAGCCCCATCCAGCGCGTGCCGAGCGGGTTGCCGGGCCCGGGCGGCGTCGGCTTCTTCCCCTTCGCCCACGGATCGGGCGGCGGGTACCACCACGGGTTCTTCCACATGACGACGATCGAGAAGCGGCCGAGCGGCGTCGGATAGATGGTCTGCCCGGTCGCAACCTTGAACTGGCGGATGTAGCGCACGCCGTTGTAAAGCGTCAGGAGATTCGATGCGCGACGAATGACGATCACCGGTCCGTTCGTCTCCGGATTCGCCGCCGGCGTGACGAGCGTGAAGGGAAGGTCGATCGGCGCGCGGGTGCCGCGCGCGAGCTCGGACGTGACTTCCGCGACGGTCAGCCGCTGCCTCAGCGTCTGGCCGACGATGGGCTTCATAACGAAGGGCCTGTTCGCGCGCAGGAGCAAGCGCGACGGCGCTGCCTTCCGTGCGAAGCGTTGTGCGAGGTGCGCGACGAACGTCGAGAGCTGCTTCGCGTCGACGACGCCACGTAGCGCGAACGTCGTCCCCGGCGGCGCGGCGAGCGCCTTTGCAACTGCGAGGTCGACGGGAACGCTGAGGCCGACGAGCGTCGGATCGAGCTTCACCGTCGTCGCTCCGGCGCGGAGGACGACCGGCTGCCAGAACGCCGCGTGCACCGCCGCCGACGCAACGTCCGCCGTCATCCCGCCCACCGGCACGCTCGCGAGCATGACGCCGTCGGCGATCGTCGCCGCCGTGGTCGTCGTCGTGGGCGGAGGCGTGTCGGCGAGCGCGACCGCTGAGGACGACAGGAAGAGGGCGAGGAGGAGGCCGGATTGCTTCAACATCAAGTTTCTCCGGCGAAGATCCCCGGATCGTCGGTGATGATACCGTCGATATCGCTTTCGAGCAGGGTTTTTGCGAGCACGGGGTCGTTCACCGTCCAGACGTAGACGGCCGCGCCGAGCTCGTGGCATACCGAGACCGCCGCGGGCGAGACGACCGCCCAGTTGAGCGTCGCCGCGCTCGCGCCGACCGCCCGCAGGCGGCGCGGGAGGCGGCGCGGCAGCGCCGCGCGGAGGAGGGCGAGCCCGGCGCGCACTGCCGGCCGCAGCGCCCTCACACCCATGACTCCCAGTCTGTCCTCCGGGTAGGTGTACGAGCGCGGCAGATCGGGTGCGACGGCCGCGAACGCAGCGAGGATCGGCAGCGAGAACGAGCTGACGAAGCTGCGGTGGTCGACGCCGGCGCGGGAGATCGCAGCGACGACCTCCTCCTCGACCCCCGCGACCTTCACATCCAGTTGAACTGCGAGCCCGAGGTTCACGGCGAGGGCGAGCGCATCGTCGAGCTCGGCCGCGTCCGCCGGGACCTCCGGCCCGTGCGCGAGAACGAGCCCACGGGGTCCGCGCATCACGTCGAGCTCGACGATGTCGATCCCGTGTGCGCCGGCCGCTTCGATCGCGGCGAGGCTGTTCTCCGGCGCGAGCGCAGCCGCACCGCGGTGACCGATGCGCAGCACGGCTACCTGCGCCGCAGGACGACTACTGCAAGGTCGTCGGCGAGCTCGCCGCCGGCGAACCGGCGTGCGTCGTCGGCGATCGTGCGGGCAAGCGCATCTGCCGGCAGTGAGCGCTGCTCAGCGATGAGAGCGTCGAGCCGCTCGGTCCCGTACAGCTCCCCGTCCCTCCGTGCCTCGATGACGCCGTCGGTGTACACGACGAGCGTCGCGCCCGAAGGCAGCTCGGCGCGAACCTCCGCGTACTCCTGGTCGGAATCGATCCCCAGCACAAGTCCGGCCGCCTCGAGCGGGCGTACGGTGCCGTCTGGGAGCAGGAGCCGCGGAGCAGGATGACCGGCACTCGCGCACGCGACCGCGCCGTTGACACCGTCGACTGCGAGATACGTCATCGTGATGAACTTGCCGGTCGCGATCTCGTCGACCACAACGTCGTTCGCCGCAGCGAGGAAGTCCGCTGGCTCGGGATGCTCGCGCGCGAGCGAGCGGAACACGAACTTCGCCATCGCCATGTCGGCGGTCGCTTCGACACCGTGTCCCGTGACGTCGCCGAGCACGACCGCGAGCCGTCCGTCGTCGAGCGTCACGAAGTCGTAGACGTCGCCGCCGACGTCCACGCGCGCCGACGACTCGTATACCCGGCCGATCTCGAGGCCCTCGGACTCCGGTTCCTCGCGCGGGAGGAGCGAGCGCTGCATCGTGTCGGAGAACTGCTTCTGCTGGGCATACAGGCGAGCGTTGTCGATTGCGAGCGCGGCCTGGCCAGCGATCGCCACGGCAGCGTCGATCGTCTCCGCGACGATCGGGCTTCCCGGTCGGAACGACAGGATCGTGAGGGCCGCGATCACTTCCGCCGGCGTCGCGACAGGCACGACGGCCGCGGTCCAGCCCTTCGCGAGGAACGGCTCGAGCAGGTCGGTGCCTGCGAGTCGGCGCCGGCGCCCGAGGTGGAACGGCCGCGCCTCGCGAGAGAACCGCTCGAACGGCTGCGGCCGGTAGAGGATCGCGCGGGTAGCCTCGGCGAGCTGCTCGTCCTTCACGTGCATCGCACGCGGCAGCACCTGCTCGCGACGATCGTCGGGCATGTGGATGACGGCGGCGTCGACGTCGAGCACGTCGACGATCGTCTCCGTCAGCGCATCGAGCGTCGCCTCGAGCGAAAGGCTCTGCGCGAACGAGCGCGAGATCTCGTAGAGCGCGCCGAGGCGCTTCGCGGCGGCCCGCTCGGATGCGAGCGCAGCCTCGCGCTGCCGCCCGAGGTCGGTCGCACGCTCGTGGAGCTGCGCGTTCTGTACTGCGACGGCGAGCAGGGACGCGAGCGGCGGAAGCAGTGCCGCCTCGTTCCGGGTCGGTAGCCGATGCCGGCGTGGATAGACGGCGAGCAAGCCGACGACCTCGTTGCGCACGAGCAGCGGCGCGGCCACGGCGGCCTCGATTCCCGACTCGCGCGCCGCATCGCGCGCGTCCGCGAGCCGCGGGTCGACAAGTGCGTCGGCGATCTCGACGACCGGCTGCCTACGCGACGGGCCGAGCGCGATCTCCAGTAGCTGTTCGGCGACGCGCGTGTGCGGGCCGGCTAGACCTCGGTTGGCTCCGGGCACAAGGCGCTCGCCTTCCCCGCGCACGTAGACCGCGACTTGCTCTTGCGCCAGCAGTTCGCCGACGCGCTCGACCGCGGTCTCGAGGGTGTGGCCGAGCGACAGTTCCGCCGTCGCTTGCCCCACGACCGCAAGGAGTGCGCGGGTCCGCTCGAGCTCGACGGCGAGGCTTCGTGCGCGGGCGCTGGCGCGGAGGGCATGCGCGGCGCGCACGCCGAATGTCGTGAGCTGTTCGAGCTGCTCCCGCTCCGGCGTCGTGCCCGGCGCGAAGAGGAGCTGCAGGAGCCCGAGTGGCGGATGGCCGAGACGCAACACGACCGAGCTTCCGAAGACGTGAACGGGCCGGTCGTCCTCGAGCGCACTCGCGGCGGCGCGGCGCGCCTCGACGACGTCGGTGTCGTCGTCGAGGCCATGCGAGCCGCCGAAGTCGAGCTCGCCACCTCGACCGAGCTCCCAAAGCAGGCCTGCAGGCGCATCAGCGACAGTCGCCGCGACGCGAACGATCTCGGCCGCCGTGTTCGCCGCGTCGAGCGCCGCTGCGAACGCTTCGCCCGCGAGCTCGAGCGCGGGCCGCGCGGCCGGGTCGACCGACGCGCCGGGGAAAGCGCCGTACGCGCGCAGAATGAGAGCGGTGTTGGCGGCGGCGAGCTCCGCCGCCGTCGCCTCGGCCGGAGAGAACTCCGGCCCGGAGCGGTAGAGCTCGAGTGTCGCGCCTGCCAAGGGAAACAGCAGCACCGCTCGAGCGCCGGCGCGCCGCGCAGTCCTGCGCACGGCCTCGGGTGCGCCCTCGAATGTCCACACGGGATGCTCGGGCACGGCGTCGTCCGGCAGTTGCATCCCCTCGAGCTCGGCGGCGAGCGCTCGGGGCCCTGCGACCGCGATTGCTTCGAGCCGGTCGCCCGTCGTGCGGACCCGCACGAGGCCGACGTCCGCACCCGCCACGACCCGCGCAGCCTCGACGAGCTCGTCGAGCGCTGCCGCACGGTCCGTGCTCTCGGCCGCGGCCCCTAGCGCACGGGCAAGCGCCGTCAGCCGCTCCACCGAGACGGACGACGAACCCCTCTCACGATCGGCCTGGACGACCATCGGCAACGCCCCCACGCGGATTATCGCCTCTAGAATCCCGGGATGGCCGAGCCGCTGCGGAATGAGCCTGCGCCCATCGACCCGTCCGCGGTCGCCGTCCGGTACCGGTACCACCGGGCCATGCGACGGGCGCGCCTGCTGCGCCGCGAGGAGAGCCGCCTCGCGCGGTACCGCTTCTATATCGCCCTGGCCGTGCTCATGGCCCTCGCCGGCGCCTTCGTCGTCGGCGTTTGGCACCAAATCCAGCACCTCTTCGGCCTCTAAAGTCGCCTGGAAGTGCTGCGCACTTCCAGGCGTAGAGGTTGTGCTCCGCAGAGCGGACGGC
The DNA here is from genome assembly GCA_035703805.1 of Gaiellaceae bacterium. Lineage (GTDB taxonomy): Bacteria > Actinomycetota > Thermoleophilia > Gaiellales > Gaiellaceae > Palsa-739. The sequence goes on along the minus strand of DASSXM010000046.1, from coordinate 276 downwards.
GGCCTAGCCGCCGTCCTTTTGAGGTCGTGGTGGGGTGGCCACGCTGCGTGGGCGGTGGTGGCCTTCGGCCATCCCCGCCCACGAGAATCCGGCCTCCGGCTAAGCCGCTTCGCGGACTTAGCCTCCGGCCTTAGGTGATACTCCCCCGGATGCAAACCCCGGAGCCACTGCTGCCGCCGCGCCCGCCCGTCGAGTCGTATGGGCCGCGGGTCGCGCCGCGGCCCGTCATCCCGGGTTACTGGGGCGAGCGCCTCGCGTGGATCGCCGGCCTCGTGC
>DASSXM010000090.1:0-16243 GCA_035703805.1 Gaiellaceae bacterium | reverse complement strand
CGCCGCGGAGCTGCTTCCGAGCCCTGTCGAGCTCGTGCAGGTGGACGGTTCGGTCGAGCTCGCGCCGCGCCTCGGCCTCGCCGACGCGATCGTCGACCTCGTCTCGAGCGGCAGCACCTTGCGCACGAACGGCCTGCGCTCGCTCGGCCCGCTGCTCGAGTCGGAGGCGGTGCTCATCGCCGGGCCGAACGCGACCGAAGAGACGCTGCAGCTCGCATCCGTCTTTCGGAGCGTCGTGCAGGCGCGCGGCACGCGCTATCTCATGCTGAACGCGCCGAAGGACTCGCTCGAACAGATCTGCTCGCTCGTTCCCGGCTCGCGCGCACCGAGCATCCTGCCGCTCGCAGAGGAAGGGATGGTCGCCGTCCACAGCGTCGTCCCCGCCGCCGACGTGTGGCGCCTGCTCCCCGAGCTCGAGGCAGCCGGTGCGACGTCGATCCTCCTCGTTCCGATCGAGCGGATGCTCGGATGAAGGAGATCGTCGACGACGTGCGCGCACGCGGCGACGCCGCGGTGCGCGACTGGTCGCTGAAGCTCGACGGCGTCGAGCCCGCCCGCGCGGTGCCGGCAGGCGAGCTCCCGGAAGAAGCGCTGCTCACGCTCGCGCATCGCGTCCGCCTCTGGCACGAGGAGCAGTGGCCGAACGACGTACGGCTCGAGATCGAGCCGGGCGTCGAGCTCGAGCGCCACTGGCACCCACTTCGCTCCGTCGGCATCTACGTGCCGCGCTCGCTCGTCTCGACGCTCGTCATGTGCGCTGTGCCCGCGCAGGTCGCGCGCGTCGAGCGGATCGTCGTCGTCACGCCGCCTGCAGGCGCCGGGCTCGTCGCCGCCGCGGCGCGCCTACTCGGGATCGACGAGGTCTGGGCGATCGGCGGCGCGCAGGCGATTGCCGCGCTCGCGTACGGCACGGAGACGATCGAGCGCGTCGACAAGATCGTCGGCCCCGGTAACGCGTACGTGAACGAGGCAAAGCTGCTCGTCTCGCGCGATGTCGCGATCGACCTTCCTGCCGGACCGTCGGAAGTGGCGGTCGTCCTCGGGCGCCGCGGCGATCGCCGCATCGCCGAGCTCGAGCTCGCCGCGCAAGCGGAGCACGGTCCCGATAGCGCCTGCACGCTCGTCGACGGAGGTGATCTCGACGCTGCGCTCGCCGAGGTGGAACGCCTCGCGCCCGAGCACGTCGTCCTGCTCGGCGACGCGGTCGCGCTCGCGGGCCGCATTCGCAACGCCGGCGCAGTGTTTCTCGGCGAGAGCTCGCCCGTTGCCGCGGGCGACTATGCGACCGGCGGCAACCACGTCCTGCCGACGGGCGGCTGGGGCCGCTCGAGCGGCGGCCTAGGGCTCGAGACCTTTCTCAAGCCGCTCACGACGCAGCGACTCACCGCGGACGGGCTTGCGCTCGTCGCGCCTGTCGTGCGCGCGCTTGCCGCTGTCGAGGGAATGTCCGCGCACGCGGCGGCGGTGGAGCGATGACGAAGACGCGGCTACCGGCCGGCTTCAAGCCGTACGAGTGGGCGCTCTCGACCGAGCAGCTCGCCGCGAAGGCGGGCCTCGATCCCGTCCAGATCGTCCGCTTCGACGGCAACGTGTCGCCGCTGCCGCTTCCTAGCTCGCGGCCCGGTGCGATCGCGGGCGCGCTCGCGGAGATCAACACGTATCCGCACGGCGGCTATCCGTTCATTAACGAGGCGATCGCCGAATACGCGGGCGTCGCGCCCGAGAACGTCGTGCTCGGTGCCGGTGCGGACGATCTGCTCATGCTCTGCATCCGCGCGTTCGCAGGCCCAGGCGACAAGGTCGCGATCCCGGACGAGCCGACGTATCCCGTCTTCCGGGTCGCGACGCAGCTCGCAGGTGCGGAGGTGGGACGCGAATCGCCCGCGCTCACCGTGATCTGCCGCCCCGGCAATCCGTTCGGCGATCTCCCGCCGATTCCCGACGCGCGGCCACTGCTCGTCGACGAGGCGTACTACGAGTACTGCGGCGACAGCGCCGTCGGCCTGATCGAAGACGGCGTCATCGTCATCCGCACGTTCTCGAAGGCGTTCGGCCTCGCCGGTGCGCGCATCGGCTATGCGCTCGCCGATGCGGACACCGCTGCCGAGCTCACCGCCTGGCAGGCCCCGGCGCAATGCTCGACGCTCTCGGTTGCGCTCGCGCTCGCCGCATTGCGCGCGCCGCCCGACGTGCAGCCCGTGATCGAGGAACGCGAGCGGCTCGCGCACGAGTTGCGCGCACTCGGCTTCGAGCCGCTTCCCTCGTATGCGAACTTCGTCTTCGTTCCCGTCGACGACCCGGCGCAGGTCGCCGACGACCTGCTCATGCGCGCCGGCTGCGCGGTGCGCGTCGGCAACGGCGGCATTCGCATCACCGTCAACGACCGTGAGGACAACGACCTGCTGCTCGCCGCGCTCGCTGGTGCGCCGGTGCCCGACCTGAAGCGCTACGTACGCGCGACGGCGGAGACGACGCTGCGCGTTCGGCTCGGTCTCTACGGCGAAGGGCGCGTGCGCGTCGCGACGGGTGCGGGCTTGTACGACCATCTGCTCGAGCAGCTCGCATTCCATGGCGGCTTCGACCTCGTGCTCGAAGGCAGCGGTGATCTCGAGACCGGGCCGCATCACACGGCCGAGGACGCGGCGATCGCCCTCGGCGAGGCGCTCGACCGCGCGCTCGGCGACCGCCGCGGGATCGCCCGCTACGGCTCCGCCGAGGTGCCGATGGACGATGCGCTCGCACGCGCAGCCATCGATCTCGGCGGTCGCCGCGGTGCCGAGATCGCGCTCGAGCTCGACCCGGGGCTCGCGCGCCACATGCTCGAGAGCATTGCGAGCGCCGCACGCTTGACGCTGCACGTCGAGTCGAACGGCCGCGACGACCATCACGTCGCGGAGGCGGCATTCAAGGCGGTCGGCCGCGCGCTGCGCGCGGCGATCGCGCGCGAGGGCTCGGAGCTCCCGTCCACGAAAGGCCTGCTGTGAACGTGGCCATCGCGCGATACGGCGCAGGCAACGTGCGCTCGGTCGAGCTCGCGTTCCTCCGCCTCGGCGTCGACCTGACCGACGATCTCGCCGGAGCGGACCTTGCCGTCCTCCCCGGCGTCGGCTCGGCACGCTCCGCCATGGACGGGCTCGGCAGCGCTGCTGAGGTGCTGCGCGAGCGTGTCGCCTCCGGTCGCGCGGTGCTCGGCATCTGCCTCGGCGCGCAGATCGCCCTCGACGAGAGTGAGGAGGACGGCGGCACGCCCGGCCTCGGCCTCGTTCCGGGCCGCGCAGTGCGACTGCAGGCCGAGCGCGTTCCGCGCATCGGCTGGGCGCTGGTCGAGCCCGGCGGCGAGACGTACTGGTTCGCGCACTCGTACGCGTGCGAGACCGAAGCGACCGTCGCGACGAGCGAAGGCCACGCCGCGATCATTGAGTCGGGCTCGTTCCTCGGCGTGCAGTTCCATCCCGAGAAGAGCGGCGCCGCCGGCGCGAGATTTCTGGAGTCATGCCTCTCCCGCGCCTGATCCCCTGCCTGGACGTGGCCGGCGGCCGCGTCGTCAAGGGCGTGCGCTTCCAAGAGCTGCGCGACGTCGGCGACCCCGTCGAGCTCGGCGCCGCGTACTCCGACGCGGGCGCGGACGAGCTCGTCTTCCTCGACGTCGCCGCCACCATAGAGTCCCGAGGCTCGGCGGTCGACGTCGCCGCGCGCGTCGCCGAGCAGGTCTCGATCCCGTTCACCGTCGGCGGCGGCATCCGCACGCTCGACGACGCGGCGGCAGTGCTGGAGGCGGGCGCGGACAAGATCAGCGTCAACTCCGCCGCCCTCGCGCGGCCGTCGCTCATCGGCGAGCTCGCGCGCACGCTCGGCAGCCAGGCGGTCGTCGTCGCGATCGACACCGAGGACGGACGCGTGCGCTCGCACTCGGCGACGCGCGACGCGCAGCGCGACACGATCGAGTGGGCGCGTGAGTGCGAGCAGGAAGGCGCCGGCGAGCTGCTCGTCACGTCGATCGACCGCGACGGAACGCAGTCCGGCTACGACCTCGAGCTGCTCGCGCGGCTCCGCGACGCGGTCTCGCTGCCGGTGATTGCCTCCGGCGGTGCAGGCGGTGCCGCGCACGTCGCTGCTGCGCTCGAGATCTCGCAGGCCGCGCTCCTTGCGTCGATCCTGCACGAAGAACCTTCACGGCTCGTCGCCCTGCGCGACGAGCTGCGCGCGATGGGGGTGGAGCTGAGAGATGCAGCCTGAGCTGAAAGCGGCGATCGTGCAGGACGCGGACAGCGGCCGCGTGCTCATGCTCGCGTGGATGGACGAGGAGGCGTTGCGCCGGACGCGCGAGACGGGGGAGGCGTGGTTTTGGAGCCGCTCGCGCGAAGAGCTGTGGCACAAGGGCGAGACGTCGGGCAACACGCTGGCGGTCGAGGAGATCCGCGAGGATTGCGACGGCGACGCGATTCTCTTGCGCGTGCGGCCCGCGGGACCTGCGTGCCACACCGGCTCGCTCTCGTGCTTCACGCCTGCGCTCTGGCGCACGATCGTCGAGCGCGTGCGCGAACGTCCCGAAGGCTCGTACACCGCGTCGCTCGCGGAGGCCGGCGTCGAGCGTGCGGCGCAGAAGCTCGGCGAGGAGGCGATGGAGGCGGCGCTGTCGGCGGTCGCCGGCGACGGCAGGCTCGCCGAGGAGGCGGCCGACGTCGTCTACCACCTATACGCGCTGCTTGCGATCGCCGGCGTCGACATCGCCGATGTCGAAGAAGTTCTGACTAAGCGGGCTCGGTAACAGCCGCCGCCGACGGCGCGACGCGGAGAGCGCGCGCGGCGAAGTTCGGCAGCCACCAGTTCCAGCTCCCGAGCAGGCGCATGAGCGCGGGCACGAGCAGCGCGCGGATGACCGTCGCGTCGAAGATGATCCCCGCGGCAAGGCCGATGCCGAACTGCTTGATGTCGACACCCGGGCTCGACGAGAGCACGAAGAACGCGAACATAAGCACGAGCGCGGCGCTCGTCACGAGCTTGCCGGTGCGCGCGAGGCCGAGCGCCACTGCCGCGTTCGTATCGCCGGTCTCGTCGTACGCCTCGCGCATGCGCGTGAGCATGAACACCTCGTAGTCCATCGAGAGGCCGAAGAGGAACGCGAAGATCATCAGCGGGATCCACGGGATGATCGACTGCGTCGCAGGCACGTTCCAGATCGCCTGCGAGCCGTGGCCCTGCTGGAAGATGAAGACGATGATCCCGTACGCCGCGCCGAGAGAGACGAGGTTGAGCACCGCCGCCTTGATCGGCAGCAGGAACGAGCGGAACGCGCGCATGAGCAGGACGATCGTCAGCAGCAGCACGAAGGCGAGGACGTACGGGAAGTTGCCGTACACCGCGTGCACGAAGTCGCGCTCCTCCGGTGCGAGCCCGCCGAGCGACGCGTTCGTGCCCTGCAGCTCGTTCTTCACGTTGCTGATCAGCGGGCGGATCTGCTTGCTGGCGCCGTCGTAGGCGGGGAACGCTTCGATGATCGAGTCGGTACCGCTCTGCCAGTCCTTCGGCGCCACTGCTCCGACGATGCCAGGCGTCCTTTGCAGCTTCGCGACGATCGGGGCCGTGCTCGCGCCGTTCTCGACCAGGATGTCGAACGGCTTGTAGACGCCGGGCGTGATGCCGGCCGCGGTGAGCGCGGCGCGCCCGTTGATCGCGTCGCCCTTGCCCGGCAGGTTCTTCGCCTGCGCCTCGCTCGGGTTGATCTGGAAGCCGGAGTAGACGAGCAGGCCGACGATGGCGAGGCCGATCACGGCGACCGGAACCGGCCGGCGCATGACGAGCGCTGCCCAGCGGCCCCAGAGCCCGTCCTCGGGGTGGCCGCGGTCGACGAGTCGTTTTGGCAGCACGCGCACGCTGTTGATGCGCTCGCCGAGCACAGCGAGCAGCGCCGGCAGCAGCGTGATCGCGGCAAGCACCGAGACGGCGGGAATGAGCATGCCGCCGATGCCGATCGAGCGGATGAACGGGAGCGGCAGGAAGATCATCGACAGGAGGCCGACGGCAACGGTCGAGCCGGAGACGATCACGGAGCGCCCCGCGTGCGTCATCGTCTCGACGAGCGCGGTTTCGACGTCCTCGCCTTCACGCAGCTCGTCGCGGAAGCGGAAGATCATGAGCAGCGCGTAGTCGATGGCGACGCCGAGCCCGACGAGCGCGATGAGGAACTGGACGATGATCGAGACGTTCGTCAGGTACGTCAGCAGCCACACGAGCGTGAACGTGTTGAGAATGGACGCGATCGCGACGAAGATCGGCATGAGCACCGCCGGCAGCGTTCCGAAGACGAAGAAGAGGATCACGAGCGCGCCGACGCCGCCGATGAGCGCCTCAGTGAGGACGCTCGGGCCCTTGCCGCCGCCGTTCGACGCTGCGTAGAGCGCGTCGCGGCCGGTGAGGTTCGCGGTCGTGCCTGCGGGAGTCGCCTTCTTCAGCGCTGCGCGCACCTCGGTGATGTGCACGGACGAGCTGAAGTTCGGGTTCTTCGGCGGATAGATCTCGGCGAAGGCCGTGTGCCGGTCCTTCGACACGTACGCGAGGCTGCCGGTCGACCAGAACGACGAGCTGCGCGAGCCGGGATTGACGGCGGCGGCGTCCGCGACCGCCTTCTGCAGGCTCGTCTCCTTCGTGACGTCGCCGGACGTGTGGAAGACGGCGACGAGCGCGGCCTGCTCGCCGGAGCCGAACGTCTTCAGCGTCTTCTGGTTCGTCTCGTACGCGGAGTAGCCCGGGATCGAGAAGCTCTGGTACCAGCGCTTCGACACCTGGCCGGCGGCGAACCCGCCGAAGAGGGTGAGCACGACCCAGATGAGGATCACGCGCCTGCGGTGATGCGCGATCCAGTGCGCCAGGGCGGCAAGCATGGCCGTCACCCTAGACAAGCGGGTGGTACGATGTCAAATGTTACGATGTCGAACGATCCCCTCGGAAGAAGGCTTGTCTTCACGGCCAAGGCCGTGCGGGAGGCGTTCGAGGACACGCTCCACCAGGCGGGTGGTTCGCTCGGCACATGGGTCGTGCTCAGCGCGCTGAGTGACGAAGGCGTCATCAGCCAGAGCGCGCTCGGGAGCCACGTCCATCTCGAGGGCGCGACGATCACGCATCACATCGACCGGCTCGAACAGCTCGGTCTCGTGCGGCGGCAGCTCGATCCGAAGGACCGGCGCGTGCGCAACCTCGAGCTCACCGCGGAGGGGGAGCAGCTGCACAAGAACCTGCTCGCGGCCATGCGCGGCTTCGAGCGCAAAATGCTCGACGGCCTCGGCGACCGCGAGCTAACTGGGTTGCGCAAGACGCTCGACCGCATTTCTGCGAATCTGAGCTAGTGCTGCACGACGTCTGGCGGGCGCTGTCGTTCTCCTTCGGGATGACGTGGGAGATCCTTTGGGCACTCATTCTCGGCTTCGGCCTCTCGGCGGCGGTACAGGCCGTCGTCTCGAAGCAGAAGCTGCAGAAGCTGCTCGGCGACGACTCGGCGAAGACGGTCGCGCTCGCGACCGGACTCGGAGCCGCCTCGTCGAGCTGCTCGTACGCCGCGGTCGCGCTCGCACGCGCACTCTTTCGTAAAGGCGCAAGCTTCACGGCGGCGATGGCGTTCGAGATCGCTTCGACGAATCTCGTCATCGAGCTCGGCATCGTCATCGGCCTCCTGCTCGGCTGGCAGTTCGTCGTCGGCGAGTTCGTCGGAGGGCCGCTCATCATCGTCTTCGTCGCGCTCCTCTTCCGCGTCTTTCTCAAGCAGCGGCTCGTCGACGAGGCGCGCGCCGAGGCGGACAAGCGGCATCTCGGCTCGATGGAAGGGCACGCGGGGATGGATATGTCCGCGCCGAAGCTCCTGTCCGGGGCGGGCTTCACGGCGACCGCCGACTACTTCGTCATGGACTGGGCGGCCGTCGCGCGCGACGTCTTCGGCGGGCTGCTCATCGCAGGCGCGCTCGCGGCGTGGGTGCCCGACTCGTTCTGGCGGTCGCTCTTCCTCGAGCATCACGGCACGCTCGGCAAGGTGTGGGGGCCGCTGATCGGTCCCGCGGTCGCGATGCTCAGCTTCGTCTGCTCGATCGGGAACGTGCCGCTCGCCGCGGTGCTGTGGAACGGCGGCATCAGCTTCGGCGGCGTCATCGCGTTCGTGTTCGCCGACCTGCTCATCCTCCCGATCCTCGACATCTACCGCCGCTACTACGGCTGGAGGATGGCCGGCTTCATCTTCGTCACGTTCTACGCCGCGATGGCGGCGGCGGGCATCGTCGTCGAGTTCGTCTTCGCGGGGATCGGGATCGAACGGCATGCACGCAACGCGAAGGTCGAGATGGCGCACGTCGCCTGGAACTACACGACGTATCTCAACATCGTCTTCCTCGTGATCGGCGCCGCGCTCGTGTGGCGCTACTTTCGCCGTGGCGGTGGCTGGCGCATGCTGAAGATGATGAACGCGCCGATGGGCGCTACCGGCTAGCGCGGTCGAGCCCGGCGAGCGCTTCGCGCTCGACGTTCGCCATGCCGTTCTCGCGTCCGTACCACGCGAGCGCCGCGCTCAGCGAGAGCGCGAGGACACGCGCGCGCAGGAGCTGTTCGTCGCTGACCGCCCCATACGTCTCGAGGAACCCTGCGCGGTCGTCCGGCTCGAGCACGCTCCACACGAGCTGCAGGTCGACGCATGGATCGGAGCGGCAGAGGTCGACCCAGTCGATGACGCCGCTCAGCCGGCCTTCGTCCACGAGCAGGTGGCGGAAGTGGAGGTCGCCGTGCACGACGGTTGTCGGCTCTCGCGGTGGCGGAAGCCGCTCGGCCTCGTCGAGCATGCGGGCCACATGTGTGGGCACGTCCCAATTCACGCGTGTGAGGTAGTCGCGCGTGAGCGGCACGCGCCGGGTCATGTCGGCACGCCCGGTGGGATCGACCGGCAGTGCAGGCGCGTCCATCGCGGCGGCGACCTCGGCGCTGTGCAGGCGGCGGAGGAAGCCGGCGGCATCGACGCCGATCTGCGCGCGCGGCATTCCTGGGTCGACGTCGCAGAGCTCGCGCCCGGGCAAGAACTCGCCGCCGAAGAACGGCCACGGGTACGCGTCGCTCGGGCGGCCGACGAACGACGGCTCCGTGATCGGCAGCGGCAGAAGGCGCGCGAGGCGGGGGAGCAGCGCGATCTCGCGCTCGAGCGGTTCCACGACGGCGGCGCGGCGCGGGAAGGCGAACACGAGCTTCTCGTTCACGAGCCAGACGGAGCGGTCCCAGCCTTCCGACAGGAGCGAGAGCGACTCGACTTCAGGCGCCTTGATCAGCCGGCGCACGAGCGGCTCGTCGATCGTCACCTCGGCGTCCCAGACGCGCATTCCGCCCATTGTGGTGTCGTCCGCGTGTCGATGTGGTGAGAACGGCCGCAAACGGGCAGGAGTCGTCCGTTCGCCGGGCTACACCGTGCGTACGTGAGCCGCTGCGACCTGCACGTTCACTCGGTCTACTCGACGGACAGCGGGAACTACGCCCTCCGGCGGGCGCGCCTCGGTGAGTCGTACACGCAGCCGGAGCGGGTCTATGGCGTCTGCAAGGCGCGCGGCATGACGCACGTGACGATCAGCGACCACAACACGGTCGAAGGCGCGCTGCGCATCGCGCACGAGCCCGACACGTTTCTCTCCGTCGAGGTCACGACGCGCTTTCCCGAGGACGAGGTGCCGCTGCACGTTCTCGTCTGGGGCTTGAGCGAAGAGGATCATCGCGACCTGCAGCCGTTCCGGCCGTCGGTGTACGAGCTCGTCGAGTTCCTCCGCGAGCGCGGGCTTGCACACTGTCTCGCGCATCCGCTCTACCGCATGGGGCCGCCGCTGAACGTGTCGCACGTCGAGCGGATGATGGTGCTCTTCGGCGTCTGGGAGGGACGGAACGGCGCGCGGCCGCGCGAGTCGAACGAGCTCGCCTGCCGGCTCGCCGCGGCGGTGACGCCCGAATATCTCGCAAAGCTCGCCGACCGCCATGACATCGAGCCTGCGCATGCCGGCCGGATCGCGCTGACGGGCGGCTCCGACGACCACGGCGCGCTCGACATTGCGACGACGTGGACGGATGCGCCGGGCGCCTCCGTCGACGACGTGCTCGCGGCCGTCGCGCGCGGGGAGGGTGCAATCGGCGGCGAGCACGGCTCGACGCTGAAGCTCGCGCACGCGATCGCGGCGCTGTTCGCGAACGCGTATCGCAACAGCGGAGCCGAGCTGCCCGACACGATCCGTGCGCAGGTCGAAGCGCTCTTCGACAATGACGCAACCGACGCCGACGAGCGGCATCGCGAGATCGCCGACCAAAGCGTGCGCTTCGTGCGGCTACTCGGCGAGCGCGCACGCTCGGGCGGCGTGTCGCTCGCGGAGCTTCCGGGCGCGGGGCGAAGGCTCGCCGCGCTCGCATTCGCGGGCGGGTTGCAGCTTCCGTATCTCGCCACCGCACGCCATCACGCCGACTCGCGCAGCGGGCTCGCCGCGATCGAGGACGGTTTCTTCGGCGTGCGTACGACGATCCGCCGCGAACCGCGCGCGCTGCTCTTCACCGACACGTTCAGCGAAGTGAACGGCGTCGCGGGAACGATGCGCCGCCTCGCCGCGGCCGCGGCAGACGGGACGTACGCAGGCACCGTCGTCGTCGCGTCGCACGAGCCGGCCGCTCCCGGCACGGTGTCGCTGCCGCCGGACTGGTCGCTCCCGCTGCCGACGTACGAGTCGCTCGATCTCCGCTTTCCGCTTCCGACCGACGTGCTCGCGCTCGTCGAGAGGGAACAGCCGGACGTCGTTCATGTCGCGACCCCGGGGCCCGTCGGCTTCTGCGGCCTCGTCGTCGCCCGCCTACTCGGTGTGCCGGTCGTCGGCTCGTACCACACCGAGCTCGGTCCCTACGCGCTCCATCTCACGCGCGACCTCCTCGTTTCCGGTGCAGTCGACGTCTACGTCGACTGGTTCTACGAGCGCTGCGCGACCGTGCTCGCGCCGACGCGCGGTGTCGCCGACGCGCTCGAGGCGCGCGGCCTGCCCGACGTCGGCGTCTGGGGCCGCGGCGTCGACACGGCGCTCTTCAACCCCGGCCGGCACGACGACGCGCTGCGGGAGCGGCTGCTCGGCGGGAAGGACGGCCCGCTCGTTCTCTCCGTCGGCCGCGTCTCTCACGAGAAGCGGATCAGCGTGCTGCTCGACGCGTTCGCGCGTGTCTCGCGCACGTTTCCCGGCGCGCGGCTCGTCGTCGTCGGCGACGGTCCGGCCCGCCGAGAGCTCCAGAGAACCGCCCCGGCCGGCACGATCTTCATCGGCGAGGCGCACGGTGAAGCGCTCGCCGCGTACTACGCGAGCGCGGACGTCTTTTGCTTCCCGAGTACCACCGATACGTTCGGGCAGGTGCTCCTCGAGGCCGGCGCGTCCGGTTTGCCGGTTGTTGCAGCTGCAGCGGGCGGCGCCCTCGAGCTCGTGTCGCACGGCCGCACCGGCCTCCTCGTCGAGCCGGAAGTGCCGGGCCCACTCGCCGCGGCGCTGCTCGAGCTGGCAGGGGATCCGGCGCGCTGCGCTGCTCTCGGAGCGGCAGGCCTCGCGGCCGCGCAGCAGCGGACGTGGGATGCCTCGTTCGCGCAGCTCGCCGGCGTCTACGCGCGCGTGCTCGGCCTCGAGCCGGCGGCGTCGCTCGTCGCCGCTTGACGCGGTTCGTAGGATGCTCGGATGGATCCGCACGCCCTGTTCGTCCCCGGCTTCGGTGCGCCGGCCGCGCTGTACGAGCCGGGCTTGCCGTCGGGCTGGAGCGCGCTCGAGCCGCCGAGCTTCGCGGTCGGCCGCGGATCGCTAACCGAATACCACCGCTGGCTCCGCATCGAGCTCGGCCGCCGCGGCCGCTCGCCGCTCGGCGGGCACTCGATGGGCGCGGCGCTCGCGATCCTCGCCGCTGCGGAGTCGCCCGAGCTCGTCGAACGCCTCGTGCTCGTTGCGCCCGCAGGCCTGCCGCTGACGAAGCCGATGTGGGCGAGCGTCGTCGCGTTCCTGCGCCAGACCGCGCGCGGTGTCTACCCGCGCGAAGCAGCCGCGCGCGCCGCTGCCGCCGCCGCGCGCGCTCCGCGCGCCGCACTTGCGCTCGCGCGCGAGGTTCGCGGGCTCGATCTTCTCCGCGAGTGCGCGCGCGTTCGCGCCGCGGGCATCCCTGCGCTCGTCGTCGGCTGCACCTCCGACACGCTCGTCACGTGCGATCGCGCGCGCGCGCTCGCCTCTGCGCTCGGCGCCGAGTACCGCGAGCTCGCCGTCGACGGCGGGCACATGTGGATGCTCGACGAGCGCGAGCGCTTCGCGGACGTCTTCGCTTCGTGATCCGCGTCTGTGTCGCCGGCATCACCGGCTGGACCGGCGCAGCGGTTGCGGAGGCGATTGCAGCAGCTGACGATCTCGAGCTCGTCGGCGGCGTCTCGCGCGAGCCGGTCGCGGACGCGCTCGACGCGAATCCGGCCGACGTCCTCGTCGACTACACGCACGCGACCGTCGTGAAGCGGAACGTCCACGCCGCGCTCGAGCGGGGTGTCAACGTCGTCATCGGCTCGAGTGGCCTGTCGGCGGACGACTACGCGGAGATCGATGCGCTCGCGCGCGCGAAAGGCGTCGGCGTGATCGCGGCTGGCAACTTCTCGGTCACCGCTGCACTCCTGCTCCGGTTCGCGGAGGACGCAGCGCGCCACTTCGACACGTGGGAGATCATCGACTACGCGAGCGCAGGGAAGCAGGACGCGCCTAGCGGGACGGCGCGCGAGGTCGCCGAGCGGCTCGAGAGCGTTCGCCCGCCCGCACTTGCCGTCCCGATCGACGAGGTGCACGGCGCCCGCGAAGCGCGCGGTGCGACGGTCGCGGGCACCCAAGTCCATTCGCTCCGGCTGCCGAGCTTCGTCGTCTCGACCGAGGTCGTCTTCGCGCGCGCCGGCGAGCGGCTCTCGCTCCGCCACGACGCCGGCGAGACGCCGGCACCCTACGTCGCCGGCACATTGCTGGCGATCCGCGCAGTGGCCGGCCGCGTCGGTCTCACGCGCGGCCTCGACAGGTTGCTCTAGGGTGACGCGGCGCAGACGAGGGTGAAGCGCGCCGCAGGAGCAGCCCGGCCCCAGGAGTTCGCTCGACTCGCCGAAGGGCCGCTAGAACGGGTCGCGGCAGCGCGCGCGTCTGCGGCACGAAGAACGGTCTCGTCTCGATCTCTCCGAATCCAGCCGCGCGTAGGTCGGTGAGGACGTCGTCGACGCGGAACTCGCGCGGGTTGAAGTCGAAGACGAGCTTCTTCGTCGTGTAGCCGGCGATATGCGCGAAGAGCTCCCGTCGGTCTCGGGCGTAGTAGAGCCCACGGAACATCGTTGTCGCGTCGACCGGCTTGAGCGGACGGAAGTCGTTCATGTCAGCCTCGACGAGCTCGCGACCGTGGCTTCGCCCGGCGGCCACCATGCCCGCGTTACCGTCGACGCCGAGGTAGCGCTGCTCGGGAAGGAAGTCTGCGAGGCCGCCGTCGCCGCACGCGAGATCGAGAACCGCGTCACCCGACGTGAGCGAGGGGCCGAGCGTGAGAATCAATTCGGCGCGGCGCGCGAGGTTCGGATCGGCGTACGCCCGCTCGCTCCACCGCTCCGCATGGCGGGCGAACTTCCCCCACTCAGGCTTCCATGTGCTCAGGAGAGCACGCGCTCGAGCGCCGCGCGATCCGTCGGCTCGCCGTGCGCGGGTAGCACGAGCTCGACCGGCAGATCGAGCAGCGGGCGGAGCCGCTCCACGACATCGTCGCGCGTCACGTGCGTGCGACCGCCGAGCCAGATCTTCAGTCCGCCGCCGAAGTCGGAAAGCGAGTCGCCGCTGACGATCGAGTTGATCGCCGGCAGCCAGAGGATGAGATCGTTGTCTTCGCGGCCCGCGTACGCCTCGATGCCGAACGGCCACGCGCCGGGACCGTGGAAGTGTCCTTCGCCCTCGCCTGCGCGCAGCCAGGCGAGGTCGTCGCTCTCCATGCCGCGCACGCGGTCGGGGTCGATGCCGAACTTCTCGACCCAGTCCTGCCAGGTGTCTGCGGGCGGCGTGTGCACCGGGAGGCCAAGCCCACGGGCGTCCCGCTCGTGATACGGCGCGGTTAGGACGACGGCGGTCGCGCGCCCGCGCAGCTCGGCGGGAACAGAGAGCGGGTCGAACAACAAGAGGTCATCGCCGAGCTCGATCCCGTACGACGAGACGAGCTCCGGCCACTCCTGTTTCTCGTTCCAGTCGGGATGCGGCGATTGCCAATGCCAGACACCGGGGCGAAGTTCACGCACGGAGAGGATGCTAATGGTCCTCGCTGGTTGGGTTAGCCTTCGCTGTGCAATCACGGGAGCCCCTTCGGGCTGAGAGGCGGCTTCGGCCGCGACCGTCGAACCTGATCTGGGTCATGCCAGCGAAGGGAGTGAGGTATGAACAGAAGTGACTTTCTCGAGATCGCCGGACGGCAGTTTTCGTCACGACTGCTCGTCGGGACGGGCAAGTACGAAAGCCTCGAGGTCATGGCGCAGGCGGTGGCCGCCTCTGGGACGGAGCTGGTCACGGTTGCGGTTCGGCTCGTCGACTTCGACGATCGCGCACGCGATCTGACGAGCCACTTGCCGGATGATTTGATGCTGTTGCCGAACACCGCCGGAGCGAAGACTGCGGAGGACGCGGTTCGCGTTGCACGACTTGCGCGCGCGGGCGGGCTCCCCGACTGGATCAAGCTGGAAGTGATTCCGGACCCTCGCAACCTGCTGCCGGATCCGGTCGGGACGCTCGAGGCTGCGGAGACGCTCGTCGCCGACGGCTTCACCGTGTTGCCGTACATGTTCCCGGATCCGCTGCTCGCGCGACGGCTCGAAGAGGTCGGCTGTGCAACGGTGATGCCACTCGCGGCGCCGATCGGCTCCGGACGCGGCCTGAAGCTGCGCGAGTCGATCGCGATCATGATCGAGGAGGCGCGCGTGCCGGTCGTCGTCGACGCAGGCCTAGGCGCGCCGTCGGACGCGGCGGCGGCGATGGAGCTCGGTGCGGACGCGGTGCTCGTGAACACGGCGATCGCCCGCGCCGGGGATCCTGTTGCGATGGCCGAGGGGTTTCGGCTCGCGGTCGAGGCCGGCCGCCGCGGCTTCCTCGCCGGTGTGATGGAGCCGCAGCTCGCCGAGCCGTCGAGCCCGCTGACCGGTCTCGTCGGCGCGTCGTGAGCGTGTGCACGGTCAACGGCCGAGAACACCAGCTCGAGGAGCGCGAGACGGTGGCGCGCTTGCTCGAGC
Organism: Gaiellaceae bacterium; assembly: GCA_035703805.1. Classification (GTDB taxonomy): domain Bacteria; phylum Actinomycetota; class Thermoleophilia; order Gaiellales; family Gaiellaceae; genus Palsa-739. The sequence goes on along the minus strand of DASSXM010000090.1, from coordinate 963 downwards.
GTCTTGGCTTCACCGGGCCGTACGCGCTCGTCGAGCGAAACGGCGAGCCGGTCGATCGCGCCGACTATTCGCGCGTTGTGCTCGAGCTAGGCGACAAGGTCCTCGTGGCGCGGCCCGTCGCCGGTGGATAGCCGGCTCTACCTGATCGTCGGGGCGCGGCCAGACCTCGGCGAGCTGCTCGAGGCGGCGATCCGCGGCGGCGTCGACCTCGTGCAGATCCGCGAGAAGACGCTTCCCGACCGGGAGCTTCTCGAGGTGCTCGCGGTCGCGCGTGACGTGACTGCGCGCGTCGGCGTTCCACTCGTCGTCAACGACCGGCCCGACCTCGCCGTGCTCGCGGGCGCCGACTACGTGCACGTTGGGCAGGACGACCTCCCGGTCGAAGCCGCTCGCCGCTTTGGGCTGCCCGTCGGCCTCTCGACGCACAGTCACGAGCAGATCGCGCAAGCGGACGCCGACTACATCGGCGTCGGCCCCGTCTTCGTGACTCCCACCAAGCCGGGCGCGACCCCGGTCGGGCTCGAGCTCGTCAAGCACGCGTCGCGCCATTCGACGCGACCGTGGTTCGCGCTCGGTGGCATCGACGAAGACAACGCATCGGGAGTGGTGGCCGCCGGCGCGACGCGACTCGCGGTCATCCGAGCGATTGCCGACGCATCAGACCCTGAACGAGCGAGCCGCGCGCTGCGTTCGGCCCTGGGTGGACTTCGCTGATGGGCGGAACCGAACATTGCGCAAACCATGTGGTCACCGCCGAACCGCTAAGCGTGGCGTAGCGCCTGGTCAAAGGACACCCGCCCATCACCGGATGCGTTGCGTCGCGCTTGTCACGGCGAGAGGTGATCGAACTGCGGCGCCTCAGGGCAGCCGCGCGCGGATCCAGTGCGCTACCTCTTCGGCCGCCTGAGCTGGCGACAGCCACGTCGTGTCCAGGCGTTCGTCGGCGTGCGCGAGCAGCCACCT
>DASSXM010000067.1:0-13451 GCA_035703805.1 Gaiellaceae bacterium | reverse complement strand
CTGCTCGGCGCCGCTGCCGGCGGGCTCGCGACCGCGGTCGCCGCGATCCTCGGGATCACGGCCGCGTATCTCGGCGGCCTCTTCGACGAAGTCGTCAGCCTCCTCACGAACGTTTTCCTCACGATCCCGCCGATCCCGTTGCTGATCGTCATCTCCGGCTACTTGAAGAACCGCGGGATGTGGACGATGGTCGTCGTCCTCGCGCTCGTCCTCTGGGCGTTCGAGGCGCGCATCCTCCGCGGCCAAGCGCTGTCGCTCAAGAGTCGCGACTTCATCCAGGCCTCGAAGGCGAGCGGCGAATCGACCCGGCGCGTCGTCTTCGGCGAGCTGATGCCGAACATGATCAGCCGGATCGCGGCCGCATTCGTGCTCGTCTTCTACATCGCGCTGCTTGTCGACGCCGGGCTCGAGTTTCTCGGTCTCGGCGATCCCTCGAAGACGAGCTGGGGGATGACGCTGTACTGGGCAGAGGTGAACGCCACCGTTCTCCAGGGCGAATGGTGGCCGTTCTTCTTCCCCGGCGCTGCGCTTGCGTTCACCGTCCTCGGGCTCACCCTCGTGCTTGCCGGCATCGACGAGGTGAGCAATCCCCGCCTGCGCGCAGAGCGCGCCGAGCGGCGGCGGCTCCTACCCGTGCTGCTCGCCGGGCGAGCCCTGGTGCGGGCATGACGAGCGTGATCGAGCAGGCGAGCTCCATCACTGCTCCGTCGCGCGCGGGCACGCTGCTCGAGCTGCGCGGATTGACGGTCGACTACGGAAGCGTCCGCGCTGTGGACGGCATCGACCTCGATCTCGCGGCGGGCGAGATCCTCGGCCTTGCGGGAGAGTCGGGCTGCGGCAAGACAACCGTCGCCAACGCGGTCATGCAGATTCTGCGCCCGCCGGCGAAGATCGTCGCGGGCTCGATCTCGTTCCGCGGCGAGGACCTGCTCGGCAAGAGCACCGAAGAGCTGCGGCGCTACCGCTGGCGCAACGTGTCGATAGTCACGCAGAGCGCGATGAACGCGCTCAATCCCGTCATGCGTGTCGGCGACCAGTTCGTCGACATGATGCGCGCGCACGAGCGGATCTCGAAGCGGGGCGCGCTCGTCGCCGCCGGAGACCTGCTCGAGCGCGTCGGAATCGACAGGCGGCGCATCCGCGCATACCCGCATGAGCTCTCCGGCGGGATGCGCCAGCGCGTGATCATCGCGATGGCGCTCGCTCTCCGGCCGGAGCTCGTCATCCTCGACGAGCCGACGACCGCGCTCGACGTCGTCGTTCAGCGCGAGATCCTCCAGCAGATTCGCGATCTCCAGCGCGAGCTCCAGTTCGCGGTCCTCTTCATCACGCATGATCTCTCGCTCCTGCTCGAGATCGCGCAGCGGATCGCGATCATGTACGCGGGTGAGCTCGTCGAGCTCGCGCCGGCGAACCGGCTCGCGACCGACGCACGGCATCCGTACACGCGGGGATTGCTGCAGTCGTTCCCGCCGCTGCACGGCCCACGCGAGCGCCTGACTGGAATCCCAGGGATGCCGCCCGACTTGCGCGATCCGCCTGCGGGCTGCCGCTTCCATCCCCGCTGCCCGCACTGCTTGCCGGAGCGACGGGACCTCTACGAGCTCCAGACGTCCGTCCGGCCGCTGGCGAAGGAAGTCGCGCCCGGCCATCTCGTCGCGTGCCACCTCGTTGAGAGAGGACTCATATGAGCGTGTCGGCGCCGCTCGAGCTTCGCAACCTCAGCAAGCGCTTCCCGATCGGCGGCGCGCTTCACCGCAGTTACGTCAACGCGGTCGACGACGTCTCGTTCGAGCTGCGACCGGGCACAGTCACCGCGCTCGTCGGGGAAAGCGGCAGTGGGAAGACCACGGTCGCTCGCCTGCTTGCGCGCCTCTACGAGCCCGGCTCGGGCCACGTTCTCTTCGAGGGCGGCGACGCGGCGCGCCTCCGGCGCCGGCGCGATCTCCTGCGCTACCGCTCGCAGGTGCAGATCATCTTCCAGGATCCGTTCGGCTCGCTCAATCCGGTCAAAACCGTGCGCCATCACATCGAGCGGCCGCTGCGCATCCATCACGTCGTTCCGCGGGCGAAGATCGACGAGCGCGTTCGCGAGCTCCTAGAAAGCGTCGGTCTCGTGCCGGCCGCCGAGGTCGCCGCGAAGTATCCGCACGAGCTCTCGGGCGGCCAGCGCCAGCGCGTCGCGATCGCGCGCGCGCTCGCGGTCGAGCCGAAGGTCCTCCTCGCGGACGAGCCGACGAGCATGCTCGACGTCTCGTTGCGGATCGGGATCCTCAACCTGATCCTGCGCCTGAAGCACGAACGCGACATCGCGTTCCTCTACGTCACGCACGATCTCGCGAGCGCGCGCTACGTCGCCGACGACATCCTCGTCATGTACGCCGGCCAGATCGTCGAGAGCGGTCCGGTCGACGAGGTGCTCGACGCGCCGCTTCACCCCTACACCAAGCTTCTCCTCGCCGCGGTTCCCGACCCCGCGAACGCGGACGGCGGCGAATGGACCGAGACACGCTCCGGCGCCGCCGCCGCCGTCGACCCCGGAGAGCGGTGCCGCTTCCTCGCGCGCTGTCCGATCGCGGTCGATGTCTGCTCCGAGCGGACGCCGACCCTCGTCGAGACGCGGGCGGGCCATTCGGCCCGCTGCCATGTCACCGCGCCCCCAACCACCTGACCGAGAGGACACACCATGGCCACCGACACGTCCAACTCCTTCCCGCCGGACTTCGTCTGGGGCGCGGCGACCGCGTCGTATCAGATCGAAGGCGCGACGCACGCGGACGGGCGCGGCGAGAGCGTGTGGGACCGGTTCTCCGCGACGCCCGGCAAGGTGCGCGGCGGCGACACCGGCGAGATCGCGTGCGACTTCTACCACCGGTACGGCGACGACGTGCAGCTGATGCACGACCTCGGCCTCGACGCGTTCCGCTTCTCGATCGCGTGGCCGCGGATCCTTCCCGACGGCCGGGGACGCGTGAACGCTGCAGGCCTCGATTTCTACGACCGGCTCGTCGATGCGCTGCTCGCGCAAGGGATCGAGCCGTTCGCGACGCTGTTCCACTGGGACACCCCCCAGGCGCTCGAGGACGCCGGCGGCTGGCCCGTCCGCGAAACGGCGGAGGCGTTCGTCGAGTACGCCGAAGCGGTCGTCGCCCGGCTTGGCGACCGCGTGCGCCACTGGACGACGCACAACGAGCCTTGGGTGCACGCGTGGATCGGGCACTCGTGGGGCTGGCACGCGCCGGGCCGGACGAGCGAGCAGGACGCCGTTGTGGCGGCGCACCATCTGCTCCTCTCGCACGGCTGGGCGACTGAGGCGATCCGCCGCGCGGTTCCGGACGCGCAGGTCGGGATCGTGCTCGACCTCTCGCACGTGTATCCCGCGACCTCGTCGCCCGAGGACGAAGCGGCTGCGTGGGCGGTCGACGGAGAAGGGAACCGCTGGTTCCTCGACGCCGTTTTCCGCGGCGCGTATCCCGCCGACCTGCTCGCCCGCAACGAGCTTCTGGCTCACTTCGTCAGCGACGGCGACCTCGCGACGATCTCGACGCCGATCGACTTCCTCGGCGTGAACAACTACCGGCGGTTCCTCGTCACCGCGGGTGCCGACGGCCCGCGCCTGATCACGAACCCGGAGGCGCAGCACACCGAGATGGGGTGGGAGGTGTACCCCGACGGTCTCCACCAGCTGCTCGTCCGCGTCGCGAACGACTATTCGCCGACCGCGATCTACGTCACCGAGAACGGCGCCGCGTTCGGTGACGTGCGCGTGCACGACGGCAAGGTGCACGACCCAGAGCGCACCGAATATCTCGAGTCGCACATCGGCGCGGTCGCGCGTGCGATCGCCGACGGCGCGCCGGTGAAGGGCTACTTCGTGTGGAGCCTGTTCGACAACTTCGAGTGGGCCATGGGCTACTCGAAGCGATTCGGCCTCGTCTACGTCGACTACCCGACGCTCGAACGCGTGCCGAAGGACAGCTTCTACTGGTACCGCGACTTCATCGGCAGCCGTCGTGACGCGCCGAAGCCCGCGCCGGTGAGCACGGGGTAGGAGTGTTCGCCGCGGTCCTCGTCGCGCTCGCGCTCGTACACGGGCAGCCCGGCGGCTTCGTCGTGCACCGGCTCGTCTCCGACCGGCAGGACGCGCGACTCGTGAACGCGTGGGGGCTCGCCGCGAGTCCCACCGGGCCTTGGTGGATCGCGAGCGAGGCGCGGAGCTCGAGCACGGTGTACGCGGGTAACGGGCGGCGGCAGCAGCTCGTCATCCACATTCCCGGCGGGCCGACCGGCGTCGTCTTCAACGCTGGCCGCGGCTTCGCCGTCGGACACGGCGACCGCGCCGGGCCGGCGAGGTTCATCTACGCGTGCGAGGACGGGATGATTCGCGGCTGGACACCGACCGTGCCACACAACTGGTCGCACGAGACTGAGGTCGCGGTCGACGCCGGCGCGTCGGGGGCGGTCTTCCGCGGGCTCGCGCTCGCGGGCGGTCACCTGTACGCGACCGACTTCCACAACGATCGCGTGCTCGTGTTCGACGCGCGCTGGCGGGCGGTGCGTCGCCGTGGAGCGTTCGTCGACCGCGCGATCCCGTCCTGGTACGCGCCGATCGGCATCCAGGCGATCGGACGCCGTCTGTTCGTGACGTACGCGTGGCGCGCGCCGGTCGACGGCAACGATTCTCCGACGGGCGGGTACGTCGACGAGTTCGACGTGCAAGGGAGGCTCGTCGCGCGTGTCGGGCGGCTCGGGCAGCTCGACGAGCCGTGGGGGGTCGCGCTCGCGCCGCGCGGGTTCGGGCGCTTCGGCGGCGATCTGCTCGTCGCGAGCTTCGGCTCGGGGAAGGTGACGGCGTACTCCCGGGCCGCCGGCGGCTGGCGGCTGCATGGACGCCTCCCGGTCCGGATCCCCGGCGTCTGGGGGATCGCCTTCGGCCGCGGCGGGATGAGCGGGCCGCGGACGACCCTGTTCTACGCCGCAGGGCCGCATACGTGGCACGGGGCCTCGGAGCTCGGCGTCGGCGGCGAGCTCGGCGCGATCACACCCCACTAGCGGCGGCGAAGCATCGCGGCGAGGTTCGCGACGCCGATCGCGACCCAGGCGACGATCGCGACGGCGATGCCGCCCGCGCCGGGAGCATTCGAGAGCGCGACCGCCGTCACCGGGATCCCGAGCCCGATCGAGCCGAGGACGAGCGGGGTGACCATCCCCTGCTGTGCCGGCTCGGCAGGAACCTTCCGGGTGGCGAGCCGCTTATCGATCTTCTCGACCAGCGAGTCGACGATCTGGTCCTCGTAGGCGGGGCCGAGCTCCCGGCGGGCCTCGAGCGCCGCGTGGACGTCGCTTGGCTCAACCATGCCCATTTGACGATACAACGCCGCCCCAGCAGACATCTGATATAAAGGGACTCAGATTTTCTCACCCAGGAGGACTAGACAGCATGGCTAAAACGATTGGCATCGACCTCGGCACGACGAACTCGTGCATGGCGGTCATGGAGGGCGGCGAGCCCACGGTCATCCCGAACGCGGAGGGCGGGCGCACGACGCCGTCCGTCGTCGCGTTCACGAAGGACGGCCAGCGGCTCGTCGGCGCGCCGGCCCGGCGCCAGCAGGTCACGAACCCGCAGAACACGATCTTCTCGATCAAGCGCTTTATGGGGCGCAAGTTCGGCGAGGTCTCGGAGGAGATGAAGATCGTCCCGTACGAGGTCGTCAAGGGCCCGAACGACGACGTGCGCGTCCAGGCGGAGGGCAAGGACTACGCCCCGCCGGAGATCAGCGCGATCATCCTCCAGAAGCTGAAGGCGGACTCCGAGGCGTATCTCGGCGAGTCCGTCACCGACGCGGTGATCACCGTCCCCGCGTACTTCAACAACGCGCAGCGCGAGGCGACGAAGGACGCCGGCAAGATCGCCGGCCTCAACGTGCTGCGGATCATCAACGAGCCGACCGCGGCTGCGCTCGCGTATGGCCTCGACAAGGAAGGCTCCGACCAGACGATCCTCGTCTTCGACCTCGGTGGCGGCACGTTCGACGTGTCGGTGCTCGAGCTCGGCGAGGGCGTCTTCGAGGTGAAGTCGACCGCCGGTGACAACCACCTCGGCGGCGACAACTTCGACAAGGCCGTCGTCGACTGGATGGTCGGCGAGTTCAAGAAGGACCAGGGCATCGACCTGGCTGCGGACAAGATGGCGCTCCAGCGTCTCTACGAGGCGGCGGAGAAGGCGAAGATCGAACTGTCGTCGACGATGACGACGCAGATCAACCTCCCGTTCATCACCGCGACCGCCGAGGGCCCGAAGCACCTCGACCTGGCGCTGACACGCGCGAAGCTCGAGGAGATCACCGCTGACCTGCTCGAGCGCACCGTTGCGCCGACGAAGCAGGCGCTCGCTGACGCGGGCCTTGATAAGGCGAAGATCGACCACGTCGTCCTCGTCGGCGGCATGACCCGCATGCCGGCGGTGCAGGCGAAGGTGAAGGAGCTCATCGGCAAGGACCCGCACAAGGGCGTCAACCCTGACGAGGTCGTCGCCGTCGGCGCGGCGCTCCAGGCGGGCGTGCTCAAGGGCGAGGTGAAGGACATCCTCCTCCTCGACGTCACGCCTCTGTCGCTCGGCATCGAGACGAAGGGCGGAGTGTTCACGAAGCTCATCGAGCGGAACACGACCATCCCGACGAAGAAGTCGGAGGTGTTCACCACGGCGGAGGACAACCAGCCGTCCGTCGAGGTGCACGTCCTGCAGGGCGAGTCGGAGATGGCGCTCTACAACAAGACGCTCGGCAAGTTCCAGCTCGTCGGCATTCCGCCGGCGCCGCGGAGCGTGCCGCAGGTCGAGGTCACCTTCGACATCGACGCGAACGGGATCATCAACGTCTCGGCGAAGGATCTCGGCACGGGCAACGTGCAGCAGATCCAGATCCAGGGCGGCTCCGGCCTCTCCGAGGACGAGGTCAAGCAGATGATCCAGGACGCCGAGACGCACGCGGACGAGGCGCACAAGCTGCGCGAGACCGTCGATACGAAGAACATGGCGGAGACGCTCGCGTACCAGACCGAGCGCACGCTCAAGGAGCACCGCGACAAGCTCGACGAGTCCGAGGCTTCGACGATCGAGGGCCGGATCATGGAGCTGCGCCAGGCGCTCGCGAGCGACGACCTCGCCGACATCCGCGCGAAGACCGACGCACTCCAGGAGGCTTCGCACAAGCTCGCCGAGGCCGTGTACGCACAGGCGACCGCGCAGGCGCAGGCGTCTGCGACCGGTAACGGCGACGCGCCGACCGCCGACGACGAAGTCGTCGAGGAAGGCGAGTACGAAGACGTGACCAATGCATGACGAGCAGGTCGAGCAGCATGAGGACGCAGCAGCCGAGGTAGAAGACGATCGGCTGCTGCGTCTTGCTGCCGACTTCGAGAACTACAAGAAGCGCGCAGCGCGCGAGCGTGACGAGTACGTCACGTTCGCGAACGAGCGGCTGATCAAGGAGCTGCTGCCGGTGCTCGACGATCTCGAGCGCGCACTGCAGGCGGCGACCGAGCACGAGGAGGCGCAGCTCGAGGAAGGTGTCGAGCTCGTCCATCGTTCGCTCGCGTCGCTCCTCGCGCGTAACGGCGTCAAGGAGATCTCCACCGAGGGCAAGTTCGACCCGCACGTCCACGAGGCGCTGCTGTCGCAGCCGTCGGATGCGGAGCAGGGCTCCGTCATCGACGTCGTGCAGAAGGGCTACACGATCGGCGACCGCGTCGTGCGGCCCGCGAGGGTGATCGTCTCCGAGTGAAGTCGCTCTATGACAGCCTCGGGGTGAAGAAGACGGCGACGCCGGACGAGATCAAGAAGGCGTACCGCAAGCTCGCGCGCGAGCATCATCCCGACGCGAACGCCGGCAACAAGGAGTCGGAGGAGCGCTTCAAGGAAGTGCAGCACGCCTACGACGTGCTCTCCGACGTCGATAAGCGGAAGGAGTACGACCGGTTCGGCTCGCAGAACGGCCGCGTCCCCCCGCAGGGTGCGCCGAACGTCGACTTCTCCAGCTTCGACTTCGGCGATCTCTTCGGCGACTTGTTCGGAGGTCGGCAGCAGAGCGCGCGGCGCCAGCCGGTGCGCGGCAGCGACATCGAGGCGCACGTGCACCTCTCGTTCGAGGACTCGCTGCGCGGCGCGGAGACGAAGATTCCCGTCGACGTCATGACGGCGTGCCGCGAGTGCGGCGGCACCGGCGCGCAGCCCGGAACGGCGCCGATCATCTGTCCCGAGTGCAACGGCCGCGGCGTGAAGGCCGAGAGCCAGGGGCTGTTCGCGCTCTCGCAGCCCTGCCCGCGTTGCCGCGGCAACGGCACCGTCATCGAACAGCCGTGCGCGAAGTGCCACGGCTCTGGCCGCGAGCGGCGCGTGAAGACGTACACCGTGAAGATCAAGCCGGGCGTCAAGGACGGCACGCGTATCCGGCTGAAGGGCAAAGGCGAGGCGGGCGAGAACGGCGGTCCGGCCGGCGACCTCATCGTCGTCACGCGCGTCGACAAGTCGGATGTCTACGAGCGGCGCGGCGACGATCTTGTCGTCAACGTTTCCGTCTCGTATCCAACGGCGCGTCTCGGCGGTTCGGTCGAGGTGCCGACGCCGGAAGGCAAGGTGTCGCTGAAGATTCCCGCCGGCTCCGAGGACGGCAAGCTGCTGCGCATCAAGGGCCGCGGCGCGCCGAAGCTCTCCGGTTCCGGCAAAGGCGACGTGCTAGCGCGCGTCCGCATCGAGGTGCCGAAGTGGGTGTCGAAGAAAGAGCGCGAGCTCCTCGAAGAGCTACAGAAGGTGAGCGGCTGATGTCGAAGCACGACGACCTGCTGAACCAGGGGCCGCGCGAGGCGCCCGAGCCGGAGACGGCGGAGCAGAAGAGCCAGAAGCTCGGCCTGAAGACCGCGGGCGGCGGCGTCGCCGCGGGTGGGATCGGTCTCGCGAAGGCGGGCATCCTCTCGAAGTTCCTCCTCTGGATCTTCGTGTGGAACGGCGTCAGCACGGGGCTGCGCATCGGCGGCTGGATCGGCATCGCGATCATCGCCGCGGTCATCGGCGGGTTCATCTGGTACCGGCGGAGGCAGCACGCATGAACCTCGACGGGCGAGTGTGTACCCGCGCGTTCCTCGGGCGTCGCTCGCAAGAGAGGCAAGCGAGCGGAGCGCAGGGCAGTACGTTCAGTACGACCAAGCGACGCGAGTGCAGCATCTCGCAGCGAGCGGCGTCAGGCGGCGGCGGAGCCGCGCCTCGCGCGGCGGGAGCCGACGCCGGCGAGGAGCGCGCGGCGTGAACGACCGGCCGATCTACATGATCAGCGTCGCGGCCGATCTCGTCGGCATGCATCCCCAGACGCTGCGCATCTACGAATCGAGAGGTCTGGTGCGCCCGCAGCGCACGCCGGGCGGAACGCGCCTCTTCTCCGACGTCGACGTCGAGCGGCTACGCGTCATCCAGCGCCTGACGACAGAGGTTGGGCTCAACCTCGCCGGCGTCGAGCTCGTGCTGCGGCTGGAGGACGAGCTGCGCAAGGCCCACGAGCAGGTCGAGCGGTTGCAAAAGCAAATGGCGGACGAGGTCCAGAGCGTGCACAAGCAGTACCGCCGCGACCTCGTCCTCTATCGCGAGCAGCGGCTACCCGATAGGCGTTAGCGGGCGCTTAACAAACCGTTCGCACGTTCGGAGCGAATCTTTCGAGGTAGGCATCTCGAAAGGGAGGCACCGTGAGGAAGTTCATTGCAGTACTGCTCGCGTCTGCGGTCGGCGCGCTGGCGCTGACGGCGTTGTCGTCGGCCGGAACCCGAGGCGTCATGGGAGTCAGCGCGAAGCTGACCGCTGCCCAGGAGGTTCCGAAGCAGGTCGTCAAGAACACGGCGGCGACTGGGTTCTTCTCGGCGCGTCTCAGTGGCAAGAAGCTGACGTGGAAGCTCACCTTCTCCGGTCTCACCGGCCCGGCCACGGCCGCGCACATCCACATGGCAGCCATGGGGAAGGCCGGCAACGTCGTCGTCGTGCTCTGCGCCTCAACGTGCAAGAGCGGCAAGACCGGGACGGCGATGCTCACGTCCGGGCTCCTGACCGCGCTGTCGAAGCATCTGCTCTACGTCAACGTGCACACGGCGAAGAACCCGAACGGGGAGATTCGCGGACAGCTCGCCGAGCACTAGACCGATTCGCGCTCCCGCTCCGGTAGCGTCCCGCGACATGCTGCTCGTCGTCGGGGCCACGGAGCGGGAGCTCGCGTTCATGGACGGGGCCGACACGTTGTGCTGCGGGGTCGGTCCCGTCGAGGCTGCGGCGAACACTGCCCGTGCGTTGTGGGAGTGGAAGCCGGAGCGGCTGCTGCACATCGGCATCGCGGGTGCGCGCGGCGTCCAGCCGCCGACGCTCGTGCTCGGCAAGGAGTCGGTGTACGAGGACGCGCGCGGCCCACTCATCCCCTCACGGGTCGAGGCAGACACGACGATGCTCGCTATCGCGCTCGAGGCATTGCCCGAGGCGCATCTGCTCGCGATTGGAACGAGTGCGCGCGTCGGCGGCGCGGCGCAGTGCCACGTTGAAGCGATGGAGGGGTTCGCCGTCTTGCGCGCCGCACAACTCGCCGGAGTGCCTGCGATCGAGCTGCGTGCGATCTCGAACGACGTCGACGAGCCCGACCGGAACAAGTGGCAGTTCGAAGAGGCATTCGCCGCTCTCGGCGAGGCGGTGCCGAAGCTCGTCGCCGCGCTCGGCTGAGTGCACGACCACGGGCATTCGCACGGGCTGGTCGATCCGTCGATCGTGCGCTCCCGCGCGGGTGTGCGCGCCGTGTCGGCGAGCCTCAGCATCCTCGGCGTCGCCGCCGGCATACAGCTCGCGATCTTCGTCCTCTCGAACTCGGTCGCGCTCCTCGCCGATCTGATCCACAACTTCGGTGATGCGCTCACTGCGGTGCCGCTCGGCATTGCCTTCTTGCTTCGCAGCGCCCGCGGCGAACGGCTCGCAGGTCTCGCGGTCGTCCTTGCAATCTTCGTGTCAGCGTGTGTTGCGCTCTACGAGACGATCGCGAGACTCGTGCATCCGCAGCACCTTTCGCATCTCTGGGTGCTTGCCGCCGCCGGTGCGATCGGATTCGTCGGGAACGAGCTCGCGGCACAGGTTCGGCTGCGCGCCGGCGAGCGTCTTGCGAGCCCCGCGCTCGTCGCAGACGGCAAGCACGCGCGCATCGACGGTTTCGTGTCGCTGGGCGTTGTGCTCAGCGCGGTCGTCGTCTCTCTCGGCTTCCGCGTCGGCGACCCGATCGTCGGTCTCGCGATCACCCTCGTGATCCTCAAGATCACGTGGGACTCGTGGTGGATCGTGCGCGCGGGCTAGATCTCGACGACGTCGTCGACGAACTCGGCCTGGCCGCTCACGGGCGGCGCGCCGTAGGCGAAGAAGAGGATCTCCTCGCCCGTCTCGTTGCGCGCCTGCATCGCGGTGCCGGTGTGCACGACGACGAGCCCGCCCGGCTCGACGTCGACGCGCTCGGGCGGATCGCCGACGAGCATCGTCAGCGTGCCGTGCACCGCGACGAAGACTTCTTCCTGGCCGTGATCGATGTGACGCTTGCCGCGCACATGCGCGGGATACCGCCACAGGCGCGCGCGTGACTCAGTCATGTTCGCCGCGTCGGTGATGCCGAACGAGTGCCGTGGCGCCTGGCCCTCGTGGCCGGGGCGCTCCTCCCATGCGACATCCGCCGCCCGTACGACGTCGTAGCTCATGGCGCGACGATATCTTGCGCGCCGTGCCAGAGGCTCGCCCTGCCGCGCTGCCGCCGGGCGAGCGCACCGTCGGACAGCTCGTCGCCGAGTCGATCCGCTTCTACGGCCAGTCGTTCTGGCGAGTCCTGCCGCTGGGGCTCGCGCTTGCCGCGACCGACCAGGCGAGCGTGCGCGAACCGCTCGTCGTTCAAGCGATCGTCTACTGGCTGGCAACGCCGCTCTTCGTCGGTGGCTACCTCTGGGCCTGCCACCTCGTGCTCGAAACGCGTCTGACGAGAGCTGCCTTGGCCGTCGCGATTCTAGTCTGGCTTCCGTTCCCTTTGCTGCGAGCGTTTTTCGTGCTGCCCGCCATCGCGTGGCTCGCCTTTGTCGGCCTGGCCGTTCCGGCGGCGCTGGTTGAAGGCCTCGGCGTCCGTGCCGCGTTGGCGCGCGGGCGGCAGCTCGGGCTCGCCGACTACGCGCACGCGCTCGGGTCGCTCGCGACGCTCGTCATCGTCGTCGGGCTCGCGGGGAACACGCTCAGCGTGCTGCTGCACACGCAGGGAAGCAGCAGCGCTCGTGTGGCGCTCGGTCTCGCCGACCTCGTGCTCTCGCCGCTGCTTTTCGTCGGGGGAGCCTTGCTCTATCCGGACCAGGCCGCCCGCGTGCAGTAGGTTCCCCGCCATGCCCATCTACATCCTGCTCTCGCGGTTGTCGCAGCAGGGCGTGGCGACGCTGAAGTCCAATCCCGACCGCCTGCACGAGGTGAACCGCGACGTCGAGGAGCTCGGCGCGCGTGTGTTGCACCAGTGGGCGACGCTCGGCGAGTGGGATTTCATCAGCATCGTCGAGGCGCCCGACACGGCGACGATCGCGCGCGTGTCGGTCACGCTCGGAGCCCGCGGGTCGACGAAGATCCAGACGCTCTCCGCGCTCACGATCGACGAGTTCGTCAAGACGCTCAGCTAGCCGTTACCGGGGATAATCCCCAGTAACGGAAGCGTCAAGACTCCGTCGCAAGAAGCAAAACGGGGACTGTCCCCGGTTACGAAACCGTTACCCGGCGGCGGCGACGCGGCGAACGGTGACGCCCCACGCCTTGCCCGACGCGAACAGCTCGTCGGGATCGACTTCGTTGCGCCAGCCGAGGAAGTGCGGCGTCGGATCGTCGTCCGTCGAGCCGTACACCGCCGGATAGACGATCGCCTTCGGCTGCACGTGCTTCACACGTGCTGCTTCTTCCGCGAGGCGCTCAGCTTCTTCTGCCGCAGGCCCCTCCATGTAACCGCGAGGCACGCACCGCACACTACTAGGCTGAGCGCGTGCCTGCTGCGCTCGTCGTCCGCGGACTCGCAAAGCACTACGGGTCCGTGCATGCGCTGAAGGGCGTCGATCTCGAAGTCGGAGAAGGCGAGCTCGTCGGCTTGCTCGGACCGAACGGCGCCGGCAAGTCGACGCTCGTGAAGATCGCAGTCGGCCTCGTGCGCGCGAGCAGCGGAACGGCCGAGCTCGCCGGCGCGCGCGCGGGCTCGCGCACGGCGCGTGCGTCGCTCGGATATCTCGCGGAGCTCTTCCGCTTCCCCGGCTGGTACACGGCGGACGAGGTGCTCGAGCTGCACCAGCGCCTCTCCGGCTCGCGCGGCGGCGCGACGGAACGCGCGCGGTTGCTCGAGCTCGTCGCGCTCTCCGATGCGGCCCGCCGTCGCGTCGACGGCATG
>DASSXM010000052.1:0-24726 GCA_035703805.1 Gaiellaceae bacterium | reverse complement strand
GAAGGGCCCGCAGGCGACGAACGTCCGCGCGATCTAAGGATCGAACGGCAGCGACCAGGTCGCGACGTAGTCGCGACCTGGTCGCAGTCTCTATCTTTCGAACATGTACACAGGCCATTGCATGTGCGGCGGCGTCCAGTTCGAAGTGACCGAGGAGCCGCTCACCGCCGGGTACTGCCACTGCACGCGCTGCCAGCGCCGCACCGGTACCGCAGCCTCGCCGCAGGCGCGACTCGCGCCCGGCTCGTTCCGTCTGCTCGCCGGCGAGGAGCTCGTGTGCGAGTACACGCCAGAGGGCGGCTGGCCGAAGTGCTTCTGCTCCGTCTGTGGGAGCGCGTTGTGGAGCAAGTACCCCGACACGGGCGAGGTCGGAAGCGTGCGGCTCGGGCTCTTCGATCCGCCGCATGACATCCGGCCGCAGTGGCACACGTTCGTCGACTACGCGTGCGCATGGGAGCCGATCCCGGACGACGGCCTCGAGCGCTACCCCGAAGGCAAGCCCCGCTAGAGCGGAACGAGGCGCGTGCCAGTCGCCTTGAACGTCGCGTAGGCGACGCCGCCGCGGGCGAGGTCGAGGCGCGCTGCCGACGACGCGGTGACTTCCGCTGTCACCGGCCCGATTCGCACGCGCACGCGGTTGCCGATCTCGACGACGGATCCGATCTCGCCGCGCAAGACGTTCAGCGCCGAGTCGTCCTCGTGTGCGCGCGCGACCGAGACTTCCCACGGATAGACGACGACGCCGACGGCGCCCTCGCCGCTGTCGGTCGAGAAGACGCGCTCGCCCCCCTCGAGGCGAACTTCGGTGAGGTCTTCCGACGCGCGCGCGGTCCCGTGCAGGAGGTTGGCGCCGGTGAACGATGCGACGAACGCGTCCGCAGGCTGCGCGACGAGCTCGGCCGGCGACGCGAGCTGCCGCAGCCTGCCGTCGACGAGCACGCCGACCTCGTCGGCGAGCGAGGCGGCATCCTCGTAGTCGTGCGTGACGAGCAGCGTCGGGAGGCCGAGCGTCCGGAGGAGCTCGCTCAGCTCGCTGCGCACCTGCGACTTCGTGTGTGCGTCGAGCGCGGCGAGCGGCTCGTCGAGGAGCAGTACGTCCGGCTTGCGCGCGAGCGCGCGCGCGAGCGCAACCCGCTGCCGCTCGCCGCCCGAGAGCTCACCGGGGAGCGCGTCCGCGAGCGGGGTGATGTCCAGCCGCTCGAGCAGATCGTCGATCGCACCTGCGTACGCGATGTTCGCGCGCACGCTCAGGTGCGGAAAGAGCGCGTAGTCCTGGAACACAAAGCCGACGCGGCGTCGTTCCGGAGGCAACCCGGTCCAGTCTTCTCCGTCGAACGCGACGCGGCCGCGGCTCGGCTGCGCGAGCCCCGCGACGACACGCAGCACCGACGTCTTGCCCGCACCCGACGGACCGACGAGCGCAACCGTGCGCTCGACGGCGAGGCTCAGCTCGAGGTCGAAAGCGCGAAGGGGAAGCGTGAAGTCGAGGAGGAGGCGAGCCATTTGAGGGCGATGAGGAGAGCGGCGCTGATGACGACGAGCAGCGCTCCGATCGCGAGCGCGACGTCGAAGTTCACGTCGAAGGCGGAGTAGACGGCAAGCGGCAGCGTCTGCGTGACCTTCGGGAGGCTGCCTGCGAACATGATCGTCGCTCCGAACTCGCCGAGACTGCGCGCGAACGCGAGCGCTTCGCCTGCGACGAGGCCGCTGCGCGCGAGGGGGAGCTCGATGCGGAAGAACGTCTTCACCGGCCCGGCTCCGAGCGTGCGCGACGCAGCGACAAGGTTCGGATCCACCGTTTCGAACGCGGCGATCGCCGCGCGCACATAGAGCGGGCTGGAGACGAAGGCGACCGCGAGGATGACGGCGGTCTGCGTGAACGCGACGCTCGTGTGCAGGAGCCCGAAGCGGCCAAAGGCGGCGAGCAGCCCGATGCCCGCGACCGCAGGCGGGAGGACGAGCGGCAGTTCCACGAGCGTCACGAGCAGGCCGCGCCCACGGAAGCTGCGCGCGAGTGCATACGCCGCCGGTGTGCCGAACACGAGGATGAGCGCCTGCGCGATCACGGTCGTCTTCAGGCTGACGACGAGCGCATTCGTGACGATCGGGTTCGACAGCTGCGCGACGAGCTTCGCCGGGCTGACGCGGGCGAAGATCGCGACGATCGGCAACGCGAGAAAGCCGAGCGCGATGAACGCTCCGAGCGCGACGAGCGCGCGGCGCATCATTTCAGCGTCTGGAAGCCGGCGGCGAGCAGCTTCTTCTGCGCCGGCTTCGTGAGCAGGTACTTGAGGAATTGCCGCGCCGCTTGGAGGTGCGTGCTCGAGCGCACGACCGCGACCGCGTACTGGACGATCGGCTGCGCACTCCAGCGAATGCCGATCGTCGCGACCTTGCCTTTCACCGTCCGCGCGTCGGTCGTGTAGACGAAACCGGCATCCGCTTCGCCGAGCGCGACCTTTGCGAGCACCTCGCGCACATCGGTCTCCTGGCTCACGACGTTCGAAAGTGCGGAATCGAGGCCGAGATTGTGGAGGACGGTGCGCGTGTAGTCGCCGACGGGAACGCCGGCGGCGGCGATGTCGAGCTTCACGCCCGGCTTCGCGAGGTCGTACACCGTGCGGATGTGCGCGGGATTCGACTTCGGGACGATGACGATGAGCTCGTTGCGCGTGAAGACGACGGGCTTCTCGACGAAGCCTGCGGCATAGAGCGCCTGCGGGAGCTTCGCGTTGGCGGACGCGAAAAGGTCGGCGGGCGCGCCCTGTTGGATCTGCGCCGACAGCGTGTTCGAGCCGCCGAACGAGTACAGCTCGTTCGGCGCGATCTGCGGGAAGACATTCGTGAGCGACGCAGCGGCGAAGATCGTGAGGAAGAGATGCGGGATCACGACTCGACCATCACCGAGGTCGATTTGACGATCGCGGTGGCAGGAGAGCCCACTTTCAGGCCCAGCTCGTCGACCGCATCGCGTGTCACGATCGCGACGATGGTGGCGGGCTCGCTGACGGCGATCTCGACCTGCGCGAGCAGGCCGTCGACGCGTACGTTCGACACCGTGCCGCGCAAGCGGTTGCGCGCGCTCATGTGCTTGCCCTCGTCGCCGCGCAGGCGTGCGATCTCGGAGGCGCGGACGACGCGGCGGTTGCCGCGGTCGCGCTCGGTGCGCAGGCGGCCGTCGCGATCCCAGCGGCGGAGCGTGTCGAGGCTGATCCCGAGCGCTTGGGCAGCCTCGCGGGCCGAGTACAGTTCCTTCCCCATCTCTGCGGATCCTACCTAAGCAATTCCTATGCTGGCCACTCCTGTCGCGGCGCCGTCGTTCACCGCCGAGGTGCGGGCGGTGACACGTGCCGACGTCCGCTATTCCTGGCATCGCGGCTGCCGGGTCGGGCCCGCCGCACCTCCGGCTCATCCGCCTCGGGTACTGGGGCTTCGACGGCCGGCCGCACGTCGGTGCGGTCGTCGTGAACTTCGCCGTCGTCGATGCGGTGTCGAAGGTTTTCGAGCAGCTGTAGAACGCGCGCTTCCCGGTCCGGCGGCTCGTGCCGATCGACGCCTACGGCGAAGACGCGACGCGCGTGCGGGCGGCGGACGACACGACCGCGTTCGACTGTCGCCGCTCGGGGCGGGCCGCAGGCGAAGGGGTCGACGTGCGGCTCGGCATGGCCGTCCGCGGAGGTCTGCTCGTGCAGGTGTTCGCGCTCGTTGGCTGGTCCTGGGGCGGTCAGGCGCGGCCGCCCGACTACGCGCACTTCTCCGCGAACGGGCGTTAAGTCTTCGGGTTCCGAATACCCGTGGCGCCGATCGCGCCGCCCACGACGAGCAGCGCGCACACGGCGAGGATCGCGCGGTGGAAGCCTCGCGTGGTGAGATGGTCGCCGCCTCCGGCGGCCGCGATTCCGAGCACCGCAATCGCTATCAGCCCGGCCACACGCGCGACTGCGTTGTTCACGCCCGATGCGATCCCGGCGTCGCCGGGCCCCGCGTCCGAGAGAACGGTCGTCGTCAACGGCGCGACCGTGAGCGAGAGGCCGACGGAGAAGCCGAGCAGCGCGGGGAGGAAGTCGACCCAGTAGTCGAACTTCGCCGGGAGGCGCGCGAAGGCGAGGAGCGAGATGCCTGCGAGCGCCGGCCCGACGGCCATGAAGAGGTGCGGCCCGTAGCGCATCGACAGCCGGCCCACCCGTGGCGAGAGCACGAACATCACGATCGTCACCGGCACCGTCGCAACGCCGGCCTTGAGTGGCGAGTAGTGCGCGAACTCCAGGAGGAAGAGCGTGGTGAAGACGCCCCAGCCCGACAGGGCGCCGTAGACGGCGAATGTCTCGATGTTCGTGACCGAGAAGTTCCGCAGATGGAACAGTCGCAGCGGCAGCATCGGCATCGGCGTGTGCATCTCGTAGACGACAAAGGCGACGAGCAGCGCAGCGCCCCCGGCGAGGCCTCCGGCTACCAACGCGTCGCTCCAGCCGAGCCGTGGCTGCTCGATGAACGCGGCGACGACCAGGCCGAGCCCCGCCGCGCACAGAGCTGCGCCGGGAATGTCGACTCGGATGTCCTTCCTCCGAGTCTCTCGTTGCGTCATGTGCAGCTTCACGAGCACGAGCGTGACGATCGCGATCGGGATGTTGATGAGGAAGATCACGCGCCATGACCAGAGGCCGATCAGCCAGCCGCCGACGAGCGGGCCGATGACGAACGAGATGCCGCTCCACGCCGTCCACGTCCCGATCGCGGCGCCGCGTTCGGTGCCGGAGAACGTCGACGTGATGACGGCGAGCGAGGCAGGGGTCAACAGAGCGCCCGCGATGCCCTGCAGGCCGCGGAAGACGATGAGCGTGTTCGCGTCTGGTGCGACTGCGCACAAGACCGATGCAAGCCCGAAGCTCGCGACACCGAGCGTGAACACCCGCACCTCGCCGAAGATGTCGCCGAGCGATCCGCCGACGAGGATGAGCGAGCCGAGCGTCAGCAGGTAGGCGTCGATCCACCACTGCTGCGCCGCAAGTCCGCCGCCGAGGTCCTTCTGCATCGCATTGAGCGCGACGTTGACGACCGATCCGTCGATGAACGCCATCGACGATCCGAGGATCGTTGCGATCAGTGTGTAGCGGCCTTGTTTCGTCATTCTCTTAGGCGTCGCTTGCGATGCCGACCATAGAGGAGGCGCCGATTTACTCGGCGCCTCCGTTTCTTAAATCCGATGAACTACAACGGGAGTACCCTGTCGTATATGCCTGACGAGGAACAGGGCAGGCGGATCGGACGGGGGCTCTTCCTAGCGACTGTGGCCGGCGGGATCTCCTCGCTCGCTTGGGGCAAGGCCGCCTGGAATGCCGTCTCGAGCACGGTTTCGCCTGCTGTCGGCACTCTCGCGCCGTTCCTGCCCACCGAGGGCTGGCGCATCTACACCGTCTCCGGCACGATGTCGGGCTTCGACCGCGCGACGTGGAAGCTCGACGTCGGCGGGCTCGCACAGCACCCGATCTCGCTGACCTACGACGAGCTGCTCACGCTGCCGAAGGCGACGCAGGTCTCGACCTTCCATTGCGTCACCGGGTGGACCGTGAAGAACGTGCACTGGGGCGGAGTGCGCATCTCCGAGATCTTCAACCGCGTAAAGCCTGCGCCGGAAGCGGGCGCGCTTGCGTTCGTCTCCGCCGAGTATCCGTACGTCGACTTCCTGACGATGCAGCAGGCGATGCTGCACGACGTGATGCTCGCGTACGAGATGAACGGGAAGCCGCTGCCGCACGAGCACGGCGCGCCGCTGCGCCTCATCATCCCGGAGATGTACGGCTACAAGAACGTCAAGTGGCTGAACAAGATCGAGCTCGTCCCACAGGCGGAGAACGGGTACTGGGAGAACCTCGGCTACGACCGCGACGCATGGGTCGGCCGCTCGAACGGCTACAGCGGAGGCGCCGAATGAATCGGCGCCTCCTCTTGTTGGTCGGCGTCGACGAGTCGACGCCTTGGTCGTGAGCTACGTCAAGCGGTTTTCCCGCACCGAGCGCACGGTGCACTGGGTGAACGCGGCTGCCTTTCTCCTCTTGCTCGCCACCGGGCTCGCGCTGTACATCCCGAGCATCGAGGTGCTGCTCGGCCGACGTCCGTTGCTGAAGGACATCCACTTTTGGGCCGGCGTGTGCTGGCTGCCCGCGCTTGTCATCGTCGCGCTGCTCGGCGACCGGCGCGGCCTTCTGGCCACCGCGCGCGACCTCGACCGCTTCCGGCCGAGCCGCTTCAACGTCGGGCAGAAGATCAACGCGATCCTCACTGCGGCGTTCGCAGTGCTGTTCACGATCTCCGGGCTGCTGCTCTGGTTTGGCGAACGCGACACGCGCTTCCGCTTTGCGAGCACCGTCGTCCTCCATGACGGTCTCTTCTTCGCCGCGCTCGTGCTCTTCATCGGGCATCTGTATCTCGCGCTCATCCATCCCGCCACGCGGCATTCGCTGCGCGGGATGACGGTCGGTACCGTCAGCGAGGAGTGGGCGGAGGACCACTACCCGCGCTGGGACGCACGGCTGCGACCAGGTCGCGACTAGGTCGCGACCTGGTCGCTGGACTTGTCTAGGAGGGACGCGTTCCGAGCGTGACGGTGATCGTCTTCGTTGCGTCGGAGCGGGTCAGCGTCACGGTCACCTTGTCGCCCGGTGCGTGAGCGCTGATCGCGGCGGTCAGATCGTCCGCACTCGTGATGCTCGTGCCGTCGATCTTCGTGATGACGTCGCCGGCCTTCAGGCCCGCGCTTGCGGCCGGCGAGCCGGACACGACTCTCGCGACCATTGCGCCACCGTTGTTCGCGGCATCGTTCACGCTGATGCCGAGGTAGGCGTGCTGCACCTTGCCGCCGGCGATGAGCGTGTCGACGGTGCTCTTCACCGAGTTGCCGGCGAGCGCGAAGCCGACGCCGTCGTTGGCACCCGAGCTGCTGTCGATCTGCGCGTTGACGCCGATGACGTCACCATTCGTCGTGAGCAGTGGGCCGCCCGAGTTGCCGTGGTTGATGGCGGCGTCGGTCTGGATCGCGCCGGCGATCGAGTAGTGGTTCGGCGCGGTGATCGTCCGGCCGATCGCGCTCACAATGCCGGAGGTCATCGTCTCGGGCAGGCCGAACGGGCTGCCGATCGCGACGACTTCCTGTCCGGGCAAAACGCTCGACGAATCGCCGAAGCTCAGCGGATGGAGAGCCGATGCGGCAACGTCGACCTTGATCACGGCGATGTCGGAGCTGTCGTCCGCGCCGACGAGCGTCGCCTTCGCCGTGCTCCCGTTCTGGAAGCGGACGGTGAACGACGAGCCGCCATCGACGACGTGCGCGTTCGTGACGATGTCACCCTTCGTGTCGACGACGAAGCCCGAGCCTTCCGACTCGGTCTGCTGCGTCCCCCCGAAGAAGCTGTTCGACGACGTGCCGACGACCGTGATCTCGACGACGCCCGGCGTCACGTCCCTGTACAACTGCGTGAGGCTCGAGACCGTCTGCGTCGAGGACGCCTGCTGGGCGGGGACGACGGCGGTGGCCGTCGGGCCGCCCGAGCCGCCCCCGACGGCCGCGTAGATCGCGGCGCCGACGCCGGCTCCCAGCGCCAGGGCAATGGCGAGCGGGGCTCCCCGGCGGGTCCAGCGCTGAAGTGTCGTTTTATCCATGCTCCTATTGGAGCGCCCGTCCTTAGGAGGGGGGTGAGAGCTTTGTGAGAGGTCTCTAAAGGTGCGGCCTGAGACGGCCGATGAGATCTGAGGATGGCCGAGTTCGACCCCACGGTTATCGAGCGTCACGCCGGCTACCTCTACCGCCGGGCGAGCGCCCTCACGCGCGGCTCGATGGTCGTCGGCGCAGCCTTCGGCGCGGCGGTCGGCGCGTATCCGCTCACGCCGTGGTCGCATTGGCCCGTGCCGCACATGTTCGGCGTCGCGACGCTTCTCTTCGGCGCGCTCGCGGGCCTCATGATCGGGTACGTCATCGGCGACTCGCGCGCGACCGGCATCCGGCTACAGGCGCAGCTCGTCCTCCATCAGCTTCAGCTCGAGCGGAACACGGCCGCGATCGCCGAGACGCTCCTACGGCAGGCAGAGCGAACGCAAGACCTTTCGCGCGAGGTCATGGAGCCGCCGTTTGTCCACCAGCCCGCGCCCCTGTCTGCGCCTGTGCCCGTGTCTCCACCTCCGCCGCCTCATCTCGTCGAGCCCGAGCAGCAGCCGCCGGTTTCAGCGGCGATCGAGCTCCCTGCGTAGCGACGCGACGTAGTCGCGCAGCGCGGCCGGTCCCTCTTCGGCGACCTGCACCGCCCGCGAGCCGACGACGACACCGTCCGCGAGCTCGGCCACGGCCACTGCGTGCGCCGGCGTCGAAATGCCGAAGCCGGCATAGAGCGGGACGTTCGCGATCGCCCGCGTCCGCTCAACAAGGCCGGCCAGCGCAGGGGAGACCTCGTCGCGCGCGCCCGTCGTTCCCGTGAGCGTGACGAGATAGAGCCAGCCGTCGGTGTTCTCCGCGCAGAGCGCGATCCGCTCGTCGGTCGACGTCGGTGCGACGAGCTGGATCCGCGGAACCTCGCGGTGGTCCTCGACGGGAAGGTCGACGACGATCGTGCTCGTCGCGCCTGCTGCGCGTGTGTCGACAACGAATCGCTCGTAGCCGTACGCCTCGAGGATCGCCGCGTAGGTCATCGGCACGAGCGGCACGTTGACGCGCTCGCGCGTCTGCGCGATGCACTCGAGGCACTCCTTCGTGCGCATTCCGCGCGCGAGTGCCCGCTCGGAGGCGAGCCGGATCGTCGGCCCTTCGGCGAGCGGATCCGAGAAGGGGATGCCGAGCTCGAGGATGTCGGCGCCGCCGTCGACCGCCGCCTCCGCGAGCTCCGGCGTCTCGGGCTCGCACACGAGGTAGATGACGAGCTTTTTCACTGGGCCAAAACTTCGGCGAGATCCTTGTCGCCGCGGCCGCTCAGGCAGACGAGGATGAGCTCGTCTTCTAGTTCACGCGCGCGCGCGAGCGCGTGCGCCGGCTCGAGGGCGGGGATGATCCCCTCGGTGCGCGCAAGGTCGCGGAAGGCGGCGAGGGCCTCCGCATCCGTCGCGCCGACGTACTCCACTCGGCCGATGTCCCGAAGGTACGCGTGCTCAGGGCCGACGCCGGGATAGTCGAGGCCCGCGGAGATCGAGTGCGCGTCGGCGATCTGCCCGTCCTCGTCGGCCAGGATCGACGACCGTGCCCCGTGCAGCACGCCGGCGCGTCCGGTGCCGAGCGACGCCGCGCCCGCCGCCTCGACGCCGACGAGCCGTACGTCGGCGTCGTCGAGGAAGCCGTGGAACATCCCGATCGCGTTCGAGCCGCCGCCGATGCAGGCGATGACGACTTGCGGCAGCCGCTCCTCGGCAGCGAGGAACTGCTCGCGGGCCTCGCGCCCGATCACCGACTGCAGCTCGGCGACGAGCTCCGGATACGGCGCGGGGCCGACACACGAGCCGATGAGGTAGTGCGTCGTCTCGACGTTCGTGATCCAGTCGCGGATCGCCTCGCTCGTCGCCTCCTTCAGCGTCCTCGTCCCGAAGTCGACCGGCCGCACCTCGGCGCCGAGCAGTTCCATACGCTCGACGTTGGGCTTTTGGCGGCGCATGTCCTCCTCGCCCATGTAAACCACGCACTCGAGGCCGAAGCGCGCGCACACGGTCGCGGCGGCGACGCCGTGCTGGCCCGCGCCCGTCTCGGCGACGATGCGGTGCTTGCCGAGCCGGCGCGCGAGCACGGCCTGCCCGAGAGCGTTGTTCAGCTTGTGCGCCCCCGTGTGCAGCAAGTCCTCGCGCTTCAGGTAGATGCGCTTGCCCGGCGCGAACCGCTCCGCGAGCGTCAGCGGCGTCGGCCGGCCGGCGTACGTCGTCAGCAGGTGGTGCAGCTCCGCATGGAAGGCGTCGTCGGCGAGCGCCTCGCGCCAGCCGCGCTCGAGCTCGTCGAGCGCGGGGATGAGCGTCTCGGGGACGTAGCGGCCGCCGTATTCGCCGAAGATCGCGGTCATCCTCGGGCGGCCTCTATGTAGTCGCGCACGCGCGCGTGGTCCTTGATGCCGGGAGAGGCTTCGAGGGAGGACGCGGCATCGACCGCCCACGGTCGGACGACGGAGATCGCAGCGCGGACGTTCTCCGGGCCGAGGCCGCCGGCGAGGACGATCCGTCCCGTCGCCTGCGCCGCAGTGTGCCAGTGCTCGGGATCGTAGCCCTGCCACGGCTGGTCGAGCAGGCGCGCGACCTCTTCGCCGTCGCGGAGGAAGACCGCGTCGCGGCTGCGCACGTCGCCGCCGTCGTCGGGATGGAGCTGGACGAGGTCGGCGCCGGTCTCGTGCGCCTCCTCGACGAATACCGCGACCGAGAGCGCGGTGTCGGGGACGTCGAGTACCGCTGGAGCGCGGCGCGGGCTCTTCTCGACGAGGATGAAGCCGCAGAGGTCGGCGCCTGCCTCGACCGCGACATCGACGTCCTCCTGCCGCGTGAGGCCGCAGACCTTGACGAGAGGACGCGAGAGCAGCTCGCGCAGCTTCGCCGCCGGTTCGGGCGCGCGCATGAGCGCCGAGCCCACGAGGATCGCGTCTGCGCCCGCGAGCTCCGCGGCTGCGCCCTGCGCGCGAGTCGCAACCCCGCTCTCGGCGATGACGATGCGGTCGCGTGGTGCTTGTGCGACAAGCTCGAGCTGCATGCTCCGGTCGATCTTGAACGTGGAGAGATCGCGCGCGTTGATGCCGATGACGGGCGCGCCGAGCTGCACGGCACGCTCGAGCTCGTTCGCGTCGTGCGCCTCGACGAGCGCGTCGACGCCGAGCTCCTGCGTGTACGCGAGCAGTCGCGCCGCGGTCGCGTCGTCGAGGTCGCGCAGCAGGAGGAGAACGGCGTCGGCGCCGGCGTCGCGCAATTCGCGCAGATGCTCCTCGGTGGAGAAGAAGCCCTTGCCGAGCAGCGGCGCGTCGGTTGCGGCGCGCGCGGCACGGAGGTCGTCGAGCGTCCCACCGAAGCGCTCGTCGACGAGCACCGAAACTGCGGAGGCGCCGGCGCCGGCGAACTGCGCGGCGAGCTGCGCGGGATCGGCGTCGGGGCGCAGGTCGCCCGCCGACGGCGAGCGCCGCTTCACCTCCGCGATCGCACGCAGGCCAGGCTCGGCCAGGGCGTCGGCGAATCTCATGAGCGCGAGAACTCCACGAGCGCCTCCAGTGTCGCAGCAGCCGCACCCGAGTCGAGCGCCGCGCGGACGGGATCGAGCGCGTCCCTGATCCCCTCAGCGTGGCCTGCGGCTGCATAGGCGCCGGCGGCGTTGAGGAGGATCGCCCCCCGCTTGCCGCCGCGCTCGCCGGCGAAGACCCGCCGGATCGCGTCGGCGTTCTCGGCGGGATCGCCGCCGCGCAGCTCTTCGACCGAGCAGCGCTCGATGCCGAGCTCGTCGGGATCGACGGTCAGGTCGCGCACGCCGCCGTCGACGACCTCGCAGACAACGCTCGGGCCGACGGGGGAGAGCTCGTCGAGGCCGCCGGCGCCGTGCACGACGAACGCGCGGTGCGCGCCGAGCTGCGCCAGCGCCTCCGCGATCGGGCGCACGAGCGTCTCGGAGTAGACGCCGACCACCTGCGCGCGTGCACCGGCGGGATTCGTCAGCGGTCCGAGGATGTTGAAGATCGTCCGTGTGCCGAGCTCGCGGCGCACGGGCGCGGCGTGCCGCATCGCGGGATGGTGCGCCTGCGCGAACATGAAGCCGAAGCCGAGCTCGTCGATCGAGCGCGCGATCTTCTCCGGCGGTAGCCCGAGCTCGAAGCCGAGCGCCTCGAGGACGTCGGCGGAGCCGGTCTGCGACGACGCGGCGCGGTTCCCGTGCTTTGCGACCGCGGCTCCCGCGGCGGCGGCGACGAGCGCGGCGGCGGTCGAGATGTTGATCGTGCGCATCCCGTCGCCGCCCGTGCCCGCGGTGTCGACGAGGTCTCTGCGCTGCGGCGTGACGACGAGCACATGCTCGCGCATCGCCTCTGCTGAGCCCGCGATCTCGTCCGCGGTCTCGCCTTTGTCACGGAGACCGACGAGGAACGCGGCGATCTGCTCGTGCGTCGCCTCGCCGCCCATGATCTCGCGCATCGCGTCGCGCGCCTCCTCGCGCGAGAGGTCGTGGCCGTCGCGCAACCGCGTGATCGTCTGGTCGATCACAGCCGCCCCGCGAGGAAGTTGCGCGCGAGCTCGGGGCCGTCAGGCGTCAGCACCGACTCGGGATGGAACTGGACGCCCACGATCGGCAGCGAACGGTGGCGCACAGCCATCACCTCGCCATCGTCGGCATACGCGGTCGGCTCGAGCTCGTCTGGGATGCGCGTCGCCGCGAGCGAGTGGTAGCGGCCCGCGTCGAACGGCTCCGGGAGGCCGGTGAAGAGCCCCGTACCGTCGTGGCGCACCGGGCTCGCCTTGCCGTGCAGCAGCTCGCGCGCGTAGCCAACCTCGCCGCCGAAGACCTCCACGATCGCCTGGTGGCCGAGACAGACGCCGAGCGTCGGCGTCCTCGGCCCGAGGCGCCGGATGATCTCCTCCGACGCGCCCGCGTCCGCAGGGCGTCCGGGACCGGGGGAGACGACGAGCTGCGCGGGCGCGAGCCGCTCGGCCTCGTCGGCGTCGATCTCGTCGTTCCGCAGCACCTTCACCTCGACCCCGAGCGCGCCGAACAGGTGCGCGAGGTTGTACGTGAACGAGTCGTAGTTGTCGACTAAGAGCATCATCGTTCGGCCAGCTCTATCGCCGTCTCGAGCGCCGCAAGCTTGTTGAGACACTCTTGATGCTCTTCCTCCGGTATCGAGTCCGCAACGATGCCGCCTCCGGCCTGCAGGTAGCAGCTACCGTCACGAAAGATCAACGTGCGGATCGCGATGCACGTGTCCATCTCGCGCGTGGCCGGAAAGATGTAGCCGACTGCGCCTGCGTAGATCCCGCGCCGGTACTGCTCGAGCTCGGAGATGATCTGCATCGCACGCACCTTCGGTGCGCCGGAAACAGTGCCCGCGGGGAAGCACGCGCGCAGCAGCTGAAACGGCGTCGTGTCGCCGCGCAGCTCGCCGACGACTTCCGACACGAGATGCGTGACATGCGAGTAGCGCTCCGGCTCCATCAGCCGCTCGACGCGGACGGAGCCGGGAACGCACACGCGCGAGAGATCGTTTCGGCCGAGGTCGACGAGCATGACGTGCTCGGCGCGGTCCTTCTCCGACGCGAGCAACGCCTCTGCATCGCCTTCGCCGGGCGCGATCGTCCCGGCGATCGGGTTCACCGCCGCGCGCGAGCCTTCGCACTTCACCACCGTCTCGGGCGAGCTGCCGACGAGCGCGAGATCGTCGAGCTCGAGCAGGAAGAGGTACGGAGACGGATTCACGCGTCGCAAAGCGCGATAGAGCTCGGCCGGGGACGCGGACGTCGGCCGTTCGGCGCGCTGCGAGACGACGACCTGGAAGACGTCGCCCTCGCGGATGTGCTCCTTCGCGCGCTCGATGCGGCGCAGATGCTCTTCGCGTGACGGCGTGCGCGTCAGCGGGCCGCGCGTTCCCGTGCCGCCGGGCGGCTCCGGCTGCTCGCCGCCCAGCACATCGGCGTCGCCGAGGAGCATTTCCGCGACACCGCGCGCGTGGTCGAAGCGCACGAGCACGTCGGGGACGACGAAGCAGCTCCGCGCCCACGCGGGCCCTTTCGCGGGCAGCGGCACGGTCGGCTCGAGCTCCGTCACCGCGTCGTAGCCGAGGTAGCCGACCACCGGCACTCCCGCCGCCTCCGCCTCGTCGAAGTCGAGCAGGCGCGACCCGCAGCCGACGAAGGAGTACCGGCCGAGCCGCCCGCGCTCGACGGACTCGAGCAGGAACGCGCCGTTCGTCCCCGGCCTTGCACGCAGGCGCAGGTACGCCCCGAGCGGGGTGAGGAGGTCGGTGGCGATCTCGGCGTTGGCCATGTACACGCTCGCTAGATTGGGCGTCGTGAACCGTACAGTCATCGTTTCCGCCGTTCGCACGCCCTTCGGGCGCCTCGGCGGCGGGCTCGCCGACAAGCAGGCGACCGAGCTCGGCGCGATAGCGATCAAAGCCGGGCTCGAGCGCGCCGGCGTCGAGGGCGCCGAGGTCGACTATGTGATCATGGGTCAGGTGCTGCAGGGCGGCGCCGGGCAAGCGCCCGCACGTCAGGCGGCCGTCGGCGCAGGGATCCCGATCGATGTTCCCTCGGACACGATCAACAAGGTGTGCGCGTCGTCGATCCGCGCGGTCGAGATCGCCGACTCGATGATCCGCGCAGGCGACGCCGAGCTCGTCGTCACCGGTGGGATGGAGTCGATGTCGAATGCGCCGTACATCTTGAAGAAGGCGCGCTTCGGCTACCGCCTCGGCGACGGGACGCTCATCGACCTCATGACGCATGACGGTCTGACGTCGACGTTCGACAATCTGCACATGGTGCAGCAGGCGTCGTTCGTCTCCCGCGAGCTCGGCATTCCGCGCGAGGACCAGGACCGGTGGGCACTGCGCTCGCACGAGCGCGCGGCGGCCGCGCAGGACGAGGGGCGGTTCGACGACGAGATCGTTCCCGTCGGCGGCGTGACCGCGGACGAGAGCGTTCGCCGCGACACCACCTACGAGAAGCTCGCCTCACTCAAGCCCGTGTTCGATCTCGAGGGAACGACGACCGCCGGCAACGCGCCGGGCGTGAACGACGGCGCGTCGTGCGTCGTCGTGTGCTCGGAGGAGTTCGCGAAGCGGCGGGGTCTGACCCCGCTGGCGACGATCGTGTCGCAGGGCTACGTCGCCGACGAGTTCGCGTACCTCGCGCGTACGCCGGCGAAGGCGGGGACGATGGCGCTCGAGCGCGCGGGGAAGACGATCGGCGACGTCGAGCGCGTCGAGCTGAACGAGGCCTTCGCGTCCGTCGCGCTCAACTCGGCGAAGCTGCTCGGCGCCGATCCCGAAATCGTCAACGTGAACGGTGGC
This sequence comes from Gaiellaceae bacterium, assembly GCA_035703805.1. GTDB lineage: Bacteria > Actinomycetota > Thermoleophilia > Gaiellales > Gaiellaceae > Palsa-739. The sequence goes on along the minus strand of DASSXM010000052.1, from coordinate 9,742 downwards.
GCGGTCGCGCTCGGGCACCCGATCGGGGCGAGCGGCGGCCGCATCCTCGGGACGATGGTGCACGAGCTGCGGCGCAACGGCGGCGGGCTCGGCCTCGCGGCGATCTGCTCCGGCGGCGGGCAGGGCGACGCGATCTTGATCGAGGTGTAAGGAACCTTGATAGCCTCTGCGGTGTAGGAGGGGCATGAAGACTCTTCTCGCCGTTCTTGCAGCCCTGGTGATCGTTCCGGCGGCGTCCGCCTCCTATCCGACGCCGTACGCCGCCCAGGGCATCGACTCGGGCCTCTCGAGCCGCGACGGCTCCATCCGCTTCGTCGCGCTCAAGTCGGGTAGTGACACGAACATCCAGGCCCTCCAAACGGGGAGCGGCGCGCAGGTCATGTCGCAGATCGTCCCCGGCCAGTGGGGCATCCCGATGATCACGTACTCACTCGCCGGCGGGCTCTTCCACGACGGCAGCGCCTTCGTCCTGCAGAGCGTCGGCATGAACGACACGACGAAGTTCGCAGTGCTCGGAACGAGCGATCTCGCCCTGCGCGACACGATCGCGCTCGACGGTTACTACAGCTTCGACGCGCTGTCGCCGGACGGCTCGATGCTCTACCTCATCGAGCACACATCGACCCAGGACTTCCAGCACTACGTCGTGCGCGCCTACGACCTGCGTGCGCACACGCTCCTCGAGGGCAGGATCGCCGACAAGGCGCAGAAGAGCTGGGTGATGCAGGGCTCGGCAGTGACGCGGGTCACCTCGCCCACCGGACGCTGGGTGTACACCTTGTACGCGAACCCGGGCGGCTACCCGTTCGTGCACGCGCTCGACACCGTGAACGGCGTCGCGCACTGCGTCGGCATTCCATGGAAGGCGGCAACGCAGGAGGCCGTGTACCAGCTCACGCTGTCCCTGAAGGGAAGCCGGCTTGCGGTGAGGTATGCCAACGGCAGCACGTACCGGGTGATCACGACAGGGACCTGGCGCGTCTCCCGCCCGTAGTACGGGCATGCTCACCAAACTCGCAGTCTCCGTCGCTCTCGCGGCGCTTGCGGCGGCGCCTGCCGCCGCGGCAGACGGTCCCGGGCCGTTCGCCCAGCAGGGAGGGCCGGGCGTGATCGTCCCCGCCGTGGACAAGGGCGGCCCGCTCCGCATCGTCGCCGTGCCGGCGACGAACGGCACGAACACCGTTCTCGAGCAGATCCAGACGAAGGACGGGCAGGTGCGCTTCTCCGTCGACATCGTCGGCGCGTACGGGATCCCGTCGATCGTGTACGGCGCGGGCGGCGACAGCCTTTCCCAGGACGGCCGGACGCTCGTGCTCGGCCAGACCGGCGCCGGATCGACGAGCGGTTTCCTCGTCTACAACACGAAGACGATGCAGATGATCGACTCGGTGACGCTGCCGGGCCAGTTCTCCTTCGACGCTCTCTCGCCTGACGCGTCGCGCATGTACGTCATCCGACATCTGGACGCGAAGTACAGCGACTACGCGCACTACGTCGTGCGCGCGGTCGACCTCACGACGAACAGGCTCTTGCCCGGTCGCATCGCCGACCACGCGCAGAAGAGCTGGGTGATGGACGGCTTTCCAATCACGCGCACGACGAGCCCGGGCGGCCGCTGGGTGTACACGCTGTACCAGAACGGTGGGAACGGCTACCCGTTCATCCATGCGCTCGACACAGTGCGCGGTGTCGCGCACTGCATCGGCCTGCCGATGACGAACGGCCTCGGGAACCTGCAGCTCTCGCTGCACGGGAGCACGCTTTCCGTGCACTGGCTCAGCGGACGGCCGTGGAAGAACGTGAACACGTCGACATGGGCGGTCAAGACTGCGCACCGCGCGGGTTTCCCGTGGTGGACGCTCGGCTTCCTTGTCGTGCTGCCGGTCGGGTACTTCGCCCGTAAGCGCCGTCGCCGAGCGGACCTCGATCAGGAGCTTGCGGTGTTGCTCGCCGATACCGAGGCGGTGGATAGCCTGCTCGTGTGAGGTTCGAGCACGTCCTCGTCGTCGGCGCGGGCCAGATGGGCGCCGGCATCGCCGAGGTCGTCGCGGGCTCCGGGCGCCGGGTCTCGCTCCACGACGCGGCGCCCGGCGCCGTCGAACGCGGCATCGCGGCGATGGAGAAGAGCCTCACGCGTCTCGGCGTCGATCCCGCGGACGTGATCGGTCGCGTGCAGCCCGTTCCCGATCTCGTGCCGGCCGACCTGCTCATCGAAGCCGTCGTCGAGAACGCCGCGGTGAAGGAGGAGATCTTCCGGCGCGCCGACGAGGTGCTTCCGCCGGAGGCGATTCTCGCTTCGAACACGTCGTCGATCCCGATCTCGACACTCGCGGCGGTGACATCCCGCCCGGACCGCGTGATCGGTATGCACTTCTTCAACCCTGTGCCCGTTCTGAAGCTCGTCGAGATCATCGGCGGGCGCGAGACCTCGGACGAGACGGCGCGGGCGATCGTCGAGCTCACGGGCGAGCTCGGCAAGACGCCGGCCGAGGCGCGCGACTTTCCCGGCTTCATCTCGAACCGGATCCTCATGCCGTTCATCAACGAGGCGGTCTATGCGCTGCAGGACGGCGTTGCGGAGGCCGAGGCGATCGACACCGTCGCGAAGCTCGGCTTCGCCCACCCCATGGGGCCGCTTGCGCTCGCCGACCTCATCGGCCTGGACACCTGCGTCGCGATCATGGAAGTCCTGCACGAGGGCTTCGGGGACTCCAAGTACGCACCGTGCCCGCTCCTCCGCGAGCACGTCCAGGCCGGCCGGCTCGGCCGGAAGTCTGGACGAGGTTTCTACACGTACGACTAAATCGCGTCGAATGGGGGATACGCCGCCTCCACCGCGTTGCCGAAAGGCAGACCAGGTGGAGGGGGAGGACACCGCATCGTGAGGATCCTGCTGGTCGACGACGAGCCCTCGCTGAGAGAGCTGCTGCGCGCGACCTTCGAAGGCGCCGACGTCGAAGTAGAAGAGGCCGCGTCCGTTCCCGAGGCCGAGGACCGGATCCGCGCCGCAGCGCCTGACGTCATCGTCCTCGATCTGCGGCTGCCGGGGGAGAGCGGCGCCGAGCTCTGCGAGCGGCTCAAGGCCGATGAGGAGACGTGCGGGATCCCCATCGTGTTGCTGACCGGAGCCGAGCCCGAGGAGGCGCGGCGCGCAAAGAGCTCCGGCGCGGAGGCACTCGTCCACAAGCCGTTCAGCCCGCTCGAGCTGCTCGCAATCGTGCAGCGCCTCGCCGGCGGCGATCGCTCCTCACCGGTCCGCGGTCCGCGTGATGTCGCGGCGGATCCCGCCGAGGAGCTGCTTCTCTATGCGCACGACCTTCGCCACCTGCTCGACGTCGAACGGCACCAACGCGAACTGCTTCAGGATTCGTATCTCGCGACCGTGACGGCGCTCGCGAACGCGCTCGAGAGTCGTGACACCGGCACGCGTGCGCACTCACATCGCGTCCAGCGCTACGCCGCGGAGCTCTTTTCCGAGATCGAGCCCGACGACGAGAATCCCGGTGTCGGCTACGGATTTCTGCTCCACGACATCGGCAAGATCGGCATCCCCGACCGGATCCTCCAGAAGCCAGGGCCGCTGACGGTGATCGAGCGCGTGCAGATGAAGATGCACACTGTGCTCGGCGAGGAGATGCTGCGCGGCGTCTCGGCGCTGGAGGGCGAGGGACTGAGAATTGTGCGCTCGCACCACGAGCGCTGGGACGGCCGCGGCTATCCAGACGGGCGCGCGGGCTACGAGATTCCAGTCGGCGCACGCGTGTTCGCGGTCGCGGACGCTCTCGATGCGATGACGAGCAACCGGCCGTACCGTCGTGCGCTTCCATGGGAGGCGGCGCGCCGCGAAATCCTCGTGCAGTCGGGCAAGCAGTTCGATCCGGACGTCGTCGAGGCGTTCCGGGAACGCGAGCCGGCGCTCCGCGCAGTGCGCCGCGAGCTCGCTGTTGCCTGACACTCTCGTGACGCTTCTACGACGGGGCCTGGCCCCGGCGTAATCGCCTAGAGCAGCGCTTCTTACTCTTTCGTGAGGCACGGGGCCAGGCCCGGTTACGAGGATGTGCCGACTTCCCCAACCAGGTTGCAGGCTCGTGCGCCGCGAGCTCGCTGTTGCCTGAACGGACACGTCCCGCAACCAGGTTGCACGCTCGGGCGTTGACCTCACATGCGTACCCACGGAGCTCCAATCGTCATGTCGCGGAGCCGCCCGGGCTTGCTCGGGGTCGTCTACCTCGTAGCCGGGGCGATCGTCGCCGCGACGCACCACTACTACGCGCACATGCACACGGCGCGCCAGCTCGGCTCAGCCATCCTCGCGATCCTCTTCTGGCCGTTGCTCTACCTCGGCATCAACCTCCACATCCACTGACGCAGTAGCCTGCGCCGCATGGACTTCGAGCTCACGCCGGAGCAGAAGGAGATCCAGGCGCTCGCGCGCGACTTCGCGCGGCAGGAGATCGAGCCGGACGCGGCGGAGTGGGACCGCGAGCACCGCTTTCCGCGCGACCTCTTCACGAAGCTCGCCGAGCTCGGTCTAATGGGCACCTGCGTGCCAGAGGAGTACGGCGGCGCCGGCTCCGACTTTCCGTCGTACATCCTCGTCCTCGAGGAGCTCTCGCGCGGCGACGCCGGCGTCGGAGTCACTGTCGCGGTGCACACGAGCGCCGTGACGCTCCCGCTGCTCGCATACGGCACCGATGAGCAGCGCTCGCGCTTCGTTCCGCCGCTCGCGCGCGGCGAGCATCTCGGCGCGTTCGCGCTCACCGAGGCCGAGGCCGGCTCCGACGCGGGCGCGCTCCGCACGCGCGCCGAAGCCGACGGCGACGGCTGGAAGATCACCGGCGCGAAGCAGTGGATCACGAACGCGCGCTACTCGGGCACGTTCCTCCTCTTCGCGCGCACCGATCAGGACACCCCGGGCGCGCAAGGCGTGAGCGCGTTCATCCTCGACGCCGACCACGTCCGCGTGACACGCGACGAGGAAAAGCTCGGGCTCAACTCCTCGATAACGAATGACATCGTCATCGAGGGCGCACACGTCGACCGCGACCGGCTGCTGCACGAGGAGGGAAAGGGCTTCCGGATCGCGATGACGACGCTCGACGGAGGGCGCATCGGCATCGCGGCGCAGGCGCTCGGCATCGCGCAGGCGGCGTACGACGTCGCTCGCGAGTACGCGAAGGAGCGGCACGCTTTCGGGCAGCCGATTGCGCGCTTCCAGGCGATCCAGCACAAGCTCGCCGACATGGCGATGGAGATCGACGCGGCCCGCCTGCTCGTCTATCGGGCGGCGTGGCTGAAGGAGAGCGGCAAGCCGCACACAGAAGCGGGGGCGAAGGCGAAGCTCTTCGCGTCCGAGATGGCGCGACGCCAGACCGGCGAGGCGATCCAGATCCTCGGCGGCTATGGGTACACGAAGGAGTTCCCGGTCGAGCGCTACTACCGCGACGCGAAGATCACCGAAATCTACGAGGGGACGAGCGAGATCCAGCGGCTCGTCATCGCGCGCTCGATCCTTGGCCTGCAGGAAGCCACTGATAGAGAGCGTCCGGTGTCCGCTCCTCATTCCCAGAGCCGTCGGTGAGCTCGAGCACCGTGCAGCCGCGTGCTTCGTAGAAGCGCCGCGCCCGCGCGTTCTGCTGGAAGACCCAGAACCGGAAGCCGTTCGGCCGCTCGCGCTGCACTTCGGCGAAGAGCGCAGAGCCGATGCCGCAGCCGTGCTCGTCCGGGTCGACGCAGAACAACGTGCCGAGATCCCCGTCGAGCGCAATGAAGCCGAGGATTCGCCCGTCGCGCTCGGCCACCCAGACCTCCTGCTCGGCCAGCACGCGGCCGCCGAGGAACGCGTGGTGCTGCTCCGGCGTGTGCAGGGTCGGAAGGAAGTCGAGCGTCGCGAACGACCGTGTGAAGACCGCGGCTATCCCGTCGACGTCCTGCGGGCCTGCCCGTCGGATCATCCCCGTACTCTACGAGCGTGCCGCGCAAGCCCGATGAGCCCGTTCGCCTGACCCGCATCTACACGCGCGGCGGCGACGCGGGCGAGACGAGTCTCGGCGACGGCTCGCGCGTGTCGAAGCTCGACCGCCGCATCGTCGCCTACGGGATGGTCGACGAGCTCAACTCGCAGCTCGGGGTCGTGCTGGCCGGCGATCTCCCGCAGGAGCTGCGCGCTCCGCTCGCGCAGATCCAGAACGAGCTGTTCGACCTCGGCTCCGATCTCTCCGTGCCGTTCACGAGCGGCGACGATCGCCTGCGTATCACGCAGCCGCTCGTCGATCGCCTCGAAGCGCTGTGCGACGAGCACAACGAGGCGCTTCCGGATCTGAAGAGCTTCATCCTCCCGGGCGGGAGCGCGGCTTCCTCGCACCTGCACGTCGCGCGCACCGTCTGCCGCCGCGCCGAGCTCGCGGCCCGCGAGGCGGACGCGATGCACGGCATCAATCCGCTCGTACCGGTCTACCTCAACCGGCTCTCCGATCTCCTCTTCATCCTCGCCCGCACGGCGAACGCGCGCGCAGGCGTGGACGAGCCGCTCTGGCGCCCAGGCGGCTGAGAGCGAGCGCTGCTCCTGAGAGCTGATCGCTCCGAGCAGCGCCGGCCCGATGAGAATCCGGGCCACCCCCGTTGCAAGCCCCGATTCGAGTCAAGCACAACACCCCTTTTTTAGGGATGTTCGGGTCAGACGAGCAACGTAGGGTTCGATCCTGCTCTCGAACCAGGGCCCGCGGAAGGAGAGGGAGTGCGGCTCAACTCGCTACTCCGCAAGTGCAAGATTGCGCTAGTCGTCTTCCTGTTCGCGGTCGCAGCCGGACTCGCGAGCTCGAGCGGCTCTCGTGCTGCGCCCAGCCCGTCGGACAGCCGTTCGTCGGCCTTCGTACCGGCCGATCTGCTCGCGGACGCGCAGGCGCACCCGGACCAGGTCTTCGCGGTCATCCTCCAAGGTGGCGCAAGCCGGAACGCAAGCGCCGTGGCGAGCGCCGTGAAGTCCGAGTCGACGGCCGACCCCGGACAGGCAGTTGGCTTGAAACGCCAGCTCGCGACCGTGAACGGCGCCTCCGCTGAGCTGACCGGCAAGCAGCTCGTGAAGCTGGCGCGGATGCCCGACATCGCGGCGATCACGCGTGATGTGCCCGTGCGGCTCTCCGGTGGGATCTCGAGCAATCAACAGTGGCCGTTCGTCTCCGGGGTCGCCAAGGGCTGGGCAAGCGTCACGAACGGGTCGCTCGGGTCGCTGCCGACGATTGCGGTCGTCGACTCCGGGATCGACGCTGCGCGCGTGGACTTCTCCGGCGGCAGCCGCGTCCTCACGCAGGTGACGCAGACGAGCCTGATTGGCAACTCCCCCGGCGACGGCTATGGTCACGGCACCTTCGTGGCCGGCATCGCCGCCGGCAGCGCGAGCGGCTACAGCGGCGCCGCCCCAAGCGCGAACCTCGTCTCGATCGACGTGATGGACGACCAGGGGATGGCGCTGACCAGCGACGTGATCGCGGCCGCGGACTGGATCGTCCAGAACAAGAGCGCCTACGACATCCGGGTCGCCAACTTCTCGCTGCATTCGACCGCGCCCGCGAGTGTCTTCTGGGATCCGCTCGATCGCGCGGTGGAGAAGCTGTGGTTCGACGGCGTCGTCGTCGTCACCGCGTCCGGTAACTACGGCGTCAACGGCCAGCCGAGCGGCGTCCTCTTCGCACCGGGCAACGACCCGTTCGTGATCACGGTCGGCGCCGACGACAACCAGGGCGCGGTCTCGATGGTCAAAGCCATCGCTGCGCCGTGGTCGGCGTACGGCTACACGTACGACGGGTTCGCGAAACCCGACCTCGCCGCTCCAGGCCGCTACATGATCGGCCCGGTGCCGCCGAACTCGACGCTCGCCGTCACGCGGGCGTCGTCGGTCACTGCGCCCGGGTACATGCAGCTCTCAGGGACGTCGTTCGCGGCGCCGGTCATCTCCGGCACAGCGGCGTACCTGCTCGCGCTCCACCCGAGCTGGACACCTGACCAGGTCAAAGGTGCGCTGATGCTGACCGCCAAGCCAACCCCGGCGGCCGCCCCGATGTCCGAGGGTGTCGGCGTCGTGAACGCTGCCGCCGCTGCGCTCGTCACGAATCCGCCGAACCCCAACGCCGCCCTCGACCAATTCGTCGTCGCCGATCCGAGCGGCGGCGCGGTCCCCGTCTTCGACGCCGCCTCGTGGGGAAGCGCCGCCCAGGCGAACACCTCTTGGGACACCGCCTCGTGGGGCTCAGCCTCGTGGGGTTCTGCCTCTTGGGGATCCGCCTCCTGGGGCTCGTTGGCGTGGTCGTCGGCGTCCTGGGGCACGGCGTCGTGGGGGACGGCGTCGTGGGGCAGCTCATCGCTTGCAACGGCCTCGTGGGGCTCCGCGTCCTGGGGCTCGCTTGCGACGGCCGACAATGCCGGCGACGACGCCGGAGTCCCTGCGTTGCTCGACCCAGCCTCCGCGTCGGAGGCGGGGGTCGAGCTCGGCGTTTTTGTGTCGCCTGACGGAACGGTCCTGACCGCGGGTCCATAAGAGTGGTCGAGGCAGCCATCAGTCACGTCCAGACAGCCGCTCGCCGGCCGCCCACGCGGCAGGCGCGCTGGCTGTCGTCGCTGCCCACCGCCGGTTGGGCCTACTGGTTGGTGGTCGTCGGGCCCGCAGCCGCTGCGGTCTCGCTGGCGGTCACGCATCTACCCGGCGTCGCTTGGGATCGCTTTGCCGTGCTGACGTGCGCTGCCTCCGCTGCCCAGCTCTCAGCGGTTCATCTGAGCGGACGCCGCGTGTTTCACCCGGCGATTGTGTTCGTCGTCGCCGGTGCGCTTGTGCTGTCGCCGCAGCAGCTCGTCCTCATGTGCGTGCTTCAACACGGTCTCGATTGGCTGAAGCAGCGCTACGCCTGGTACATCCAGCCATTCAACATCTCGAACTACGTGTTCTCGGCACTCGCTGCTTGGGGTGCGGCGCACGTCATCGTGGTCGGTGCCGGTACGTCCGGGGGAGCCGCGGCTGTTGCGGGCCTCGCCGCCGCGACGGCGTTTGTCGCTGTCAACCGCCTGCTGCTCGCGCCGATGCTTCGGCTCGGTCGCGGTCTGGCGTTGCGCGAGACGCGGCTAATCGCGATCGACGACGTCGCCCCGGAGTTCGTGCTGGCTCTGATGGCGGTTCCGCTGGCTGCGCTCTGGACGCGCAGCATCTGGCTCGCTGCGCTCGCACTAGCGCCCCTCGTTCTCATTCACCTCATGCAGCACACGAGCCGCCGCCTCGGAGAGGCTTCGGCGACGATCAGTGTCCAGAATGAAAGCCTCGAGGCCGCCCACCGGCTCGTCGTGGAACGCTCGACAGCAGCGCTCGAAGCGCTCTCGGCGACGGTCGACGCGCGCGACACGTACACGGCAGGACACTCGAGGCGGGTGCGCGACTACGCGGTGGCGCTTGCCGCGAACCTTGGCCTGAGTGGCGCGGAGCTGCAGTCGCTCGGGCAGGCTGCACTCCTGCACGACATCGGCAAGATCGGCGTGCCGGACGCAGTGCTGCTCAAGGAGGGCGAGTTGACGCCACTCGAATGGCTCGTGATGAAGAGCCATCCGGAGGAGGGTGCTCGGATCATCGAGCGGCTCGGCTACCTCGACGATGTCGTGCCGGCGATCCGTCACCACCACGAGCGTCCCGACGGCCTTGGGTATCCGGAGCGTCTCTGCGGCGACGAGATTCCGCTCTCTGCGCGGATCATCCATGTCGCCG
>DASSXM010000097.1:0-51299 GCA_035703805.1 Gaiellaceae bacterium | reverse complement strand
GAGGCTGCCCGGATGCTGCGACGCGGGCTCGTGCGAGAAATGCCGCAGCGAGTAGTACAGCGCGATGAAGACCGGCAACTGGAACAGCATCGGCAGACACGACGCGGCAGGGTTGATGTTGTTCTCGCGGTAGAACTTCATCAGCTCCTCGTTCTGCTTCTGCTTGTCCGCCTTGTACTTCTTCTGAATCTCCTTCATCTGCGGCGCGAAGCGCTGCAGGTTCTGCATCGAGTGGATCTGCCGCACGGTGAGCGGGACGAGCAGCATCCGCACGACCACCGTCAGCGCGACGATCGACCACGCCCACGGCAGGCCGACCGTGAAGTGGAACCAGTTCAGCGCGTGACGCGCAGCGTGCTCGAGCGGGGTGAGGGGGGAGAAGAGGAGCATCAGACGACCGGATCGAAGCCTCCGCGGCTCCACGGGTTGCAGCGCAGGAGCCGCCAGCCGGCGAGGAGCGAGCCCCGCACGAGGCCCTTCTCGCGCAGCGCGTCGATCGCGTACTGCGAGCACGAGGGGTGGTACTTGCACGTCGTCGGGAAGAGCGCCCCGAAGGTCACGCGATAGAGCCAGACGAGAGCGACGCCGAGGCGGTACATCAGGCCGCAGCCTTCGTCAGCGCGAGTACTTCGTCGACGCGCTCACCGAGCCACTCGAATCCGTTCGCAGCGAGCGCTTCCGGCAGGCCGGGACGCACGATGAGCACGTAGTCGTTGCCGGGCTCGACGTGATCGAGCCGCGCGGTCCAGAGCTCGCGGAGCCGGCGCTTGATCTTGTTGCGCTCCACCGCGCCGCCGACCGAACGCGGAACGGAGAAACCGAAGCGCGGGGAGGCCGGCTCTTCCTGCGGGAACCAGTAGAGGACGAGGAAGCGCGACGACACCGAGCGACCGTGGCGATACACGGTGTCGAAGTCCCGCGAACGGGACAGACGGTTCGCGCGCTTCACGAGTAAAAGACTAATCGGCTGCGCCGGGCATGCCGGCGCAGCCTCAGGATGGTCGGCATCGCAAGCGACGCCTAAGCGGACAGGCGTGCGCGGCCCTTCGCGCGCCGCTTCTTCAGGATCAAACGTCCTGCACGCGTCGACATTCGCGCACGGAAACCGTGCTTGCGCTTGCGACGACGAACGTTGGGCTGATACGTGCGCTTCATAGAAAAATCCCCCGACGAAGGGAGAAGAACGGCCAGTATAGAGGACGCTCCGTCCACCGAGTTGTCCACAGGCGTGCGCCCTGCAACGATGCCCGCTTGCTGAGTTTCCCCCACCGCCGTCCACAGGTGTGGAGGGATTGTGGGGTATTGTAAAACTCCTGCACAAACGGCACTTTTGCCTCTCTTGGGCACCCTGGTATGCTCGCCCCTCGCTCGTCTACGGGGAGGATCAGGCGTCGGGTGGAGCATCAAATTGAGCTGACCGCGGAGAGCCTGTGGAGCGAAGTTTCCGGTCGGCTCAGGGGGGCGCTGAACGACACCACCTACGGAACCTGGTTCGGCGAGGCCGGCGGCCTCGAGCTGTCCGGCGAGCGCTTCGTCCTCGCCGTTCCGAATGACTTCACGCGCGACTGGATCGAGGGCCATTTCCTCGACCTGATCGGCGCGGCGATCCGCGACGTCACCGGTAGCGACCGGCCCGTCGAGCTTCGCATCGTCGAGACCGCCCCGGCAGCGCAGGCGACGGAAGGCGGCGGCCCGTCGGTCGCCCCGGTCGTCGAGCGGATCCAGACACGCGCCGAAAGCGGTGGGTTCAACGCGAAGTACACCTTCGACTCGTTCGTCATCGGATCGTCGAACCGCTTTGCGCATGCAGCCGCGCTCGCCGTCGCCGAGGCGCCGGCGCAGGCGTACAACCCGCTCTTCATCTACGGCGGCACTGGCCTCGGGAAAACGCACCTCCTACAGGCGGTCGCGCAGTACGTGAGCGAGCACTCGCGCGAGCTGAGCGTCCGCTACGTCACGAGTGAGACGTTCATGAACGACTTCATCAACTCGCTCCGCGACAAGCGCATCGAGGGCTTCAAGCAGCGCTATCGCACGTACGACCTGCTCCTGATCGACGACGTCCAGTTCTTCGAGCACAAGGAGCGGATCCAGGAGGAGTTCTTCCACACGTTCAACTCGCTCTACGAAGCCGGCTCCCAGATCGCCATGTCGAGCGACCGGCCGCCGCGAGACATCGCCACCCTGGAGGCCCGCCTGCGGAGCCGCTTCGAGTGGGGACTGATCACGGACATCCAGCCGCCCGACCTCGAGACCCGCATCGCGATCCTGCGGAAGAAGGTCAAGACGGACGGCATCCACGTGCCCGATCCACAGGTGCTGACCTTCATCGCCAGCCGCGTTTCCACGAATATCCGTGAGCTCGAAGGCGCACTCACCCGCGTCGTCGCCTTCTCCTCGCTCACCGGGCGTGCGATGTCAGTCGAGCTCGCCCAGGACGTGCTCAAAGACGTGTTCCCGCAAGGCGAAGCGGCGGAGGTCTCCATCAAGAGGATTCAGGACCTCGTCGCGGAGCGGTTCAACATGTCGCTCGAAGAGCTCTGTGGCGACAAGCGCTCGCAGAACATCGTCTACCCGCGCCAGGTCGCGATGTACCTCTCACGCGAGCTCACCGACTCCTCGCTGCCGAAGATCGGCAAGGAATTCGGCGGCCGCGACCACACCACGGTCATCCACGCCACGTCCAAAATCGCCCGCCTCATTCGTGAGGACAGGTCTGTGTACAACCTCGTTCAGGAGCTCACCGCCCGTGTGAAACAAGTCCGGTAGGGACAAGGCTTGTGGAGGACACTCGATTCTCCCCAGGCGCTCTCCCGCCTGGATCTGGCTCTACATAAGCCCTTCACATCCTTTCCCCCGTCGTCCACACTCCTTACTACCTCTACAAAGGATTTATTGAATGATCGAAACTGAAACCGTGGTCGGCACAGGCTTGCGTATCAGCTGTTCAAAGGACGATCTCGTCCAGGCGCTCGGCGTCGTGTCCCGTGCTGTGTCGACACGTACGTCAGTGCAGATCCTGTCGGGGATCTTGCTCGAGGCGGCGAACGGTGAGCTCAAGGTTGCGGCGACGGACATGGAGCTTTCGCTGCGCGCGACGCTACCGGCAAGGACCGAAGGCGACGGCGCAATCGTGCTTCCCGGCAAGACGCTCGCCGACATTGCGCGGCTGCTGCCGGCAGACACCGTCGAGATCGAGCACAAGCCTGCGGAGTCGGTCGCGCACCTAACTTGCGGAAGCGCGAGCTACACGCTGAATACGTTCAGTCCCGAAGACTTTCCGCGCCTGCCCGAGCTCGCAGCCGTATCGACCTTCTCCGTCGAGCGTGAAGCGCTGCTCGAGACCATCACGCGCGTCGCCCGAGCAGCGTCACGTGACGAGTCGCGCCCGGTTCTCACCGGCATCCTCGTGCAGTTCGCGGGCGGCAAGCTCGTCATGGCTGCGACCGATTCGTACCGTCTCGCCGTCAAGGAGACGGCGCTCTCCGGTTCGGCGCCCGAGCTCGAGGCGATCGTCCCCGGTCGCGCGCTGCAGGAGCTCGCGCGCATCGCGACCTCCGGCGACGAGGTTGAGGTCGGCGTGCAGGAGAACCAAGTCGTGTTCTCGACAAATGGTGTCTGGCTGACGACACGCCGCATCGATGGCCAGTTCCCAAACTACCGACAGCTGCTTCCGGAGACGTTCGAGCACGAGCTGACGATGCCGCGGGCCGAGCTGCTCGAGGTCGTCCGCCGCGCGTCGGTGATGATTCAGCGCGCCACGCCGCTGCAGCTCCGTTTCGCGGAGGGTGAGTTGACCGTGATCGCGCGGACGCACGAGGTCGGCGAGTCGAAGGAGTCGATGCCGGCGGCGTACACCGGCGATCCGCTCGAGATCGGGTTCAACGCGGAGTTTCTCCGCGACGGGCTCGAGCTGCTCGAGAGCGACGACGTGCGCTTGAAGCTCATCAGTCCGCTACGGCCGGTTGTGATTCATGGCGAGAGCGACGACTTCACGTACCTGGTCATGCCGATACGTCTGCCCGGCTGATCGTCGAGACCGTCTCGCTGCGCAACTTCCGCTCGTACGCGAGCCTGGAGCTCTCGCTTCGGCCCGGCCTTGTGCTCGCGGTCGGACCGAACGGCGTCGGCAAGACGAACCTCCTCGAGTCGCTCCATGTTGGAACGCAAGGGTTCTCACCGCGCACGCGTGCAGACACGGAGCTGATCCGCTTCGGCGAGACAACGGCGCGCATCGGCGTGCACGGCCGGCGCGACGCGATCGTCACCGACGTCGACGTGACGCTCGAGTCCGGCGCGGCGAAGAGGGCGACGCTGAACGGCGCACCGCTGCGCGGTGAGATCGCAACGCTCGTGTTCACGCCCGATCGCCTCGCAATCGTCAAAGGTGGTCCTGCCGCACGGCGTGCGTACTTCGACCGCGCGCTCGGCCGGCTCTTTCCGACGCGCGCACAGCTCTCTGCGGAGTACGGCGCCGCAGTTGCGCAGCGCAACGCCTCCTTGCGTCGCATCGCGCTCGGCTTCTCGTCGCGCAACGCGCTCGCGCCGTGGACGGAGCGTGTCGCAGAGCTCGGAACGGAGCTTGTTGCAGCGCGGCGCGAGGCACTCGATCTGCTCGGCGCGCCGTTCGCGGAGCGTGCGGGCGAGCTCGGCCTGCCGGACGCGGAGCTGCGCTACGACGGCGCGCCGCCAAGCATCACTGCGCTTGAGGAGCGGCTCGAGCGCGATCTCGAACGCGGTGCGACGGGGATCGGCCCGCATCTCGACGATGTCGTCATTGCGTCCGGGGGACGCGAGCTGCGCAGCTTCGGCTCGCAGGGCGAGCAGCGCCTGACGGTGCTCGCGCTCCTCCTCGCGGAGGCGGGGCTCCTCGCCGAGCGCCGGGGGACGCCGCCACTCCTCCTGCTCGACGATGTTCTCTCCGAGCTCGACCCGGCCCGCCGGCGGATCCTCGCCGCCCGCGTTGCGGCTACCGGCCAGGCGCTCGTGACCGCTACCGACCCGGCGATGCTCCCCGCCGACCCCGACCAGCTCGTGGAGGTCAGCGATGGAACGGCTCGGTGATCTCCTCCGCCGCGAGCTCGGCCGTCACGGGCCGCAGGCCGGTATCGGCGACGCGGTCGCCGCATGGCCGGGCGCGGTCGGCGAGGAGATCGCACGCAACGCGTGGCCGGCGCGGTTCACGCGTGACGGAACCCTGATCGTGCACGCACGCGACAGCGTGTGGGCGTTCGAGCTGACGCAACGTGCTGGTGAGATCGCAAAACGTCTGTCGACGAAGAGCGTGAAGTTCGTGCCGGGACCGTTACCGGAGGGTGCTATGGAAGACACACAGGCGGCCCGACAGAGGCCGCCAACCCCGACTCGAGAACAGATGAAACAGGCGGCTGAGTGGACCTCCGAAATCGAAGATGAAGAGCTTCGGAAAGTCGTTACAAAATCGGCCGAATTATCGCTCGCTCGCGCTGCGAACAACCGCTCGTTCTGATACACTTACGAATGCCCGCAAATGCGGAATTTGCAGGGCTTTTTTCATGGCGAAGACGCAAACAGAGGGTACCTACACCGCTAAGGACATTACCGTTCTCGAGGGGCTCGAGCCGGTGCGCCTTCGGCCGGGTATGTACATCGGTTCGACGGGCCTCCGCGGCCTCCACCATCTCGTCTACGAGGTGGTCGACAACTCCGTCGACGAGGCGCTCGCAGGCGAGAACGATCGCATCGAAGTCACGCTTCATCCCGATCATTCGGTGACCGTTCGCGACTGGGGTCGCGGCATCCCGGTCGACGTGATGAAGGACCAGGGCGGCGAGTCCGCGCTGACGGTGATCCTCACGAAGCTGCACGCCGGCGGGAAGTTCGGCGGCAGCGGCTACAAGGTTTCCGGCGGCCTGCACGGCGTCGGGGTCTCGGTCGTCAATGCGCTCTCCGAGCGGCTTGTGGCGGAGGTCCGCCGCGGCGGGAAGCTCTATCGCCAGGAGTTCGAGCGGGGCGTCCCGAGTGGGCCGGTGGAGATCTCCGACGACGACGGCGACACCGGCACGACGATCACCTTCCTGCCCGATTCCGAGATCTTCGAGGAGCTCGACATCGAGGCCGGCACGGTTACACAGCGCTTGCGCGAGACGGCGTTCCTCACGCGCGGGCTGCGCATCAAACTCGTCGACGAACGCGCCGACGGCAAGACGATCGAGTTCCACTACGAAGGCGGCATTCGCGACTTCGTCGCATACATCAACGAGTCGAAGGAGCCGATCCACCGCCACGTCGCGTACTTCGAGAATGAGACTGATGTCGGCATCGCCGAGGTGGCGATGCAGTGGAACAGCTCCTACCAGGACTCGATCTTTTCGTTCGCCAACAACATCAACACGATCGAGGGCGGAACGCACATGCAGGGGTTCCGCTCGGCGCTCACGCGTACTCTCAACAAGTACGCCCGCGACAAGGGGTTCCTCAAAGAGAAGGAGGAGAACCTCGAGGGTGAGGATGTGCGCGAAGGCCTCGCAGCTGTCGTCTCGGTCAAGCTCCAGAACCCGCAGTTCGAAGGGCAGACGAAGGGCAAGCTCGGCAACCCGCAGATCGCCGGCTTCGTCGAGGCGACGGTGAACGCGAAGCTCTCCGAGTTCCTCGAGGAGAACCCGACCGACGCGAAGCAAATCGTCTCGAAGGCGATTGCGGCCTCCCGCGCACGCCTCGCCGCGCGCAAGGCGCGCGAGCTCACGCGGCGCAAGTCCGCGCTCGAGAGCATGTCGCTCCCGGGCAAGCTCGCCGACTGCTCCATCCGCGACCCCGAGTCGGCGGAGCTCTTCGTCGTCGAGGGCGACAGCGCCGGCGGCCCGGCGAAGATGGGCCGCGATCGCACGTATCAGGCGGTGCTGCCGCTACGCGGGAAGATCATCAACAGCGAGAAGAACCGCATCAACAAGGTTCTCTCGAACAACGAGATCCAGGCGATGATCACCGCCATCGGCACCGGGATCGGCGACGAGTTCGACGTCACCGGGCTGCGGTACCACCGCATCATCATCATGACCGACGCCGACGTCGACGGATCGCACATCCGCACGCTCGTGCTGACGTTCCTCTACCGCCATATGCGCGAGCTCTTCGAGCGCGGCCACATCTACATCGCCGTGCCGCCGCTCTACAAGGTGAAGCTCGGCAACCAGGAGTTCTATTTCGAGAAGGACTCGCAGCTCGAGGACCTGCTCGTGCGCGAGCGCTTCGGCGAGCTCGACGTGCGCGATCGCGACGGCAAGCAGGTGAAGATGACCGAGGCACGCTGGAAGCGGTTCACGAGCACGCTCGGCGAGTTCGAAGGCTGGCTCGCGCGGTTGCGCGCAGACTTCGGGCATCACGCGGCCGACACCGTCGTCTCGCACCGCCTCGTCGAGTTCGATGCCGCCACGCCGGCCGCGGTCGAGACGGCGCTCAAGTCGCTGCCCGAGAACGGCTTCACGCTCTCGGTTCTCGAGCGCGACGACAACGGTGTGCGTGTGAAGGTCGTCGAGGAGGAAACCTCTGCCGCGCAGGCGATCACGCTGACGGCGGAGCTGCTCGCCTCGCCGATCTACGCGAACCTGCGCAAGGCGCACGCGCGCCTCGTCGAGATCGTCGGCCCGCCGCCCTTCCAGCTCACGCTCGGCAAGAAGAGCGACCTCGCGCAGACGTTCTCCGCGCTGCGCGCCAACGCGCTCGACCTCGCGAAGGAGGCCGGCATCCAACTCTCGCGCTTCAAAGGCCTCGGCGAGATGAACCACGACCAGCTCTGGGACACGACGATGGATCCGACGAAGCGTCTGCTCATTCGCGTCGACGTCGAGGATGCGCACGCAGCCGACCAGCTCATGTCGATGCTCATGGGCGACCAGGTCGAGCCACGCCGCGCGTTCATCGAGGAAAACGCGAAGGACGTGAAGTTCCTCGATGTCTGAACTAGAGACCGGCGCACTCGACCCGGGCCGCATCGAGCCGCGCGAGCTCGAGCAGGAGATGCGCTCGAGCTACCTCGACTATGCGATGTCGGTCATCGTCGGTCGCGCGCTTCCCGACGCGCGCGACGGGCTCAAGCCCGTGCATCGGCGCGTCCTCTACGGGATGCACGAGAACGGTCTGCAGCCGAACCGGCCGTACGTGAAGTGCGCGCGCGTTGTCGGCGACGTCATGGGCAAGTACCACCCGCACGGCAACCTCGCGATCTACGACACGCTCGTGCGCATGGCGCAGCCCTTCTCGCTGCGCAACACGCTCGTCGACGGCCAGGGCAACTTCGGCTCCATCGACGACGATCCACCGGCGGCGGACCGGTACTGCGTCACAGGAGACACGCGAGTCGAGACGCCCTCGGGCTCGTATCGCATCGCGGACCTCGTCCCCGATGCTCGTTCCGACAGCGATACCCCGGTTGATATCGAGGTTCTCGACCGGCGAGGCAGACCGGTGCAGGCATCGATGTTCTTCCATTCCGGCGACCACCCGACGCTGCGGGTCGTCACACGCGAGGGGTACGAGCTTGCAGGCACTCATAACCATCCGGTGTTGTGCCTCGTCGACATGGTCGGCGTCCCGTTGCTTCTGTGGAAGCGTCTCGACGAGATCAAGACTGGGGACCGCGTTCTACTCGGTCGAATGGACCGGGATGACGAGGAGTGGATCTCGCAGCGCGAGCTGCAGGAGGCCGAGCTCCTCGGCGCATTTGTGGCCGAAGGCTTTGTAAGCGACGGTCGTGCGGGCTTCAACAACGTCGATCCCGATTTCTTTGAGCGGGTCCTCGCTGCATATGACGACGTCGTCGGCGGGCCGCGATATGTCTATGAACGTCGCATCGCTTCCGGCTCGTTGCTCCACGAGCTCGATATCCAGGATTTGGGTGTGCTTCGAGAGAGCGCTCTCGGCGACCTCGCAGAGACCCGCAGTGCGGCAAAGCGCGTGCCCGAACGGGTGTGGCAGGGCGGTCGCGCCTATAAGCGCGCGTTCCTCCAGGCGCTCTTCGAAGGCGACGGCTCGTGCTCGTTGCTGCCGCGACACACGATCCGCATCTCGTACTCGACCTACAGTGGGCAGCTCGCGAAGGACGTGCAGTCGCTCCTCCTCGAGTTCGGGGTCGTCTCGAAGCTGCGTCGCGCGCTGCAGCACGAGACCCAGGTCGTCGTCACAAACCGCCGCGATGCGCGGAAGTTCATGCTCGACATCGGTTTCCTCGGTGCGAAACAACGAAGGCTAGAGCGCTTTCTCTCCACTGTGCCGCGCACGAGCTCCGCGCTGAGTCGCGACCACGTCCCCTTCGTCGCCGACTACATCCGTTCCGATTGTGGATCGCGCTGGGAGGACAAGGATTGGCTCCGCCGGCACAACATCGACCGTGTCGAGCGGTGGGAGCGTGGCAGCGCCGCGATCATGGCGCGCATCGCTTCTGAGGAGGTGCGCGCGGTTGTCGACCCGCTTGTGACCGGCGACTACTACTACGCCGAGATCGCGAAGGTCGAAGAGGGCGGCATGCAGCCGGTGTACTCGCTCAGAGTCGAGACGGACGACCACTCCTTCCTCACGAACGGTTTCGTGAGTCACAACACCGAGTGCCGGCTCACGAGGTTCGCCACCGAGATGCTGCGGGACATCGACGCCGACACCGTCGACTTCAAGCCGAACTACGACGAATCGCGGCGTGAGCCCGAGGTGCTGCCGTCGCGCTTTCCGAACCTGCTCGTCAACGGCTCGGCCGGCATCGCCGTCGGCATGGCGACGAACATGCCGCCGCACCGCCTCTCGGAGTCGATCGACGCGATCGTCGCGATGATCGACAAGCCCGACATCGACGTCGAGGGCCTCATGAAGCACATCAAGGGTCCCGACTTCCCGACGGGCGCGATCATCGTCGGCCGCTCCGGCATTCGTGACTCGTATCGCACCGGTCGCGGCCGCATCGTCATGCGCGCGCGCGCTCACATCGAGGAGCTGCGCGGCGGCAAGTCGGCGATCGTCATCACCGAGCTGCCGTACGGCGTGAAGAAGGGCGGCGAGTCCGGCGTCATCCGTAAGATCGCCGACCTCGTCCAGGAGAAGGTGCTTACCGAGATCTCCGACCTTGCCGACCACTCCGATCGCACCGGCATGCGCATCCAGGTCGAGCTGAAGCGCGATGCTGTCCCCCAGGTCGCGCTCAACAAGCTGTTCAAGCACACGCCGCTGCAGTCGACGTTCGGCTACAACGCCGTCGCGCTCGTCGACAACGTGCCGAAGACGCTGTCGCTGCTAGAGCTGATCACGTACTACCTCGACTTCCAGCGCGAAGTCGTCACCCGGCGGTCGAAGGACGAGCTGCGCAAGGCCGAACAGCGCGCGCACGTTCTCGAGGGCTACCTCATTGCACTCGACAACATCGACGCGATCGTTGCGCTCATCCGCGGTGCCGACGACACCGACGACGCGCGCGTGAAGCTCATGTCGCAGTTCTCGCTCTCGGAGATCCAGGCGCAGGCGATTCTCGATCTTCGTCTCGCGCGCCTTACCGGCCTCGCGCGCAAGGAGATCGAGGCCGAGTACAAGGATCTGACCGAGCGGATCGCCGAGCTGCGCGCGATCCTCGGCGACCAGGCGCGCATCGACGCGCTCATCCGCGAGGAGCTACTCGAGATCAAGGAGATCTACGGCAAGAACGACGATCGCCGCAGCGAGATCGTCCACGCGGAGGAGGAGCTCGAGCTCGAGGACCTGATCGCGGAGGAGGACATGGTCATCGCGATCACGCGCTCCGGCTACATCAAGCGGCTACCGGTGACCGCGTACCGCGAGCAGCGCCGCGGCGGCATCGGCGTGATGGGCATGGAGCTCAAGGACGAGGACTACATCGAGCACCTTTTCGTCGCGTCGACGCACGACTACATCCTCTTCTTCTCCAACGTCGGCAAGGTCTATCGGCTCAAGGTGCACGAGTTGCCGCTTGGGTCACGCCAGTCGAAGGGACGCGCGATCGTCAACCTACTGCCGTTCCGCCAGGGCGAGACCGTGCGCGCCGTCGTGCAGACGCGCGACTTCGCCGAGGCGAAGTACCTCGTCTTCGGTACGAAGAACGGCGTCGTGAAGAAGACGGAGCTCGTCGCGTACAACACGCCGCTGCGCGCCGACGGGATCATCGCGATCAAGATGCGCGAGGGCGACGAGCTCGTCGCGGTTCGTCACTCGTCGGGTGACGACGACATCCTCATGGTGTCGAAGCTCGGCCAGGCGATCCGCTTCCACGAGATGAGCGTGCGGCCAATGGGTCGCGACACATCCGGCGTCGCCGGCATGAAGCTGCGCAAGGACGACGAGGTCATCTCGATCAACATCGCGCAGGACGACTCCGACCTCCTCGTCGTAACGGAGAACGGACACGGCAAGCGCACGCGCGTCGCCGACTATCCGGTGAAGGGCCGCAGCGGGATGGGCGTGAAGACGATCCAGCTCACCGAGGCGAAGGGCACGCTCGCCGGCGCGCGCGTCGTTCGCGACGGCTACCAGGTCATGCTCATCTCGACCGGAGGCACGGTCATTCGCATGCCGGTCGAGGACGTCAAGCGCCTCGGTCGTGCGACCCAGGGCGTCATCGTCATGCGGCTCCGCGGCGACGAGAAGGTCTCTTCGCTCGCCCCCGTCGTCGAGTCCGACGACGAGGCCGGCGATCCTGCTGCGCCCGAAGACGTCTGATCTCCCCCAAAAGGGGGAGATTTCGGAAGATTGCTCTTCCCATTCGCGCGTTTCCCTTCTATAACTCTCAGGGAAGGGTCGGGCTTTCCAGCTCACAACGGGGACGGACATGGCTATCAGTAGACAAGTAGACCTGTTGGAACCGATAAATCTGGCTGAGCATCTCGACAAGGTCGAGCTGTACCTCGGGCAGGTCTGCCAGATCGCGGGCATCTCGAAGATGCAGCTCGACTACTGGACGAACAAGGCGCAGATCCCGACGAAGGGCAAGAAGCAGCGGATCTACGACATGGACGCCCTCGAGACCGTGATGCTCATCAAGCAGGCGAAGGACAAGGGCCTGAACTTGGGAGCGGCGATCGAAGCGGCCCGCCGCTTCCGCGAGATCCAGTCGGCGTAGCGCGGTCTTGCGTTTTTTGTGGCAGGGGAGTACACATCGGGCATGCGGCTGCGGACGGTTGTCGCGAGTGCGACAGCGGTGTTTCTTCTCTTCGGTGCTGGGGCTGCTCTAGCGCGCTCGCACGCGTCTGCTCCGTACACGCTCAGCGGTCCGACGTCGGAGACCTCGGCGTGGCCGAAGCCGGCGACGGGATTCACGTGGGGTGGCGGCGCGGGGTCGGTGAACGAGACGTACAAGGGCGCGGGCAACCCCGAGACCGCGACCTACACGTGGACAGTGCCGAGCTCGATCCCCGCCGATGGGGCGAAGGGATCGATCACCGTTGTGGCCGCGGCGGGCGGCGAGGTCTGGGCGCCCGGCTTCTCGATCAACGGCGTGCTCGTCGGCTGCTCCGGGATCGCGAACACGCCGAGCTACGGCACCGGCTGCGCCGAAGGCGACCACGCGGCAGTCGGAGTGAGCCTCCAGCCGGGCCAGTCGAGGACGGTGACCCAGGAATTTCTCATCAAGCCCGGTCTCGGCAAGGTCACGGTCGTGGTTCCCGGCTTCTCGCAACAGTTCGTCTACACGGCTACGAGGAACGGCGGCGCCACTACCACCACGAGTAGCTCCCCCAATTCGAGCGGCCTCAAATACGTCTTCAGCGCCCACGCGGATTTCACCGAGCCGCATTCGGTGGGAGCCATCCACTTCACGGGCCGCGGCGGCTTCAGTCTCACGCACCTGCCGAGCGCGAACGCGACGGCGGCAGCATTCGACGCCTACGGAACGGCGACGGCCGAAGTCGTGCAGAAGAAAGGGACGTACACCTTCGGGCTACAGGTCAAGTCGGTCCGGTTCGCGAAGGAGGGCGTCGACAACAAGGTCACCGTCGTCTACACGGTGACGCGCTCGCTCGTTTCGTGCGCTCCGGTCGGATCGGCCATCACGGTCACGATGCTCCAGTCGAACGGCTACTCCGAACTCGCCTTCGCCGGATTCTGCAACGTCCGAGACAACTCATTCTCGCACAAGAACGTCACGATCTCGCTGAAGCTGAAGTAGCGCGCTAGCCGGACTTGCCGGCGCGGTCCAGGAAGGGCCGGATGAGATCGATGGGCGCCGGGAAAATGATCGTCGACGTGTTGCCGGCGCCGAGCTCGAGCAGGGTCTGCAGATAGCGCAGCTGCAACGCGATCGGGTGCTCCTCGATGACGACCGCGGCGTCCTTCAGCCGTTCGGCTGCCTGGAACTCGCCCTCGGCGTTGATGATCTTCGCGCGCCGTTCCCGCTCGGCCTCGGCCTGGCGCGCCATCGCCCGCTGCATCGTGGCGGGGATCTCGACGTCCTTCACCTCGACGATCGAGACCTTGATGCCCCACGGCCCGGTCGCGCCGTCGATGATCTCCTGCAGGATCGCATTGATCTTCTCGCGCTCCGAGAGCAGCTCGTCGAGCACGTGCTGACCGAGCACCGCGCGTAGCGTCGTCTGCGCGATCTGCGACGTCGCGACCATAAAGTTCTCGACCTGCACGATCGCCGCGTTCGGATCGACGATGCGGAAGTACGCGACGGCGTTCACTCGCACGGGCACGTTGTCCTTCGTGATCACTTCCTGCGGCGGAATGTTCAGCGTGATCGTCCGCAGGTCGACCTTCACGAGCTGGTCGACGAACGGGATCTTGAAGACGACGCCCGGCCCGCGCGGCGGATCGAGGAGACGACCGAGGCGGAACATGATTCCCCGCTCGTACTCCCGCATGATCCGAACGAACCCGAGCATGAGCCGATCCTACCGTTTGACCGTCAGCCGAAGCCCGTCGACGGACGTCACTTCGACGTCTTCGCCCGGCGCCAGCGCGGAATCGTCCTCGGTGTGCGCCTGCCAGAGCTCGCCGTTCACGAAGACGAGGCCCGGAGCGCGCACTTCTGCCTTCTGCCCGACGATCGACTGCGGCCCGACCTTGACGGGCTGACGGCGCGCGGCGAAGCCCTTGCCGAGGGCAAACGCCCAGAAGCCGCCGATCGCGCTGGCGACGCCGACGACGAGCCACGTGTTGACGCGATAGGTCGTCGGCTCGTTCTGGAACAGCAGTGCCATTCCGAATGCGAGCGCAACGAGGCCTCCGACCGTGAGCGCGCCGTGCGTCTGGGCGTGCAGGTCGATCACGAGCAGCGCCACTCCAAGGACGACGAGCGCGACGCCGCCCCAGCTCGGGTTGAGGACGGAGAACCCGTAGAGCGCGATCACGAGGCAGACCGCGCCGAGTGCTCCCGGAAGGACGATGCCCGGATGGAGGACTTCGAAGATGAGCCCTGCGAGTCCGGCGAGGAAGAGCAGCGAGATGAGGTTCGGGTCGATGACGGTGTTCAGGAGCCGTGTGATGAAGCCCGGCTTGACGTGGTCGATGCGCGCGCCGGCGAGATGGAGCGTGTACGGGCGCTGCGCGTCCTTCGTCTTGTAGCCGTCGAGCGTCTTCAGCAACGCGGGCAGCGTCGGCGAGATGAAGTCGATGACGTGTATCTGCAGCGCCTGCGTCGACGTGAGGTTCGACGCGACGCGCACGGCCTTTGCCGGCCACTGCGTGTTGCGGTGATGCGCCGCCGCGAGCGCGGTGAGTGACGCGACCGCGTCGTTGATCACCTTGCGCCGGAGATCGGAGCCGAGGTTCGCACCGTTGCCTTCGATCGGCGTCGACGATCCGATGTTCGACGTCGGCGCCATTGCGAGCACGTCCGCGGCTTCAGACACCCACACGCCTGCCGACGCCGCGCGAGCGCCGTTCGGCGACACGTACACGATCACCGGCAGCTTGGCGTTCAGCTCAGCGGTGTAGATCGACTTCATCGACGTCGACAGGCCGCCCGGCGTGTCGAGCTCGATAACCGCTGCGTTGTAGCCGTCCGACGCGGCCCGGTCGAGCTGATGCGTGACGTAGTCCTTCGTCACCGGATTGATCTCGAGGTCGGGGCCGAAGCGGATGTCGAGAACGCGTGGCTGCGCACTTGCCGCGCCGGCTGCGCTTGCGAGCACGAGCGCCGCGAACACCACGTACAGCCAGCGGGTCACACGGTCAGGATACGCCCGCCCAGGCGTCGTACCGCGTCTCGAGCTCCGTGAGGATGGCGGCAAGGAGCGGCGCGCGCTCGACCTCATGACCGAGCTCGATCCGGAGAGACGTCGGGGGCTTGCGCGCGTCGGCGGGCAACTCCTCGGCGGTCTGGTTCACGTTGACGCCGATGCCGAGCACGACGCGCCCGTCGCTCGCCTCCGGGAGGATGCCCGCGACCTTGCGGTCGCCGACCATCACGTCGTTCGGATGCAGCACCGACGCGTCGACGGGCAGCGCGGCCGCGACCGCTTCGCCGGCGATGACCGAGAGCTCCGCCCAGACCGCGACCGGCCTGGTTGGTCTCAGCAGCACCGAGAACAGCAGGGCTTTGCCGGGAGCGTCTTCCCACGTTCGGCCGAGCCTTCCGCGACCCTCCGTCTGATGGTCGGTTGCGACCACCGTCCCTTCCGGATCGTCGTCGGCGAGCAGCCGCTGTGTCGAGGGGCAGCTCTCGACGAAGCGATACGGATGACCGAAACGGCCCGGCATGGTCACTAGACTAGGCAAGTCGTGAAGGCGATCCGGCAGTCCCTCAGGCAGGACCGAGCCCTCGACTACGAGAAGTTGAGCGATCCGATCCTCGTCACGCGCGCGAAGCATGGCGACGAGCTCGCGCTCGCAGCGCTGTGCGAGCGGCATGCGCCGAAAGTCGAGCGCCTCGCGCGCCATCTCCTCCGCGACCCCGAGGATGCGCGTGACGCCGCGCAGGAGTCGCTCGCGAAGCTCTGCGTCCGGCTGAAGCAGTTCCGCGGCGACTCGCAGTTCTCGACGTGGCTCCATCGTCTCGTCGTCAACACGTGCCGCGACGCGGCGGAGCGCGGATCGAAGCGCAGGCACGAGCCGCTCGCCGACGACCTGCGCGCCGGCCCCGAGGGTGATCCGCATCGTGTCGCCGGCATGTCCGAGCTGCGCCGCGAGCTGTGCGACTCGCTCGCCGGCATCTCGCCGCAGCAGGCGCAGGTCGTCGTGCTGAAGGACGCGCTCGGCTACTCGTTCGAGGAGATCGCCGAGGCGGTCGACATGCCGGTCGGCACCGCGAAGTGCCACGCGCACCGCGGGCGCAACCGCATGCGCGAGCAGCTCGAGGACCGGGACGTCGCTTGACCTTGCCCGCCGCTCCGTTCGGCCGGGACGTGATCGAGCAGCTCATCCCTCACCGGCCTCCGTTCCTGCTCGTCGACGAGATCCTCGAGCTCGAGCCGGGGAAGCGCGTTGTGGCACGGCGAGAGGTGCGCGCGGACGACTGGTGGTTTCCCGGTCACTTCCCCGAGCGGCCGGTGATGCCGGGCGTGCTGACGATCGAGGCGATCGCGCAGGCCGGCGCCGTCGCCGTCCTCGCCGACGAGGCGAACCGGGGGAAGATCCCGTTCTTCGCCGGCATCGACGACTGCCGCTTCAAGCGCGTCGTCGAACCGGGTGACGTTCTTCTGCTCGAATGCGAGTTCGTCCGGGTGCGCGGGCCGATAGCGAAGGGCGAGGGACGCGCGAGCGTCGACGGCGAAACCGCGGCCGAGGCAATGCTCACCGTCTTCGTCGGCGAATGATCGGCGCCGCGAAACAGGGCGTCGAGGTCTCGATCACCGGGCTCGGCGCAAAAGTGCCGGACCGCGTCGTCACGAACGACGAGCTGAAGCAGTACGTCGACACCTCCGACGAGTGGATTCAGGAGCGCACCGGAATCAAGGAGCGGCGCATCGCCGACAAGAGCGAAGCGCTCTCCGATCTCGCCCTCCCGGCGAGCCGCGACGCGCTTGCGCAGGCGGGGCTCGAGGGCAAGGACATCGACCTGCTCATCGTCGCGACGGTTACGCCCGACATGTCGTTCCCGTCGACGGCGGCGATCATGGCCGACGAGCTCGGCGCGGTCGATGCAGCCGCATACGACCTCTCCGCCGGCTGCACCGGGTTCATGTACGCCCTTGCGCAGGGCTACGGGATGCTCGCCGGCGGGCTCGCCCGGCGCGCGCTCATCGTCGGCGGCGACGTCCTCTCGCGGATCCTCGACTGGAACGACCGCTCGACGCTCGTCCTGTTCGGTGACGGTGCGGGCGCGGTCGTCCTCGAGATCGTCCCCGACAAGGGCTTCCTCGGCTTCGAGCTCGGGGCCGACGGCAGGGGTGGCCAGAACCTCTGGCTGCCCGGCAGCGGTTCGCGGCTCTTTGCGGAGCCCGACAAGTACGTCAAGATGAACGGGCCCGAAGTGTTCAAGTTCGCGACGCGGATCCTCGTCCAGTCAGCCGAGGATCTGTTGCAGAAGTGCGGTGTTTCGATGGACGAGGTCGATGTCTATGTTCCACATCAGGCAAATCGGAGAATCATCGACCACGCAACCCGCAAGCTCGGCGTCCCGTCAGATCGGGTGGTGATCAACGTGGACCGCTACGGCAACACCTCCTCCGGCTCGATTCCGCTCGCGCTCGCCGATGCGGCGGCCGACGGGCGTCTCGAACCCGGCAAGCTCGTACTCATGACCGGTATGGGCGCCGGCCTCACGTGGGGGAGCGCGCTCATGCGCTGGACGGCGAACGGAACGCCATGAGCGCTCAGAACAAGATCGCGTTCTGCTTCCCCGGACAGGGATCGGTCGAGGCGGGCATGGGTCGCGACATCGCCGACGCCGACGCGAGCGCGCGCGACGTCTACGCGCGCAGCAGCAAGGCGTCGGGCCTCGACCTCGAGCATCTGTGCTTTCACGCCGACGCGTCCGAGCTCGTCGATACCTCCGTGCAGCAGCCGGCACTCGTCGCGACGTCGCTCGCCGTCCTCGCCGCTGTGCGCGCGCGCGGCATCGAGCCCGACTTCGTCATCGGCCACTCGGTCGGCGAGTTCGCGGCGCTTGCGGCTGCGGAGGCGATGACGCTCGAGGAGGCCCTCGCGCTCGTGCGGGAGCGCGGGATCGCGATGGCGGAGGCGGCGGCGCGTCACCCGGGCTCCATGGCAGCGATCCTCGGGCTGGAGGACGAAGTGGTCGAGACCCTGTGCCGAAAGATCCTCGGCGTGTGGCCGGCGAACTACAACTGCCCCGGCCAGATCGTCGTCTCGGGCGAGGACCCCGCCGTCGACGAGTGCTGCACGCGTGCGCAGGAGGAAGGTGCGCGCCGCGCGGTGAAGCTCAACGTCTCGGGCGCGTTTCACTCCCCGCTCGTCGCACGCGCCGCGGACCGTCTACGTCCTGCCATCGACCGGATCAAATTCCAGGAGCCGACGGCGCCGTTCATGTCGACCGTCACGGCCCGCATCGAGTCGGCGCAGCGGATCGGCCCGCTGCTCGTCGACCAGCTCACCGCTCCCGTGCGCTTCACGCAGTCGACGAGCGAGCTCATGCGCGAAGGCGTCCGCACGTTCGTCGAAGTTGGCCCCGGCAGCGTGCTCTCCGGTCTCGTGAAGCGGATCGACCGCAGCGTGAAGGCGATCTCGGTGAACAACCTCGCGGCGCTGGACAAGCTCCACGAGGCGCTCGCCGAAATATGAGCTTCGCGTCACTCGAAGGGAAGACGGCCCTCGTGACCGGCGCCTCGCGTGGCATCGGCCGCGCGATTGCGACGGAGCTCGCATCCGCCGGCGCGTCAGTCGTCATCGGCTATCGCTCCGGCAAGGACGAGGCGGAGGCGCTTGCATCCGAGCTCGGCGCACGTGCGGTGCAGGCCGACGTCTCCAACGCCGACGACGCGCGGCGCCTGGTCGAGGAAGCGGGCGACCTGGACATCCTCGTGAACAACGCGGGGCTTACACGCGACGGCCTGCTTGCGCGCATGCCCGACGACGACTGGCGCACCGTCATCGAGACGAATCTCTCGTCCGTCTTCTACACGTGCCGCGCGGTGTGTCGGCCGATGATGAAGAAGCGCGGCGGCTCGATCGTCAACGTCTCGTCGATCGTCGGCGTGCACGGCAACTGGGGGCAGACGAATTACGCGGCGTCGAAGGCGGGCATCATCGGCTTTACGAAGTCACTTGCGCGCGAGCTCGGCAGCCGCAATGTGCGCGCAAACGTCGTCGCGCCCGGATACGTGAAGACTCAGCTCACCGATGTCCTGCCGGAGGAGGCGACGGCGGCGATGCTCACGAATACGCCGCTCGGCCGGCTCGGAAACCCGGAGGACGTGGCAGGGGCGGTACGCTTCCTCTGCTCCGACGAGGCCTCGTTCATCACGGGCGAGGTGCTGCTCGTTGACGGCGGTCTGGGAATGTGACCACAGGTAACGGATCTCTCAACGGCAGGCGCCGAGTCGTCATCACCGGGCTCGGAGCCCTCACTCCCCTCGGGAACGACGTGCGCACCTCCTGGGACGCGCTCATCCGCGGCGAGTCCGGAGCCGGCCCGATCACGCAGTTCGACATGTCCGACTTCCCGGTGAAGTTCGCCTGCGAAGTGAAGGACTTCAATCCCGCGGACTTCATCGACTTCAAGCAGGCGCGGCGCATGGACCGCTTCGCGCAGCTCATCGTCGCCGCCGCGCGACAGGCCGAGCAGGACTCGGGTCTCGACATCTCCAAGGAACAGGATCGCGTCGGCGCCGCGATCGCGACCGGCATCGGTGGGCTCAAGTCGTACCAGGACTGCTACGACACGCTCATCACCCGCGGGCCGGATCGCGTCAACCCATTCGCGATCCCGGCGATCATCCCGAACATGGGGGCCGGCTGGGTGTCGATGGAGCTTGGCACGAAGGGCCCGCTCGCATCGCAGTGCACCGCGTGCGCCGCGTCGAACATGGCGATCGGCGACGGCACGGACGCGATTCGGCTCGGCCGCGCAGAGGTGATGTTCTGCGGCGGAACCGAGGCTGCGATCAACAAGGTCGGCATTGCCGGCTTCGGCGCGATGCGGGCTCTTTCACGCCGCAACGACGACCCGCTGCGTGCATCGCGTCCGTTCGATGCGGAGCGCGACGGCTTCGTGATGGGCGAGGCGGGCGCGGTGCTCGTGCTCGAGGAGCTCGAGCACGCCAAGCGGCGCGGCGCGAAGATCTACGCCGAGCTCGCCGGCTACGGCGTCTCCGCCGACGCAAGCCACATCACGGAGCCCGACCCGACGGGCGTCAACCCGGCACGCGCGCTGACGATGGCGATCGCCGACGCCGGCATCACGCCGGATCAGATCGACTACGTGAATGCGCACGCGACGTCTACGCCGATCGGCGACTCGAGCGAGACGCGTGTCATCAAGATCGCGCTCGGCGAAGAGCAGGCGTACAAGACGCCGGTATCCGGCACGAAGGGCGCGACCGGCCACTGCCTCGGCGGCACCGGCGCGGTCGAGGCTTTGTTTACGACGCTTGCGGTGCACGAGGGTGTGCTGCCGCCGACGATCAACTACGAGAATCCCGATCCCGAGTGCGACCTCGATTACGTGCCGAACGAGGCACGCAAGCTCGATGTCGAGTACGCGGTGAACAATTCGTTCGGCTTCGGCGGGCACAACTCGTGCATCGTCGTCAAGAAGTACACGTCCTAAGCCCTCTTTAGCCTCATCTATGTGCACGAGCTCGTCGAGGTGCGTCGCTCGCGCCGCGTTAAGCGCTGGTCCCTGACCGTTCCGTGGGGCGAGCCGGTCACGTTGACCGCGCCCGCGGCGATGTCGGAGGCCGAGATCGAGCGCGTCATCGCGGACAACATGGAGTGGATCGCGCGGGAGCGGAAGAAGCAGCGGCGCAAGCTGCGGCTCGATCCGCGCACCGTTTCGGAGGACGAGGCGCGCCAAGCAGCTCGCGAGCTCGTCGCGATGGTCGCCGACGAGGAGGCGGCTGCACTCGGCGTCAAGGTCGAGCGGATCACGATCCGCGACCAGCGCACGCGCTGGGGCTCGTGCTCGACGACGGGCGCGCTGTCGTTCAACTGGCGGCTCGCGATCGCGCCGTTCGAAGTGCTCGACTACGTCGTCGTGCACGAGCTCTGTCATCTGCGCGAGCACAACCACTCGGCCCGGTTCTGGAAGCTCGTCGAGGCGCGGCGGCCGGACTATCGCGCCCATCGCGCCTGGCTGGACGAGCACGGGCCGGAGCTGCTCGCCTTTCGCCCGGCTGCATAGAGTTCTCCGCGTGGAGCGCTGGGCGACCTTCGACTGCTACGGCACGCTGATCGACTGGAACGGTGGGATAGGCCGCGAACTCGAGCGCCTATTCGGCGCCGAGCGCTCGTCCGGCCTGCTTCATCGCTACCACGAGGTCGAGCCGCAGGTGCAGCGTGAGGAGCCGACGCGTTCGTATCGCGAAGTCATGGCGGTCACGCTCTCGCGCCTTGCGGACGTGCCGGCTGACGAAGACGACGCCCTCGGCCGTTCGCTGCCCGAGTGGCGGCCGTTCCCGGAAGTGCGTGAGTCGCTCGAGGACGCACGCGCGCGCGGCTGGAAGCTCGCGATCCTCTCGAACACCGACCGCGATTTCATCGACGCGTCGATGGAGCGGATCGGCGTCCCGTTCGAGCTCGCGATCGTCGCCTCGGAGATCGGCTCGTACAAGCCTGCGCGCGGCCACTGGGACGCGTTCGCCGCGAAGGTGAAGACGGACAGGCATGTGCACGTCGCCGCCAGCCTCTTTCACGACGTCGTGCCGGCCCAGGAGCTCGGACTGCCGACCATCTGGATCAACCGTCTCGGCGAGGAGCCGGACCCGCAGCCCGACATCGAGCTGCATACGCTCGCTGGGCTCGGCGACTCCCTCGACGAGCTCGTCTCGTGAACGCGCGGCCGTTCGACGAAGCCGATTTCCCGGTAGTGGCCGCGTTGCTCGCCGAGGACGAGCGTTGGCATGGGCGCCCGTCCCAGATCGGCCCGAACGAAGTCCGCGAGTGGACATCGCTCACTGACCTCGCGAACGACTCCTGGCTGTACGAGGACGGCGAGGGGTCCGTTGCCGTCGGCTGGGCGACCGTACACGACGAGCTCGGCGCCGGTGTCGGCGTCGTCCATCCGCGTGCGAAAGGCCGCGGTCTCGGCACTGAGCTGCTCGAGCGCAGCGAGACACGGCTGCGGGAGCGCGGTGTGAGGCGCCTCCATCAGTTCGCGCTCGCCTCGGATACGCGCGCGGCCGAGCTGCTGAGGCGCCGCGGTTACGACGACGTCCGTCACTT
The DNA here is from genome assembly GCA_035703805.1 of Gaiellaceae bacterium. Classification (GTDB taxonomy): domain Bacteria; phylum Actinomycetota; class Thermoleophilia; order Gaiellales; family Gaiellaceae; genus Palsa-739. The sequence goes on along the minus strand of DASSXM010000097.1, from coordinate 29,048 downwards.
CTTCGTGATGGCGATTCAGCTGGAGGAGCGGCCGGCCGCATCCGGCGTGGCGGTCGAGACGTTCCATGAAGCGGCTGCCCGCGGGTTCTATGACGCACTCGACGAGGCGTTCCAGGACCACTGGGAGCATCACAGCCGTGGCTTCGACGAATGGTGGGTGCGGCACAACGCGAACCCGAACTTCGACCCGACGCTGTGGTTCCTGATCCGGGACGACGAAGAGATCGTCGCCACGTGCCGCAACGAGGCGAACCGCAACGGTGGCGGCTACGTCGCGGCGATCGGCGTCCGCCGGCCCTGGCGCGGCAAGGGCTACGCGAAGGCGTTGCTGCTGCACACCTTCCGCGAGTTCTACGATCGCGGCGTGCGGCGCGTCACACTCGGCGTCGACGCGGCAAACGCCACGGGTGCGACGCACCTGTACGAGCGCGTCGGCATGCACGTCGAGGCCGAGAACGTCGTCTTTGAGAAGTCGCTCGCATGAGCCTGCTGCGCGCCAAATGCCCGTTCTGCCGCACCAACACCGCGGTTGCGATCGGCAGCGAGTACGAGTGTCACTCGTGCGGCCGAACGTTCCGCGCCGGGCTCGTGCGTGTGCCGCGTGCGTGGGGCGACGGTGGCGAAGAGATGGTCGAGTCGGCGGCACTGCCGCTCGAGTATCCCGAGGCGTCAGTCGTCGACGAGGACTCGCTCGCGATGCAGACGCTCGCGGTCGCTTCCGATCTCCCCGTGCGACCGCTCATCCTCGGCGGCTGCTGCTGCTCGCACATTGGTGCGATCGAAGGCCTTGCCGCGCGACACGAGAAGCTCGGCGTCTTGTGGCTCGACGCCCACGGCGACCTGAACACGCCGCAGACGTCGCCGTCCGGCAACGAGTGGGGCATGCCGCTGCGCATGCTGCTCGACGGCGGTGCGATCAACGCCGAGAACGTCGCGCTCGTCGGCACGCGCAACCTCGATCCCCCGGAGATCGAGTTCATCGCCTCAGCGGGCATCCACGACAACGTCGATGCGATGCTTGCGCGCGTCGACTGCGTCTACGTCGCGCTCGACGCCGACGTCGCCGAGCCGAGCGAGCTCACCGTCTTCATGCCCGAGCCGGGTGGCCCCACCGTCGCCGAACTCGAGGCGATCCTCACTGCCGTGCGCGAGCGCGCGACCGTCGTCGGCGCCGGGTTCAGCGGTCTCGCGCCCGATCCGGCGAACGTCGAGAAGCTCCGCCGCCTCGCGGCTGCGCTCGGCTTCTAGGGCGCAGCGGCCGGCCTGCGGATCGGAGTCGCTCTTCGGCGGGTGGACAATGGCCGGACGCTCGCACGGCCGCCCGCGGTCTGCACGTGGCGGAAGAGGTCATCGACCACAGCCCAGAAGGGGTGCTCAAGCCGCTCGTGGTAGTGCGGGGAGGTCGGCGACCCAACGTGGGGCAACTCCCGAACGAGATGGCCTCTGAGATCGCGCACGATCGGGCGGATGGTCTGGCTAGGGAGCCCTGTGAGTCCGGCCAAGCTCTGGACGTAGAAGTGCTGGTCCCCGCGCGCTATTGCAGCCAAGACCTCGAGCTTGTGGCGGTTTCCGAACAGCGCTCGCGAGAGCTGCCGGGCGGCTTCAAGTTCAGCTGGGGCGGTCAACGGATCTACGCGATAGTACGAGACACGTCCTATGAAGTCCATCCGACGGACTTCGTACCATGGAACCCGTGGGAAGGTGGCATACCTCTCTTGGGCTTTTCGCGTCCCTCCGAAGGGTCCATAATCGCGGCGTGGGCGACTTGGATGGCGCTCGGATTTACCTTGCTGCACGCTTCGCAAGGCAGGCCGAACTTCGCGCAGCTGCTGATGAGCTTGAGGAAGCCGGCGCGAAAGTTGTGGCTCGGTGGCTGTACAGTCCTCGGGCTCTCGCCGAACAAGAACTCGGGAGCGATCTACGTGGGAGCGAGATGGCTGCGATGGATCTTGCTGACATCCAATCCGCCGATGTCTGCATTGCCTTCACCGAGACCGCCGGCTCGCCGACTGGCCGCGGCGGTCGTCACACCGAACTCGGCATAGCGCTTGCCCTTGGGCTGCGCATCATCGTCGTCGGCCCGAGGGAGCACGTCTTCCACTGCTTGCCGTCGATAGAGCACTACGAGACCTGGAGCGATGTTCAACACAGGCTTCTCAGTCAGGACAATCAGGTGGCTCTGGTGAATTACCCGGTTGAGGTCGAGACCGCGAGTTCGGAGAAGATCGCCGCTGTTAGATAGGCCGACGCGGGTGTAGCTCGCGCCTACGCCGCTTTGCGGTTGTAATGCGCTTGCAGCACCGCGTTATGGCCCGCTCGTGCAAGCTGGCGCTCGATACGCGCACGCCGCCAACGATTGAGGGTGTTCTCGTCGTGCGGGAACTCAAGCAAGTGCCCGCGAAACTCAGCCAAGAGCGTCTCCGCCGACTGCTTTCGCGATCTGAACACGCGCTCCACTCTAGACCCCGTCTCGGACGGCGGGCGCCTGCGGTCAGGCAAAGAGCGGAGCCTGAGTAAGGCTTTCAACGTACTGGTCCAGGCCTGCCGAAAACCATGACTCTGAGGTGAATCGCTGCGAGTCCAAGCGCATCATCGAGCCGGTGTTGCCACCGTGAGTGAGTTGGATCCCTTCACCGTTAGTAAAGACACCAATCGGATTGCACGCAGTTTCCGCCTGTGTGCAGGTGGACCGGATCGCCGCGACATCTTGCGGTGAGCACGCAACGATGATTTGCCAGTCTCCCCAACCTAGTGCGAGACGAAGTGGATCGATGTTCAGACGCGCGGCCATCCGGGCAACATCGGGCTCGAACGGGACGCCGTCGAACGTGATCGATGCTCCCAGCCCATTCGCTCGAGCAATCTGAAGAAGACTCGGGTACAGACCATCCGAGTTGTCGATCGTCGCCTTAACGACGTTTCCGCGCCTCAGGTCGCTCATCAGACGAACTTTGGGGCGCGGTACAAGCACGTTCCGCAGGAGCGGGTCGGCAGCGTCGTTCGTCGTGAGGAGCCCTTGGATTACCCCGAGAGCGCCAGCCCAAAAGCGGCCGAGGTCTCCAATAACGAGGATCGCGTCACCTTCCTCGGCGCCGTGCCGTCCAAGAGGCCCGCGGCCATCGACCCACCCGAACGCCGTGGCGCTGAAGTTTGGTTGAGCGACCTCCTTCAAGTTACCGCCGACAACGAACGTGTCTGCTGCCGAGCAACAGTCATCTACTCCGTCGAGCAGACGCTCAAAGTCGACGACGAGCATCTCCGACTTAAGTTCGAGCGAAGTCAGAAGGCCAAGCGGTTCGGCTCCCGCGGCAGCGAGGTCACTCAGGTTGATAGTTGCGAGCAGCCAGCCTGTGTAATACCAGTCTGATACACCGAGGTGTTGAGCCATCGGCGGCGGGCACGGGTCCGTTGTGGCTACGAGCAGGCCACCCTCCGCCTCCGGAGGAAGAGCGACACTCGCGGAATCGTCCCCAAACCTCTTAACCCGCCGATAACGCGGCTCCAAGAGTTCGCTCACGATGCGGCGCTCCCCCAAACCGCGAAGGATCGCGTCAGCGGTGGCGACGTCACTCATCCAAAGTCACCGTCCCCTGTCGGGGTAATCAGGGCGGCGCCGATCGCCAGAACAACTGCCGTTACCCAGCCAGCGGCAGCCTTTTTTAGGCTGCCTTCGACCGAGTAGAAGATGCCGGCAGCGACGGCAAGCGAGCTCAGGAACGCAAACAGTTGCGCGCGCCTCGACGCAAGCGTCAGGCGTAGGTCGGCTACGGGGAGGAGGTGGTACTTCCAGCCAGGGCGCTCGTACGCCTCAACGAACTCTCGGAGCACGCGAACTGCCCACAACTGATCGACGCTCGCCATGTTTCCGCCTTGGCTTACGAAGCCGCCGGCTCGTTCGATGTTGGACACGAGCGAGTCGACAACCTTGAGAACAAAGCGGCGGCCGCGACGGGGGTTGCCCATCCGGAGGAGATAAAGAGTCGCGACGAGCTCGGGGTACAAAAACGTGTAGTCGGTCGAATCCGTTAGCGCGAAGCCGATGAAGACCGGCCTATCGAGAACGACCGTGCGTTCATGGCTTGCCCACCGCAATACGCCTTTCGTGCATTGGGTGCGCGCTTGCGTTACGTTCGCCGCCTCGTTTCGGACGCGCGCGGCCGGCATTAGAGCAAGCCCGACTAGGGCCATATTCAGCGGGGTTCGCATCGGATTGGCCCTTCCCACTAACAGCAGCCTGTCGGCAAGCCAGGACCGTGCCTGAGCGTATGTGCGACTGTTTTGGACGGCTTGGTAGCGGCGAAGAGCCAGAAGCCCAAAGATTGTCGGGATGATGCGGTCCTTGTGGAAGCGCGCCGGGTCGGTAGAGCTTCGCGAACTCCAAAACTTCTCATCGAGGGCTCGTCCCAAGATCGTGTCGACGAGAGCAGGCTCTTGTCCCCGGCCGACATTGTCGTCATCAGGACGCAGCGCTTCGGCGATGAATAGAAGCTTCATGATGTTCTCGAAGTCACCCTTAGCTTTCTTGCCTGCGAGTACAGGGGCTGCGTTTTCGAGATCTTCAGGCAGGAGCTTGAGCGCGAGCGAGATGAGACGATCATCTGTTGCAAGGTCGCCAGTCCCGAGCGCCACCATCTTGGCGGTTAAGACTTGAACGCCAGCGCTAGTCCCAAAGAAACCCCATTGACTCGGCGAGTGATGCTCGTCGTCAAGGTACTGGCCCCAGGCTCGGTAGGTCTCTTCATCGCTGTTGACCTCAACCGCTTTTTCCTCGAAGCGGTCGAAAATTGACGCAAGCGCGGGCGTTGCTCGTCCAGCGAGACCTTCGACCGCCCTCTTCGTCCAAACTCTCACGGACAGAGCAGGAGCTGCGCCGCCCGAATCACGTTTGGGTTCGGGTAACTGCGCCAGTCAGCAAGCTGCGGTGTTCCGAGAGCTTGAGCAGCGGCGCTTCGGAGAAACTGTCGTGGCACAAACCCGAAAACACTCGCCACCTGGCAGGTGCCGTCAGCCCGCTCCACATAGAGGTATTGGCCAGGATCGGCGAACTTTTCGCGAGCCTCTCTGAAGGAGTCGTAGTGCTTGACTCTGAGCGAGCCGTGGCCGGCGTCTTCGAGATCGAGGGTTGCAAGACCAGGGAAGACAAGCCGGTGAGCGTGAAGACAGTGCGGCTCGTGTTGGAGGGCACCGTTAACACACGGTGGGATACGGCCATGCTCCGCGATGACCGCCTCGCCATAGTGCTGTGCTAGTCGAGCTCGCACGGCAGTCGTGAACTCTTCGGCAGGCTCAATCATCGTGCGCGGCAAGTCGAGCATGCTTGGGCGATGATCCTTACTGGCGATCAAGGAATAGCCTTCGCCGATCGGTCCGAGTCCCAACATGGCGAAGAAATGCTCGCTTTCGGCGTACAGCAGCCGTTCGGCTGGCCGGCACAGAAAACACCCAGGGACAGAACCGTATTCGGCGGGGGCTGCGCCAAGGTGTGCGGCGCCTTGGCCGAAAGTTGCAGGCGAAGTTTGACTCACAACAGGAGCGTAACGGCCACGGCGGTCGTGATCTTCTAGCCCGCAACTCCCCGTCGCCAGGCCCGGTCTAAGCTGTGTGCTCCTTCAGCAAATGTCCTACGGCTTCCGGAACGCGATCACGCTGCGCGCTGCTTTGTCCTCGGTCGCGCCGATAGGCGGAGCTATCGGCGCTCCCTGCGTCCTCGCATCGCTTGGTGCTCGCGCCCCGGAAGCTCGTCAACATCCGCTGAAGGAGCACTGACGTGGCCAAAATCGACGTCTCGATCGAGACCGACGACCAGCCGGCGCCGCCGCCGTCGCACCCGAACACCTGTCCCAGCTGTCACTCGCACTACCGCGACGACGAGCTCGAGCGGGCGCTTTGGGTCTGCGCGCACTGCGGCCATCACTTCCCGATGCGGGCGCGCACGCGTATCGCGTGGCTTGCCGACGAAGGCTCGTTCCAGGAAGAGGCAGCCGAGCTGCACTCGGAGGATCCGCTCCACTTCTTCGATCTCCGTCCGTACAGCGAGCGGCTCGCGGAAGCGGAGATGAACACCGGCCTCGCGGACGCGATGGTCATCGGCCAGGCGACACTCGACGGTCGCGGGTGCGAGCTCGCAGTCATGGACTTCACCTTCATGGGCGGCTCGATGGGCAGCGTCGTCGGCGAGAAGTTCTCGCGTGCGTGCGACTCCTCCGCCGAGCGCGGCGTGCCGCTCATCGCGGTCACGAGCTCGGGCGGCGCGCGCATGCAGGAGGGGATCCTCTCGCTCATGCAGCTGCCGAAGACGGTCTGCGCCGTCGCCGATCTGCACGACGCCGGTCAGGCGATGGCCGTCGTCATGGCGCATCCGACGACCGCGGGCGTGCTGGCGAGCTTCGCGAGCCTCGGCGACGTCCTGCTCGCGGAGCCGGGTGCGCTCATAGCGTTTACCGGCCCGCGCGTCGTCGAGCAGACGACGCGCGAGAAGCTCCCGGATGACTTCGGTCTTGCGGCGCAGAACCTGCGCTTCGGCCATCTCGATGCGATCGTCCCGCGTCCCGAGCTGCGCACGACGTTGTCCCGGCTGCTGAGGTTGTTCGATGCCCCCGAGTGAGCACGAGCTCCGACTGCGCGAACGGCTGAGCCGCCTCCGCAACATTAACCTGCTCGGCGGCGCGAAGCTGTCGGGCGAGCTCGAACGCCTGCAGCGGCAGCTCGATCGCATCGGGCAGGAGCCGACCGACGACGAGATCTGGCGGTCGGTCGAGCTCGCGCGTCATCCACAGCGCCCGTACACGCTCGACTACGTCGGGCGGCTGCTCGACGACTGGTTCGAGCTGCACGGCGATCGCGGTCTCGGCGACGACGGCGCGATGGTCACCGGCCTTGGAAAGCTCGACGGCCGCACGGTCGCCGTGGTCGGTCAGCAGAAGGGACGCGACTTGCAGGAGCGAACGCGCCGGCAGTTCGGCATGCCGTACCCCGAGGGCTACCGCAAGGCGATCCGTGTGATGGAGCTTGCGGAGCTGCACGGCTTCCCGGTCATCTCGCTCGTGGACACGCCAGGCGCGTATCCGGGCGTGGCTGCCGAGCAGCACGGACAGGGCGGTGCGATCGCGTATGCACAGCTCGCGATGGCGCGGCTCACCGTGCCGACGGTCGCCTGCGTCATCGGCGAGGGCGGCTCCGGCGGCGCGATCGCCATCGCGCTCGCCGACCGCGTCCTCATGCAGGAGAACGCGATCTACTCGGTCATCTCCCCCGAGGGCTGCGCCGCGATCCTCTGGCGCGACGCCGGCGAGGCGAAGAAGGCGGCAGCAGCCTTCAAGCCGGATGCGGCCCATTGCCTCGAGCTCGGCGTCATCGACGGGATCGTCCCCGAGCCTGGGGGCGGAGCCCATACGGACTACGTCGCGGCCGCTCGGCTCCTCGGCGAATCGCTCCGGGAGGCCCTCGACGACCTCGTGGACGTCCCCGGAGACGAGCTCCGGCGCCGGCGGCGGGCGAAATTCCGCTCCCTCGGCGTATTTGCTTAGTCAAATAAGGCCAGGAACGGCCTGGCGCCGCCCCTGTCCACAGCGTCCACAGGCTTATCCCCGGTTGCTGGCAGGGCTTGAAAGTGGCCACAGTACGACTCGAGGCCGGTAAAAACCGGCCTCGAGCATCGACCCCCCCGCTGGGTGGAGAAGCGGGCCGGAGCCCCTCCGGCTCCGTAGGGAGCCTCTTTCACGGCCGTCTCTCCCCCAAACCTCGCTAGAACAACGGGGTGAGCCCGAGCACGACGGAGTACGAGCGCAAGCGCAACCGCGCAAAGACGCCCGAGCCGTTCGGCGGCAAGCCGGGGAAGGAGCCGATCTTCGTCGTCCAGCGCCACGACGCGCGGCGGCTCCACTACGACTTCCGCCTCGAGCGCAACGGCGCGCTCGCGTCGTGGGCGGTGCCGAAGGGCGTTCCCCTCGAGACCGGCACGCGCGTGCTCGCGGTGCACGTCGAGGACCATCCGCTCGACTACGCGGCGTTCGAGGGCGAGATCCCGAAAGGTGAGTACGGCGCCGGCACGGTCGAGATCTGGGACCGCGGCACGTACGAGCTCGTCGAGGAGAAGGACGACGGCGGGCTCACCGTCCGCTTGCACGGCGAGCGCCTCGATGGAACCTGGACGCTCGTCCCCGCGCATCTCGACGGCGACGAGCGCAACTGGCTGCTCATGCGCAAGCGCGACGACGCCGCGCCCGTCGCGAAAGGGAAGCGCGACTACCGGCCGATGCTCGCGACGCTCGCTGAGGATTTGCCCGCCGGTGGCGACTGGCTCTACGAGCCGAAATGGGACGGCTACCGCGCGCTCGGCTACGTACGTAGCGGCGAGGCGCGGCTCGTCAGCCGCAACGGCAACGATCTCACCGCGCGCTTCCCAGACGTCGCGCGCAAGCTCGCGCACGCCGTGCGGTCGCCCGACTGCGTTGTCGACGGCGAAGTGTGCGCGCTCGACGAGCAGGGCCGCGCGAGCTTCTCCGCGATGCAGCAGGGCAAGCCGGGAACGGCGTTCGTCTACGAGCTCTTCGACGTCTTGGAGATCGACGGTGCGCGGCTTGTCGACCTGCCCCTGACCGAGCGGCGCGAGCGTCTCGAGCAGCTCCTCGATGCGCGGGATCCGTCGGTGCAGCTCTCCGGCGTCTTCGATGACGGCGAGGCGCTCCTCGAGGTCGCGATGGAGCGGGGCCTCGAAGGCGTGATGGCGAAGAAGCCGGACTCGCGCTACTACGAGGGCCGGCGCACGCGCGACTGGCTGAAGATCAAAACGCACGGCCGCCAGGAGTTCGTCATCTGCGGCTGGACGAAGGGCCAGGGCCGGCGCGCGGGCCTGTTCGGTGCGCTCGTGCTCGGCACGTTCGAGAGCGGCGAATGGCGCTGGGTCGGGAACTGCGGCACGGGCTTCAGCGACAAGACGATCGACATGCTGCTCGCGAAGCTCGAGACGCTGCGGCGTGACAAGACGCCGTTCCCAGAGGTGCCGAAAATGCCGAAGGTGCGACGCGGGGACGTCACCTGGGTCGAGCCGAAGCTCGTCTGCGGGGTCTCGTTCCTCGAGTGGACGCATGACGGCCATCTGCGCGCGCCTTCCTTCGAGGGGTTGCGGGATGACAAGGCCGCGTCCGACGTGCATCGTGAGGAGGCGTTGACGACGAAGGTCAAGCTCTCGAACCTCGACAAGGTCTTCTTCCCCGACGAGGGGATCACGAAGGGCGACCTGCTCGCCTACTACCACGATGTCGCGGACGTGCTCCTACCGCATCTGCGCGAACGGCCGTTCACGATGCGCCGCTATCCCGACGGCGCGTTCGGCAAGGCGTTCTTCCAGAAGGACGCGCCGATGCATATGCCGGACTGGATCTCGACGTACCGCGTGCAGGTCTCGACGCGCGAATCGCCGAGGAAGACGCGTTGGATCCGCGCGCCGATCGTGAACGACGAGGACGCGCTGCTGTGGATGGTCAACATGGGCTGCATCGACATGAACACGTGGTACTCGCGTGTCGATCGCCCAGACCGTCCCGACTTCGTGCTCTTCGACCTCGATCCGTCTCCTGACGTCGGCTTCGCGGAGACGGTGCAGGTCGCGCTGCTCATCAAGGCGGCGATCGACGCGCTTGGTCTCGTGTCGTTCCCGAAGACGTCGAGCGCAGACGGCATGCACATCCTCGTTCCGTGCGAGCGCAGGCACACGTATGACGACACGCGCGAATTCGCCGAGATCGTCGCCGGAGCGATCGCGCGCACGAATCCAGGGCTCGCGACGACGCAGTGGTCGAAAGCGAAGCGCCGCGGCGTGCTCATCGACGCGAATCAGAACGGTGAGGGCAAGACGATCGCGTCTGCGTACTCGGTGCGGCCGCGCGCCGGCGCGCCGGTGTCGACGCCGTTGCGCTGGGACGAAGTGAACAACGAGCTCGATCCGCTCGCGTTCACGATGGACGTCGTGCGCGACCGCATCGCGAAGCAGGGCGACCTGTTCGCAGGCGTGCTGACGACGCGTCAGCGCCTCGACAAGGCGCTCAGCGCTCTACGCTGATGCCCCAGCTGGAAGCCGGGACGGAATACGAGCCGTCGTCCTGCTTGAAGCCGGCGATCCTCTCGGCCATCTCTGCGCGAACGGCCTCGCGGTCCGCGTCCGTCATCGCGTTGATCACGCGGGCGATCGGCCCGGCGAGCCGGACGATCGCGTCCCAGAAATCGTCGAAGTCGGCGTAGCGAAAGTCAAAGCGGATCTCCTCGACGAGCGGCTCCGAGAAACCCGCCGCATCCACGAGCGCACGAATGCGAGTGTCGTCTCCGAGCGCGAAGATTCCGGGCGCGCCCGGGTCCGGCGGAGGGACGGCCCCGCGCTCGACGAGGATCATTGATGGGATCGCCGCCCACAGGTTGCGATCGGGCGGCGTCCACACCGCGAACGCGAGCCTTCCGCCGTCGCGCAACACGCGCCGCGTCTCGCGCAGCGCCGCGCCGGGGTCGGCCATGAGCATGTACCCCCAGCGGCAAATGACACCGTCGACGCTCTCGTCAGCGAGATCCATGCGCTCGGCGTCCAGAACGCGGTGCTCGACGTTTGCGACCCCGCGTCGCTCACCGTTCTTGCGCGCGACTTCGACCATCTCGGGTGAGAAGTCGGTGGAGAGCACACGGCCGGCGCGCCCGGCAACCGCGAAACCGAGGTCGCCTGTTCCGGAAGCGATGTCGAGGATTGTCTGACCCGGCTGCGGGTCGAGCTGATCGATGAGCCAGTCGGCGACCGGAGCGGTTACATCGGCCATCCACTCGCGGCGCGCCTCCCAGCCGGCCGCCACTTCGCCCCATGTCTCGCGGCTCACCTCGCGATACGCGTCGAGATCGATCGTCACGGGGTCAGAGTTTGACGACATCGCGGCGAAAGAGCAATGACGTCGTCCAGTCCGCCACGACGCGCAGCCGCCGAGATGCCAACGGCAGTTGGTAAAGGTGGTACGAGCGCGTCACGAACCAGCCGGGGAAGCCGCGGAAGCGGAAGCCGAGCACGTCGGCGATGCCCTTGTAACGGCCGAGCGTCGCCACTTGCCCGAGCATGCGGTAGCCGTACGGACGCGTGTCGCCCTCGATGTTCTTGGCCAGCCGGCGGGCCTGTCGCAAGGCGTGCTGACATGTCGGCGGGTCGGGATCCGCGGCCTTCCGGTTCGGCACGCGCGCGCAGTCCCCGAGCGACCACACGTGCTCCTGCCCGCGCACATGCAGATATTCGTCGACCTCGATCCGGCCGCGTTCGTCGAGCGGCAGCCCGAGCTCGCTCAGCAGCGGATTCGGGATGATGCCTGCCGTCCAGACGAGCGTGCGCGTCGGGATGACGGTCCCGTCGCCGAGCGCGATCTCGTCCGAGCTCGTTCGTTCGAGCGTCGTGCCGACGTGAATCTCGACGCCGCGGCGCGTGAGCTCCTCGGCGGCGTATTCGCCGAGCGGGGGCGGGATCTCGGGAAGGATCTTCGCGGCCGCGTCGACAAGGACCCACCGTCTCGGCACTGTGTGCAGATGCGGGTAGTACTGCAGCGCGTCGTCGACCAGGTCGGACAACTCGGCGAGCGCCTCGACGCCTGCGTAGCCCGCGCCGACGAAGACGAATGTCAGCTCACGCGCGGCCAGTTGGGGCGACGCATCGGCGGCCTCCAGACGGCCGAGCACGTGGTTGCGCAGCTGAATCGCGTCCTCGAGCGACTTGAACGTGAGTGCGTGCTCGGGCACCGCGCGCGGCACCGCGCCGAGCGCGACGACGAGGTCGCGCCAGCGAAGCGTGTGGCCGTCGACGCGCGCCGTGCGGGCTTCGAGATCGACCCCCTCGACGGTGCCGAGGATGAGCTCTGCCCGAGGGCACATGACGCGGAGCGGCACGACCGTGTGCCGCGGCTCGAGCGTGCCGGATGCCGCCTCGGGGAGCAGCGGCGTGTAGAGCATGAAGTTTTCGTGGCTGACGATCGTCGGCACGCGCTCACGCAGCAGACGGCCCACGTACGCCCCGGCAAAGCCGCCGCCGAGGATGAGAACGTCGCGCTCTTCTAGCATCTGCTCATCATGCAGGTCTCCGTCATCGGCAGCGGCTCCGAGCACGAGACGAACGCAGAGGAAGTCGGGCGCCTTCTCGCCGAGCGTGGCGTCATCGTCGTCACCGGCGGGCTCGGGGAGGTGATGGCAGCTGCGTCGCGCGGTGCGAAGCGCGCCGGCGGCACGACGATCGGGATCCTGCCCGGCGACTCGCGGTCGCAGGCAAACGAGTGGGTCGACCATGCAGTCGTCACCGGCATCGGGCACGCGCGCAACCTCGCTGTCGTCGCTTCGGGGGATGCAGTGATCGCAGTCGGTGGGCAGTACGGAACGCTGGCCGAGATCGGCTTCGCGCTCACGCTCGGACGAACGGTCGTCGTCCTCGAGCCCGGCTGGGAAGTCAAAGGCACGTTGCACGCGACCACGCCGGCGCACGCGGTCGACCTCGCGCTGGACGCCTGTGCATAGCCCGCCCGGCACGAGCAAGCCTCGCCGCTTTCGTCCGCGATTCCACTGGGAGCTGCTCGCGTGCGGAGTGCGTGGCCATGCACTTCTCGGCACGGACGTGAAGACGCTGCGGCAGGAGGACGCGATCGTCGCCCGCGAGGAGCACGGCATCCGCTGGTACCGCTGCGTGCGCTGCGACTCGTGGCTACCGCTGCCGCCGCCGATGCTCCCCGTGCACCAGACGATGCCGACGCGCGACGAGATCGAGCTACCTCTCCGCGGCCGGCCGCTGCGCGACAAGGTCGTCCTGCGCATCATCGCAATCGATCGCGCGATCCACTTCGTCGTGCTCGGCGTGCTGTCCGCAGCCGTGTTCCTGTTCGCGTCGCACCAGCTCCATCTGCGCGACTTCGTGTTTCGCGTCGTTAACGCCGCCGAGGGGACGAACACGACGCCGGCGCATCGTGCGCACAGCGGCTTCACGGGGACGATCGAGCATTTGTTCACACTGCGCTCGTCGACGCTCTACGCCGTCGCGGTGATCGCCGCGGTCTACGCGCTCGTCGAAGGGCTCGAGGCTGTCGGCCTCTGGTACCAGAAGCGCTGGGCGGAGTACCTGACCTTCGTCGCGACGCTCGGGTTCATCCCGTACGAGATCTACGAGCTCACACGGGGGCCGTCGCCGCTGAAGTACATCGCGTTCGGCGTCAACGTCGCGATCGCGGTCTATCTCCTGTACGGCAAGCGGTTGTTCGGCGTGCGCGGCGGCATCGCAGGAGAACGGCGCGCCCGCGCACGCGACGTCGGCTGGGACGCGCTGGAGCGCACTGCGCCGTCAGCGCAACGCGGCCAGACGGCCGCGTAGGAAGCCGCGCTCGACGTCCGTCGGCGCGAGCTCGAGCGCCCGCTCGTACGCCGCGGCGGCCTCGTCGTCTCGTTCGAGCCGCCGCAGCAGGTCGGCGCGCGCCGAGTGCCAGAGGTAGTAGGTGTCGAGCCCGTCGATCGCGTCGACGAGCTCGAGCCCGGCCTCCGGCCCTTCGACCATCGCGACCGCAACGGCGCGGTTCAGCTCGACGACAGGTGAGGGCGTCAGCGTCGCGAGGCGGCCGTAGAGGAGCGCGATGCGCGGCCAGTCCGAGCTCGCGCCGCTGTGCGCTGCGGCGATTCCCGCCTGCAGCTGGTACGGGCCGGGGTTGCGGAGGGAGAGCGCACGATCGAGCGCGCGCTCACCGGACGCGATCTCCTCGCGGTCCCAGAGCGCGCGGTCCTGGTCGTCGAGCAATACGAGCGCGTCTTCGCGCACGCGCGCATCGCGCCGCGCGTCGTGCAGCAGCAACAGCGCGTACAGGCCGTGCACCTCTGCTTCGTCCGGCATCAGCGTCGCGAGCAGCCCGGCGAGCCGGATCGCCTCCGCGCACAGCTCCGTGCGGACTGGCGGTCCATAGCCCGCGTTGAAGACGAGGTAGACGACGGCGAGCACCGTGCGCAGCCGGTCGGGGAGCAGATGCTCCGGCGGCACGCGCAACGGGATCCGCGCGTCGCGAATCTTTCGCTTCGCGCGCACGAGCCGTTGCGCAAGCGTCGGCTCGGGAACGAGAAACGCGCGCGCGATCTCCGGCGTCGTCAATCCGCCGAGCAGGTTGAGCGTCAGCGCGACCTGCGCTTCCGCAGCGAGTGCGGGATGGCAGCACGCGAAGATCAGCTCGAGCCGCTCGTCGGGCAAGGTCGCCTCCTCGTCGTCGGGTAACTGCTGCGCGCGGGCGAGCAGCTCGGTCTTCAGTGCGAGCGTCCGTTCACGTCGGATGCGGTCGATCGCTCGGTTGCGGGCCGCTGCGACGAGCCAGCCGGCCGGGTTGTCCGGCACGCCGTGCTTCGGCCACCGTTCGACCGCGATCGCCAGCGCGTCCTGAAGCGCGTCCTCGGCGAGGTCGAAGTCGCCGAGGACGCGGATCAGCGTGGCGAGAACGCGCGAGCGCTCGTCACGGAAGATCTGCTCGAGTGTCCCTATGCGGAGACCTCGGCCTGGCGCATGACGATCGGCCGGACCTCGATGTGGCCGTAGCGAGCCGACGGGATCTTCGCCGCCCACTCGAGCGCCTCGTCGACGGTGTCGACCTCGATGAGGTAGTAGCCGCCTAGCTGCTCCTTCGTCTCGGCGAACGGGCCGTCGGTGACGAGCTGCTCACCGTCGCGGATGCTCACGGTCGTCGCCGTGCCGACGGGCTGGAGCTGGTTGGCGCCGAGGAGTGCGCCGCTCTCCTGGAGCGCGGTCGTGTACGAGGTGTACTCCCCGTACACGGCGTTGCGCTCGGCCTCGGACAGCTTCTCCCAGACCCTCTCGTCGTCGTAGATCATGAGCAGGTACTGCATGGCTTGCCTCCTTCGCGGTTGGATTCGACTCTACGACGAACGGGCAGCCCCAAAATCGACAGTGGGGTGTCGTTCCAGTGGAAACGTGAGGCACGTCGGCCCGCCGTCGCCTTTCGAGAGCTCGCGGCCGCGGTAGACGGCCATCTCGACGCCCGCCCGCTCGAGCCGCCGCCGGGTCTCGGGATTGCCCTCGACCGCGAGGCCGATGCGGGGCGCGAGCGCGAGGACATTCGGCCCCATGGTCTCGAACTCCTCATCCGGGACCTCGACGAGCTCGACGCCGCGCTCTTCGAGCAGCTCGACGAGTCGGGTCGGGAGCAGCGGCTTGTAGACGACGGCGAGGTCGTCGGCGAGCGGACTGATGAGGCAGAGCAGGTGGAAGACGTCGTTTGGAATGTCGAATGCGAGCACGTCGACGCCTGAGAGCGCGTTCCGCAGCGCGTCAACGCCGGCGTCGTTCGTCCGCTCGGAACGGCCGACGACGAGCGTGTGCTCGTCGAGCCAGAACATGTCACCGCCCTCGGCATGTGCGGGTTCCTCGAGCCGCCCGGTGACCGGCGTGCCGTCGAGTTGCGCGGCAAGCGTGTCCGGCTCGCAGCGCCGCGCCGGCTTTCCGGGACTGAGAAGCAGAACGCCGTCCGGAGTTCGCAGCGCGGGATCGAAGACATAGATCGAGTCGAGATTGTCCGCGTCGCCGTCAGCACGGACCACATCCGCTCCGGCAGCTTCGAGCAGCTCGCACAACGCTTCGTGCTCGCGCGCGAGCTCGACCGGATCGGGTGCCGATCGCCATCCCAACGACTCCCATGAGCTCGTCGCGTCTGCATGCGGCGCGCGCAGAAGGATCCTCACGACGCGAGCATACGGCTGAGTAGCGTGAGCGCTCCCGCTTTGTCCAGGTGCTCGTTGAGGTTGCCGCACTTCGGGCTCTGCACACACGACGGACAGCCACGTTCGCACGGGCAGCCCTCGAGCATGCGCGCCGTGTCGGCGACCCAGCCCTCGAACTGCTCGAACCCGCGCTGCGTGATGCCGACGCCGCCGGGATGTCCGTCGTAGATGAACACCGTGGCGGCGCCGGTGTCGTCGTGGAAGTTCGTCGACAGGCCGCCGATATCCCAGCGGTCGCACATCGCCCACAGCGGAAGGAGCGCGATCATCGCGTGCTCTGCGGCATGCAACGTCGAGAGCAGCGTCGGCATCTGCTCGAGCCCGTCGAGCTGTCGCGCGGTCGGCACGTACCAGACCGCCTCCGTCTCGAACGTCGTCGGCGGCAGGTCGAGCTGCACGACTGCGATCGTCGCCTGGTCGCGGATGCCCTTCTTCTGGTAGGCGACCACCTGTTCCGTCACCGACACCCGTCCAAAGGTCAGCTCGAGACCGAGCCGCCGCTCGGCTCGCAGCGGCTCTTCGACGTCCGTCGACGTCTCCTTCTTCACCTGGGTGTACCAGTCGCCCGTGAGCGGCTCGACGACCGCGTGGCGCGCCACGAGATCGAGCTCGCGCACGAGCCATTGCTCGCCGAGGTGGAGATAGACGGCGCCCTCGTGGACCGTCGAGTACGCACGCTCTCGTTCGACGATGCCGAGCACGTCCCCGGTCGTCGCGTCGATCACGGTGAATGCATCGGCGGTCGCCGAGCGGAGCGGAGTGCGTGCCGCGGGGTAGTCCTTGCCCGCCCAGACCCAGCCGCGCTTCGTGTGGCGGAGCTCGGGAATTTCGGGCGCGCGCTCGAGGGCGGCGTCGCCGAGCGTGGCGCGATCTTCGCCGTCGACCGGCGCCTCGTACGCCGCGGCGGCGACGTGACCGTCGAGCACGCGCGGGTTGGCATGGTCGAGGATCGCCGCTTCGACGCGCCGCGTGAGCAGTGTCTCCGGCTCGCGCATGAAGTACTGGTCGAGCGCGTCCTCCGACGCGACGAGTGTTGCGAGCCCGTGGCCGCGTCGGCCGGCGCGGCCCCACTGCTGGCGCAGGCTCGCGACCGTTCCGGGAAACCCGACCGAGATTGCGCAGTCGAGCAACCCGATGTCGATGCCGAGCTCGAGCGCGTCCGTGGCCGCGACGCCGAGCAGCTCGCCTTCGGCGAGGCGACGCTCGATGTCACGTCGCTGCCTCGGCGTGTACCCGGCGCGGTAGGGCGCGAGCCGCTTGCGCGTCTCCGAGTCGACGCGCTCCGACGTCATCCGGTGCACGAGCTCCGCCGCCTTACGGCTCTTCGTGAAGCAGATCGTCCGCAGCTCACGCTGCACGAGTGACGCCATGAGCCGGGAGGCCTCGCCGAGCGGGCTTGCGCGCAGGCCGAGCTCGGGGTCGAGCAGCGGCGGATTCCACAGCGCAATGGTTCTCTCCGCGCGCGGCGCCGCGTCGTCGCCGACGACGGTTGCCTCCTCGCCGAGCAGCATTTGCGCGAGCTCGCCGGGATTCGCGATCGTCGCCGATGCGAGCAGGAACTGCGGCTCCGCGCCGTAGATACGCGCGAGCCGGCGCAGCCGGCGCAGGACGTTGCCGACGTGCGAGCCGAAGACACCGCGATACACGTGCGCCTCGTCGACAACCACGAAGCGCAGGTTGTGCAGCACGTCGGCCCAGAGATCGTGCCGCGGCAGGATCCCGATGTGCAGCATGTCCGGGTTTGTAAGAATGACGTTCGCCCACTTGCGCACCTGCCAGCGCTGCTCCGACGGGGTGTCGCCGTCGTAGATCGCCGTCCGGACCTTCGGCACCGCGAGCGCTCCGAGCGCGCGCGCCTGATCCTGCGCGAGCGCCTTCGTCGGATAGAGGTAGAGCGCACGGCTCTTCGGATTCCCCGCGAGCTCGTGCAGCACCGGCAGATTGAACGCGAGAGTCTTTCCCGAGGCCGTCCCGGTGGTGACGATGACGTTGCCGCCTGCGCAGGCGGCGTCCCACGCGTCCGCCTGGTGCGCGTACAGCTCGGCGATCCCCTGCGCCGCGAGCGCGGCCGTCACTGCCGGGTGGAGATCGTCAGGCAGCGGGGCGGTGATCGCCGCGCGCGCCGGCTCGGTCGTCAGGTAGGCGAGCTCTTCGCCGGCGAGGAGGTCGGTCCAGGCGGCGGCGAGCTCCATACCGAGCCATCGTGCCCGACGAGCACGAGCTGCGCGACGTCGATTCCGGTCAGGTCGGCGTCGGCGGGTGCGACGACGGCGTCGTAGTCGCCGTAGGGAACGGTGGCGCGCGCGTCGCCCGCCCGTTCGCGCGCCCGGTCGAGATAGGCGGGGTCGGGCTCGACGACGGTGACCTCGAAGCCGGCGAGGCGCAGCGGCGTCGCGTGGATGCCGGCGAAGCCGAGCTCGAGCACGTGCGCGGGCGGCTCTCCGAGCAGCTCGATGATCCGCGGCGTCGCCGCGGCGGCCAACGCCGGCGGCAGTCGTTCCTTTGGCGGATGCGGTATGGGTCGATCGTGTCGACCGGTCATTTCCGACGCGCGCGCGAGCAAAGCCCGCGCGCGCTGGAGTCGGCGCCGCAAGCGGCGCCTTAGTCTTCGCGGAGGACGGCGATCGCCCACACCCCGAGCAGCGCTGCACCGAGGGTGAAGACGGCGGTCACCGCCGGAGAGCCGTGCAGGAGCGACGCGGTCTGCCAGATGCCGGGTAGGGCGAGAAGCCCGAGCGCGCGCACCTGACGAATGATGGGCGGCTAATCTGACGACACCGGGGTGCCGCGGAGCGGCTGAGATCACACCCGTCGAACCTGATCCGGCTAGTACCGGCGAAGGGAGAGCGTTGGTCCCACGAGTTTTGACGATCGCCACGTCCGATTCCGGCGGCGGAGCGGGCATCCAGGCCGACCTGAAGGCGTTCGCCGCTGCGGGCGCGCACGGGATGTCGGCAGTCGTCGCCATCACCGCGCAGAACACGGTCGGCGTGACGGCGATTCACGAGCTGCCGCCGGAGCTCGTGCGCGCGCAGCTCGATGCGGTCTTCGACGACATCGGCGTGGACGCGGCGAAGACGGGGATGCTCTTCTCGCGCGCGCTCATCGAGACAGTCGCCGATTACCTGCGCGCTCGTTCCGTGCCGCTCGTCGTCGACCCGGTGATGGTGGCGAGCTCCGGCGCGCAGCTGCTCGAGGACGACACGGTCGACGCCCTCGTCGGCCGGCTCTTTCCGCTCGCGACCGTCGTCACGCCGAATCTGCCCGAAGCGCGCGCGCTCGCCGGCGTCGACGCGACGCCGCGCGAGCTCGCCGAGCGGCTGCACGACCTCGGAGCGCCCGCGGTGATCGTCACGGGCGGGCACGGCGACGAGGCGGTCGACCATCTCTACGACGGGCACGAGCACATGGACATCCCGGTCGAGCGCCATGACGTAGCCGCGACGCACGGTGCGGGCTGCACGCACTCCGCGACGCTCGCTGCGCTGCTCGCCCGGGGGGAAAGCGTGGTCGCCGCCGCACGCGGCGCGGCGGCGGCCGCCTCTTTGGCAGTCGCACAAGGCCTCGTCGAGATCGGCGCAGGCGAAGGTCCCGTCGACGTTCTGGGGGTACGCACACGATGATCTCCGCTGGCATCACGCTCGGCAAGATTCGTGAGCGTAAGCCGCTCGTCCACCAGATCACGAACTAAGTCGTCATGAACGAGACGGCGAATGTCACGCTCGCGATCGGCGCGCTGCCGGTGATGGCGCACGCAATTGAAGAGGTCGAGGAGATGGTCGGCCTCGCGTCTGCACTCGTCATCAACATCGGCACGCTGTCCGAGCGCTGGATCGAGGCGATGCTCCGGGCCGGCACGGCCGCCACAGCTCGCGGAATCCCCATCGTCCTCGATCCCGTCGGCGCGGGAGCGACGAGGTACCGCACGGAAACCGCGCGCCGCATCCTCGACACCGCCGACGTCACCGTTCTGCGTGGCAACGCCGGGGAGGTGGGGACGCTCGTCGGTGCGCAGGCGGAGGTGCGCGGTGTCGAGTCGATGAGCGTCGGCGTGGAGCTCGCAGATCTCGCTCGCGAAGCTGCGCGCACGCTCGGCGTCGTCGCGTCCGTCACCGGTCCGTTCGACCACGTCTCCGACGGCAAGCGGGTTCTCGCGGTCGCGAACGGGCACGAGCTGCTCGCCGCAGTCACCGGCACCGGCTGCATGTCGTCTGCGCTGACGGGCTGCTTCCTAGCGGCTAAGCCCGACGAGCCGTTGGAAGCCGCGGCGGAGGCGCTCGCCGCCTTCGGCGTCGCCGCCGAGGATGCGGCCGCCGTCGCGAACGGCCCGGGCACGTTCCACGCCGCCCTGTACGACGCGCTCTACGCGCTCGATCCCGCAAGGCTGGACGCGCGCACGCGCATCACTGAGCAGTGAGGCTCGACGAGCTCGGAGAGCTGGGACTTCTCGCCGAGCTCGAGCGGCTCGGACTGGTGCAGGGCATCGAGAATGACGCCGCGCAGATCGACGGACTCGTGGTAACGCAGGACGCACTCGTCGAGGGCGTGCACTTCCGGTTCGACCTGCTCGACTGGCGCGCGCTCGGCTTTCGCGCTGCTGCGGTGAACGTCAGCGATCTCTCCGCTTCGGGTGCGGAGCCTCTCGCGCTTATCGTCTCGCTCGCGCTTCCCGGCACGACGGAGCTTGCAGACGTCGTCGAGTTGTACGAGGGTGTGCGCGAGATCGGCGTGCCCGTGCGGGGTGGTGACACGACGCGTGCCGACTCCGTCGTGCTCAGCGTGACGGCAATCGGCCGCGCCGACCGCGTTCCCGGTCGCGGCGGGGCGCAGTCGGGCGATCTCATCGTCGTCACCGGTCCGCTGGGCGCTGCCGGCGCGGCGTTCCGGGCCGGACAGCTGCGGCGGCCGCCCGTGCGGATCGCGGAAGGCCAGCGGCTCGCGGAGGTGGCGACAGCAATGCTCGACGTCTCCGACGGTCTCGCCGTCGACGCCGGGCACATCGCTCGCCGCTCGAGCTGCCGTGTCGAAATCGATCTCGACGCGGTGCCGCTCGCGCCGGGGGCGACGATCGAGGACCTCGCGTTTGGCGAAGACTACGAGTTGCTTGCCGCGACGATTGATCCGCTCGACTTCACGGTCATCGGGCGCTGCGAGGAAGGATCAGGAGTCAACCTCGAGCTCGCCGGCTGGGAGCACTTCCGCTAAGAGGCTTGGTGTGGATTCGACGCGCCGTCGGTATGCGGCGCCATCCGGCCCGCGTCCAATTCACATCAAGTCTCTAAGCCAGGCGTCGAAGTGCGCGCGCGGCCGGAAGCCGACGAGCGTTCCCTTTCGCTCGCCGCCGGCGAAGAGCGACACCGTTGGGATCGAGAGCACGTCGTAACGCGACGCGATCTCGGGGAAGTCGTCGACGTTCAGCCGTGCGACCGGAACGGGAAGCTCGGCGAGGATCGGCTCGAGCGCGACGCACGGCCTGCACCACGGCGCCCAGAAGTCGACGACGAGCGGCTCGCCTGCGATCGCGTCGTCGAAGGTGTTCGCGTCGAGCTCGATCATCGAATTCGCCCCGTCATCGCAGCGAACCGTAGCGCGGGGACGCGCGCAACCGCCTCGAGCACGATCGCCCGGCTCATCTTCGACTGGCCGACCGTGCGATCGGAGAAGTGGATCGGAATCTCGACGACGCGGAAGCCCGCCCGCAGCGCGCGATACGTCGTCTCGATCTGAAACGCATAGCCCTTGGAGTGCACCGCGTCGAGATCGATGCGCTCCAGCACGGCGCGCCGATAGCACTTGAACCCGCCCGTGAGGTCGCGAATCGACACGCCGAGCAGCACGCGCGCGTACCACGAGCCGCCGATCGAGACGAAGCGGCGGCCGAAGCCCCAGTTCTCGGTGCCGCCGCCCAGCACGTATCGCGAGCCGAGTGCGAGGTCGGCACCCTGGACGCATGCGTCGATGAGCCGTGGAACGTCGGCAGGGTCGTGCGAGAAATCGCAGTCCATCTCGAGGACGTATTCGGCGGCGTCGGCGAGCGCGCGCCGGAAGCCGGCGAGGTACGCCGGTCCGAGCCCTTCCTTCTTCGGGCGATGGAGCACCGATACGAAGGGGAGCTCTGCAGCGAGCCGGTCGGCGATCTCGCCCGTTCCGTCCGGCGAGCTGTCGTCGACGACGAGGACGCGCACGCCGAGGGGCTCGAGGGCGCGGAGCATCGCCTCGATGTTCTCGCGCTCGTTGTACGTCGGCAGGCAGACGACGGCGCTCTCCACGGCGCAGGAGGCTACATATCATCGACCCATAGCCACCCTGCCTCGCAACGCCGACGTCGCCGACCACTTCGACCTGCTCGCCGACCTGCTCGAGCTGGAGGGCGCCGATGCGTTTCGCGTGATCGCCTACCGGCGCGCGGCGACGCGGATGCGCGAGACCTCTGCCTCCGTCGCGCAGCTCGCGCTCGACGGCAAGGCGAAGGAGTTGCAGGGGATCGGCAAGACGATCGAGGAGAAGATCGTCCAGATCGTGGAAACCGGCGACATCGAGGCGCTCGCCAAGCGGCGAAAGACGATCCCGCCCGACGTCGTGCTCTTCATGCGCCTGCCCGGCCTCGGTCCGAAGACGGCGGCGCGCATCTGGCGCGAGCTCGGGATCACGACGATTGACGAGCTGAAGCAGGCTGCGGAGGGCGAGCGGCTGCGCACGCTCACCGGCCTCGGGCCGAAGTCGGAGGAGAAGATCCTCGCCGCACTCGCGTTCCAGGCCGAGAACCCGGATACCGGCAGGCGGCTTCTCGGCGAGGGGTTGCCGGCCGTCCAGGCCGTTGTCGCAGCGTTGCACGAGCATCCGGCTGCTGTGCGCGTATCCGAGGCCGGCTCCGTGCGCCGGCGCAAGGAGACGTTCAAGGACCTCGACATCATCGCGACCGCGACCGATCCCGCCGAGCTCACGACGTACTTCACGCAGCTCGGTTGGATCGAGTCGGTCGCCGCGCACGGCGATACGAAGGCGACGGTCGTGTCGAAGGAGGGATTGCGCTTCGACTTGCGCGTCGTTCCGCCCGAGTCGTACGGCAACCTGTTGCAGCACTTCACCGGATCGAAGGATCACAACGTTGCGATGCGTGAGGACGCTGTGCGGCGCGGGCTCTCGATCTCGGAATACGGCGTCACGACCGTCGAGACCGGCGACGTGTTCCAGACGGAGGACGAGGACGCGCTGTACGAGTTCCTGGGCTACCAGCCCATTCCGCCGGAGCTGCGCGAGGGCGGCGGGGAGCTCGAGGCTGCGCGGCGCGGAGCGTTGCCCGCGCTCGTCGAGCTCTCGGATTTGCGTGGCGATCTGCACACGCATACGCACTGGTCGGCCGACGGCAAGAACACGCTCGAGGAGATGGTCGCCGCCGCCGCCGCGCGCGGCTACGAGTACTACGCGATCACCGACCACTCGCACTACCTGCGCGACGGCCGGCTCGCCGCACAGCTCGACGAGATCGAAGCCGTTCGCGGGCAGTTTCCGAAGCTGCGCATCCTTGCGGGTGTCGAAGCGAACATCCGCACGAGCGGAGAGGTGGACGTTCACGAGGACGAGCTCGCGCGCCTTGACTGGGTGGTCGCGTCCGTGCATCAGGCACCGCACAACCGTCCGACCGAGCGCGTCCTCGAGGCGATGGACAATCCGTACGTCGACTGCATCGGGCATCTGACGGGGCGGCGAATCGGCACGCGCGGCCCGCGCGACATCGACGTCGCCGCGGTCATCGCCAAGGCGGTCGAGACCGGCGTGTTCCTCGAAATCAACGGCCAGCCCGACCGGCTCGATCTGCCCGACGTGCACGTGCGCGCGGCGAAGGAGGCCGGGTTGAGGCTCGTCATCACCTCCGACGGCCACCAGATTCGTGCGCAGAACTACGTCGAGCTCGCGATCGGCCAGGCGCGCCGCGGCTGGCTTACGAAGGACGACGTCGTCAACACGCGCTCGTGGGCGCAGGTGCAGAAACTGCGCCGGCGTCGCCCGTGACGGACTTTCGCGAGGACGGCGCCGCCGCGCTCGAGTGGGCGGCGCGCTATCTCGAACGCGTCGACGAGCTTCCCGTGCTCGCGCAGGTGAAGCCCGGCGACCTGTCCGCAAAGCTGCCGACGTCGGCACCGGAGCAGGCGGAGCCGTTCGCGAACATCCTGCGCGATCTCGACGACGTCATCCTCCCGGCGCTGACGAACTGGCAGAGCCCGCGCTTCTTCGCGTTCTTTGCGGTGACATCGTCGGAGCCGGGCATCCTCGCCGAGATGCTCGCAGCTGCAATGCAGCAGGTCGCAATCGTCTGGCGCGCATCGCCGGCATCGACCGAGCTCGAGCTGCGCACCGTCGACTGGGTGCGGCAGCTGCTCGGACTGCCCGACGGCTGGCACGGACACATCGAGGACACGGCGTCGACGTCGACGTTGGCCGCGCTGGTTGCCGCGCGGCACGTGACCGGTCGCAACGCGGTCGTCCTCTCGGAGCACGCGCATTCGTCCGTCGAGAAGGACGCTCGGATGCTCGGCATGGAGATCCGCAAGGTGGCGGCCGACGAGAACCTCGCGATGCGCACCGACGGTCTCGATCTCTCCGATGTCGCCGCCGTCGTCGCGACAGTCGGAACGACGTCGTTCGCCTCCGTCGACCCGGTGCGAAAGCTCGCCGGCCTCGCGCGTGAGGCGGGCGCCTGGCTGCACGTCGACGCCGCATATGCGGGCGCGTCGTGGATCTGCGAGGAGGAGCGCTGGTCGCAGGACGGCGTCGAGCTCGCCGACTCGCTCGTCGTCAACCCGCACAAGTGGCTGCTCGTGCCGGCAGACTGCTCGCTCGTGTGGACCTCGCGCCCCGAGGAGTGGCGGGAGGCGTTCACGCTGACGCCGGAGTACCTGCGCACGAGCGACTACGTCGACTCGCTTCCCGACTACGGCCCGGCGCTCGGCCGCCGTTTCCGCGCCCTCAAGCTGTGGGCGGTCCTCCGCTGCTACGGGGCGGAAGGGCTGCGCGCGATCCAGCGCGAGCACATGCGGCTCGCGCGCCTGTTCGCGGAATGGGTCGAGGCCGATCAGGATTGGGAGCTCGTCGCACCGGTGCGGTTCTCGCTCGTCGTGTTCCGGCGCATCGGGAGCGACGAGGAGAACGAGGCGATCCTCGAACGGGCCAACCGCAGCGGCGAGATCTTCATCTCGCACACGAAGCTCGACGGACGTTACGCGCTGCGCCTCGCAATCGGGAATGCGCGCACGACGGAAGCGGATGTCCGCCGCGCGTGGGACGTTTTGAACCGATAAACGGGGACAGTCCCCGTTGACGAAGGCGTCACAGCTTGGACGTGGCCTGAACCGCCGCGTCGGGCAATGCGACGCGGTAGCACCAGGACGTATCCCGTTTTAAACCGATAAGCGGGGACAGTCCCCGTTTACGAGGGCGTCACAGGTTGGACATGGCCTGGAGCGCCGCGTCGTGCAGCGCGACGCGGTAGCGCCAGAACGCGTGCCCCGTCGCGAGCAGCCGCTCGCGTAGCGGGCCAGCGAGCTCCTCGAGCGTTCCCCAGCGTGCGCCTGCGATCTCGACCGTGTCGCGCGGAGCGAGCTCTTCGTCCTCGGTCTCCGCAAGGAAGACGTGAGTGCGCCAGTGCAGTTCGCGCCCGTCGTTGCGGAACACAGCGGAGGAGTCGACGAGATGGCGGCGCAGGTCGACGCGCAGGCCGGTCTCCTCGAGCGCCTCGCGGATCGCGCCGTCGGCGAAGTCCTCGCCGGGGCGGATGCCGCCACCAGGTGGGCGCCACACGCCTTCGTCGAACGGGGGCTTGCGGATGAGGGCGATGCGGCGCGCGGGATCGAGGATGAAGAGCGTCACGTCGTGCGTGCGCTGCGGGTTGTACGTGGCGATCTCCCACTCATAACCGCTGATGTCGCCGTCCCACGACATGAGCGCCGGCGTGCCGAACCGCGCGTCGATATGCACTACAGCTCGCGCAGCAGCTCGAGGAACTCGATCGTGCTCGTGAGGACGAGGTCGGCTTCGTCCTGCAGCACCGTCGGCGACTCCTCGGAGACGACCGCGACGCGCACGGCGTGCGCGAGACCCGCGACGGCGCGGAACGAGTCGATGTCGGTCGTGTCGTCGCCGGCGACGAGCGCCCGCGTCAGCTTCGCCTTCTCGATCAGCGCGCGCACTGCGGTGCCTTTGTTCGAGCCGGTCGGCGGCAAGACCTCCATCACCTTGCGCCCGAAGCGCGGCGACAGGCCCTCCTCCGTCGCGCGCTGGGCGAGCAGCTCGAGCTCGTGCAACGCCGCTGCCTCGTCGTCGACGCCGCGGAAGTGGAACGCCACCGAGAGCCCCTTCATGTCCGTCCGCTCGGCCGGCCACGGCGCGTCGGCCGCGAAGTCGCGGATTTGGTCGCGCCAGTGCTCCGCCGTGGGATCGAGCTCGAGCCCGTGCGAGCCGACGTATGTGACGCCGTCGACGGCGACGCGTGCACGCACATCCTCACCACTTCGACCCGAGACGACGCTGACGAGCGCGTACCGCGCGACGAGACGCTCGAGCTCCGCGCGCGTCTCTGCCGGCACCGTCGCTTCCTCGGGGTGCAGCACGATCGGAGCGAGCACGCCGTCGAAGTCGAGAAAGATTCCCGTCTGCTCGGGCGACGAGACGAGCGGCTCGAGCAACGACGCGGCGACGGACACGACGCCTAGCATAGGCTCGGTGCGTCTGATCCTGATCGGGCTGGTCGCGGGATTCTTCAGTGCCCTTTTCGGAGTCGGCGGCGGCATCATCATCGTTCCGCTCCTGCTGCTCGTCGGCGGCTGGGAGCTGCGACCCGCGACGGCGACGTCGCTCGCGGCAATCGGGATCACCGCGACGTCGGGAACCATCGTCTATGTCGCGCACGGCGACGTGCGGCCGGTGTACGCGGCGCTCGTCGGCATTCCTGCGGCGTTCGGAGCGGTCGCCGGCACGTCGCTGCAGCACCGCGTCAACACCCGCACGCTGTCGTTCGCGTTCTCACTCGTGCTCGTCGGCATCGCGATCCGGATGCTGTCGCAATGACGTACGTGCTCGCAGTCGTGCTAGGCGCGGTCGCGGGCGTGTTCGCCGGCCTGTTCGGCGTCGGCGGCGGCATCCTCTTCGTCCCGACGCTCACGTGGCTGGGGCTGACTCAGGTGCACGCGGAAGCGTCGTCGCTGCTCGCGATCATCCCGACGGTCATCGTCGCTGTCTGGCGGCAGCAGCGCCGCGGTCTCGTGCGCTGGAAGGCGGCGGCCATCATCGGCGTGGCGTCGATCGGTGCGGCCGTCGGAGGCGCCCAGGTGGCCGAATCGCTGCCAGAATCGACCCTGCGCAAGCTGTTCGCCGTCCTCATGCTCCTCGTGGCCGCCCAAATCGCCTGGCGCGTCCGCGAGAAGCGGCAATAATCCAGGGGTGACCGGCCTCGAGGATCTGTGGATTCCGCTCGTCGACGAGCCCATCGGACGCATCGTCGGGCGGATCGAGCGCGAGAACCCCGACATCGCGCAGCTCGTCGAGTCCCCTCACCGGATCGTCGCATTTCGCACCTTCGCGTACATCCGCTGCGGCCTGATGCTCGGACAGCTTCTGTTCGACAATGACGTTCCGGCGTACGACGGCTCCGAGAGCTGGGTGGACGCACTTCTGCGAGTCCCGGAGCACCACGCGGCGCTGACGGCCGAGGTGCGCGCGGTCGCGCAGGAGATCGCGGCCGATCCGAAGTACGCCGACGAAGGACCGCTCGGACCGGACGACGAGGCGCGCGAACGCTTCCGCGTCTTCGCCCGCGAGCATCTCGGTGCGTAGCGTTCTACGCATCGCGTCGCTCGCCGCGGTAGTCGCGCTCGTCGTCGTCGGCGCTACGGCGCAACGAAGCGCAGGCAACTCAGGTGCAACCGCGACCGCGTTCGCCGTGAAGGTGATCATTCCCGGCGAGACCGGCGCGGGGTCTCACGTCGCGACCGCGCCGCCCGACGCTGTCGCCTTCGGAGGCCCGTTCTCATACCCCTCCAACGGCTCGATCGTGAAAGCCCAGTCGACGACCACGAGCGTCTCGGCGACCGGCGGTACGAAGGCGACGGCAGCCGCTACTGCGCAGATCACGAATCTCTCGCTCTTCAGCGGCGAGATCACCTTCGGCTCGGTCACCGGCGACTCGCACGTGCTCGCGCACACGACGTTCGCAGGCGGGAACAACGGCAGCTCCGCGCTCAAGAACCTCGTCATCTTCGGCTCGCCGTTCACCGTCACGCCGAATCAGGAGATCGCACTCGGGGTCTGGGGCACGGCGACCGCACTCGAAAAGACTGGTGAGCGCACGACCGACGGAGGGCCCGGTTTCCATGGGTTCACCGTGGCGCTCGACATCGTTCTCACCGCCGATCACGGCGGTCTGCCGGCCGGCGCCGAGATACGGCTTGGCTACGCGGAGACCACCGCGCGTTCGACGAAGCCGGTGCCGGTCACGACGACGTCGCCCGTTCCGCCCACAACGACCACGCCTACACCTCCACCGCCGACGACGACGCCGGTCACGCCGGAGCCGCCGGTTTCGAAGCCGCCCACCGTGACGCCTCCACTCGGCGGGACCGACTACGTCTTCCCCGTGTACGGACAAACAGCCTGGGGCGACACGTTCGGCGCGTCACGCCCTGATGTCGCAGGCGGTTGGCACCACGGAGACGACATCTTCGCGCCGCTTGGCACGCCGATCCTCGCGATCGCGCACGGGACGGTCTTCTCCGTCGGCTACGAACGGCTCGGCGGCTGGCGCTTGTGGCTGCGTGACGACCAGGGCAACCTCTTCTACTACGCCCATCTGTCCGCCTACACGCCACTCGCGGTGGACGGCGCGATCGTCAGCGCGGGCGACGTGCTCGGCTTCGTCGGGAACACCGGTGACGCCGAGGGCGGCCCGTACCACCTCCACTTCGAAGTCCATCCTCTCGGCCTGCTCGATCGCGGCTACGACGGCGCCGTCGATCCGAGCAGCTATCTACGCTCCTGGAAGCACGTCCTCAGCGTGCGCCTGTTCGGCGCGACCGGCGTCACGCTCCCGCTCGCGACCGGGTCGGCGCCGAAGGCGGGCGCGATCCTCCTACAGGGGACGGACATCTCGAGCGCAAGCGGTCTCGACCCGGCGTCGATCAGCCGGGTCGTCGGCACGCCGTCGATCGTCGGGCGCTAGCCCTCGCTGCCCGAGCCGTTGCCGCCGCGATAGGTGAAGTCGTCGTCGCCGCCGAAGAGGCGATCGCTGATCCACTTGC
>DASSXM010000034.1:0-8085 GCA_035703805.1 Gaiellaceae bacterium | reverse complement strand
GGCGGCCTGCGCGTGCATCTCGGCCGCGAGCTAGAGCTCGCCCGCGACGAGGAGAACTTTTCGTGGATCCTCGACTTCCCGCTCTTCGAGCACAGCGAGGAGTTCGGCGGCTGGACGTTCATGCACCACGCGTTCACGGCGCCGCTCTCCGATGACACGCACCGAATCGAGAGCGACCCGGGCGGTGTGCGCGGGCAGCACTACGACCTGATCTGGAACGGCTGGGAGCTCGGCTCGGGCTCGATCCGAATCCACGACGCTGAGGTGCAGCAAGCCGTGTTTCGCGTCATGGGCATCGGTGAGGCCGAACAGCGCACGAAGTTCGGCTATCTACTCGACGCACTCCAGATGGGCGCGCCCCCGCACGGCGGGTTCGCGATGGGTATCGACCGGTTCGTCGCGCTCCTCGCCGGCGAGCCCGACCTTCGCCAGATCACGGCGTTTCCAAAAGTGTCGAGCGGTGCCGATCCGCTGACCGGGGCGCCGACGCCGATGCCCGACACCGTTCTGCGCGACTTGGGAATTTCCGTCCGTCCGCAGAACAAGACATAGTATGAGCAAGCGCATGCGGCGCGCCTACAGGTAAACAGGAGGACTGAGGGAGATGGCAACCGAGGGCTCTGCTCGGGCCGGCGTCCGGCCGTTGACGTCGTTACCCCGATTCGAGGACATCCCCAAGGCCGGGGACGGTCTCGACGCGGACCGCGTCCGCGAGGCGTTCGACGCCTTCCGCCGTCATTCCGCGCAGCTCCAGGCCCAGCTTCGCGTTCTCCAGGCGGCCGGGCCGCGTAGCGGCGCCGCCGTCGAGGCGAGCGGCCACGCAGTGCGCATGGACGCGCTGCACATGATTCGCGCCGCCGCGGAGTTCGCAGACGTCATCGAGAGCGACGCGCAGGCCGCTTCGGCTGCTCAGCTCGCCCGAACGGAGCAGGAGATCAGCAAGCGGCAGCGCGAGCTGCAAACGCTCGAGTCGGAGGCCGACGCGTTCCGCAAGGAGACCGAGCGTCAGCGCGCCGAGATTCTCAACGCCGCACGCAACGAGGCGCGCGACGAGCGTTCGCGCGCACACGCAGACGCCACGCGCGAGCTGCAGGAAGCGGAAGCGCGCGGCGCGCTTCTCCTCGAGCAGGCACGTCACCAGGCGACCGAGCTCACAAACAGTGCACGTGCCGAGGTCGAGCAGACGCTCGAATGGGCGCGGACGCGGGCGGCCACAGTTCTGGCGCGGGCGCAAACGGCGGCGGAGCAACTGCTCACGGCGGCGGGCCTCGGGTCCGACGCTGTCGGCGCGGTTGCGAGCAAGATCGTCGATGCAGCGGAAGCCGCGTCGGGTCCCGCTCCGGCCTCGGCCATGCCGGACATTGCACCGCCGCCGGTCTCGCCGAGCGAGGAATAGCCCCGCGCCCCGATGCGCGTTTTCGGCCCCAGAACCATCCTCGAGGCCGCGTTTGTCGTGGCCGCTCCGATCGTCGCGCTGGCGGCGGGGCTCAGCCGCTTCGCGATCATCGTCGCGGCCGCGCTCGGCTATCTGCTCGTGGTCGGGATCGAGGCGACGCTCGCGCGCTTGAGCGAGGCGGTCGAAGAGCAACAGCCCCGGCCCTGGCCTGTCCCGGCGCCGGCACCGCAGCCCGTGCCTCCGCCTCCGCCGGAGCCTGTGCCTGTTCCGGAGCCCGAGCCGGAGCCGGAGCCAGAGCCCGAGTTGGAACCGGCTGCCGAGATCGAACCCGTGCGTCTGCTCCCACCGCCCGAGCCGCTACCGCCGCTCGCTCCGATCCCGCGGCCGGCGTGGTCGAACGTCGTTCCGCTCGGTGCGCCCCGGCGCTGGAGCCTGTGGGATCTGGAGCGCCTGGCGCGCGAGCACGCCGGCAGCGACGCAGCGGTGGATGAGGAGCGCACGTTCCTTCTGCTCTACCTCCGCGACTTCGCCGACGCCGACGGTCTCCTTCCCGCCGACTTCGACCCGCTCGTCCGCGATAGCTTCGGCAGCTTGGTGACCCGGTGATGACGCGTTTCGCCGGTCCGCGTGCGGCCGCGGTGGCAGGAGTCGTGATCCTCGTGGTCGCGATCGTGCTCGCCGTCGTGCTGCGGGGCGACAACAAGAAGGGCTTGCCGCAGCCGGTTGGCCCGTGGTACACAGCACTCGCTTCGTCGTACACACCGCAGAACGCGAAGGGCCCCTGCAGCGTCGTCATTGACGCAAAAACGCTCGGCGTTGCGCATCCTGTTCTGCCCTGCGGCGTGAAGCTCTACATCGAATACAACGGCAAGCAGGTGTTGACGCAGATCGTCGACCGTGGGCCGAGCACGCCCGGGCGCGAGTTCGCGCTCACGGCAGCGCTTGCGAGCCTGCTGCATCTCGACGGCACGCAGCAGATCAAGTGGCGCTTCGCCAGCTAGGCTGAGCGAGCGAGCCCGGGCTAAACGTAGAACCAACAGCTACGACAAGGGAGCCTGCGTCCCGACTGACGCCGTGTACGTCGCGGAGGAGGAACGGCAGGGCACCCACCTGTGAACTTCGGTTCACGCGTGTCCGGGCTCGCTCCTCCCGTCCCTCATCGCGCCGGCTTTCGCGCGGCGAAGCCGCGCTTCGCCGGCGCTAGCGCCGCTCGCTGCACGATCCTTCGCTCGCCTCGCTCGGTCGTACTCGTTGTACTGCCCTTCGCTCGGCTCGCTCGGCTCGTTTGCGAGCGACGCTTGAGGAACGGGAGGGGTACCGTGGCCCGAGTGATGGAGGCCTTTGGGGACTCGAGCCGTAACGGCGAGTGGGCCGCCGTGCGGCTGCAGCTTGACGGCGACCGCATCGTCGAAGCAGATGCGCCTGGCCTCGAGCGTCCGCTCGTTGGACTGACGCTGCTCGAGGCGGCGGCGGTCGGCGGCGAGACGCTCGCGGTCGACGCGCTCGCGACCGCCCTCGGCCCGATCTTCCGCGCGGAGCCTCAGCCGGGACGGACCGCGGTCGCGATGAGCGGCGGCGTTGACAGCGCCGTTGCGCTCCTCCGGAGCCTGCCGAACGCGATCGGCGTCACGCTGCGGCTCTGGCTCGATCCCGCGGGTCCGGATTCGGAACGCGCATGCTGCTCGCCCGAGTCCGTCATCGCCGCGCGCGAGACGTGCCACCGGCTCGGCGTTCCGCACGTCACGCTCGATCTGCGCGAGGAGTTCCGGCGTGACGTCGTCGGCCCGTTCGTTCAGGGCTATGCAAACGGTGAGACGCCGAACCCATGCATGCGCTGCAACGGAAGCTTCCGCTTCGCCGAGCTGCTCGCGTTCGCGCAGCGCACCGGAGCGGAACGCTTGGCGACCGGCCACTACGCACGCATCGCCGAGCATCGCGGCCGTCTGTTGCTGGCGCGCGGGGCCGATGCGCGCAAGGACCAGTCGTACATGCTCGCGCGGCTCGATCCGGATCTGCTCGACCGCGTCGCGGTCCCGCTTGGTGAGCAGAGCATGGACGAGACGCGCGCCGACGCGGTGCGTGCAGGACTTGCGGCGGCGCGTCGCCCCGAGAGCCAGGAGGCCTGCTTCCTCGCCGGCGACGACTACCGCAAGTTCCTCGAGCGGCACGGCGTCGACTCGCGCCCGGGCGCGATCGTCGACGTCGACGGGCACGAGCTCGGCGAGCACGACGGCTTCTGGCGCTTCACGCCGGGGCAGCGCAAGGGGATCGGCGTCGCGTCAAGCAGCGCGCTCTACGTGCTGAATGCGGACGCTGCAACGAACACCGTCCGCGTCGGTCCGCGCGCAGCGCTCGAGCGCCGCCACGTCGAGGCGTCCGGCCCGCTCTATGTCGACGTCGACCGCGCCGAGGCGAAGCTCCGCTACCGCTCGCCGGCGACGGGCGCATACGTGACCGCAACCACGGACGGCTTCGCGCTCGAGCTCGACGACCCCGTGTGCGGCGTTGCTAGTGGTCAGGCCGCTGTTCTCTACGAAGGCGACGCCGTCGTAGGCTGCGGGACGATCACCGACTAAGATCGCCGCAGAAGTGCTGGTCGCGGCATTCAGTTGGGGGGATCTCTGGCGGCTCGCGCTTGCGGTCTTCCTCTTGGCCACGGGGCTGGCGGCGGCGTACCTGCTCGTACGCATGGCCGGAACCGTCGGACGGCTTTCTGCGTTCATCACAGGGGCAGAGCGCGAGATCCTTCCCGTGATCAACAAGGTCGGAGGGAGCGTGGACCGAGTGAACGCGCAGCTCGACAAGGTCGATCGCATCACCGACAGCGCAGTGGACGCAGCCGAGAGCGTCGACACCGCCGTGCGCACGGTGAGCCGGGCGGTGACGCGGCCGGTGCAGAAGGTGTCCGGCTTCGCCGCCGGCGTCAGCTACGGCGCCGCCGACTTCAGGACGAAGCGCGACTGGAAGCACGCGGTGCAGGCGGGCAAGGACGCCGCCGCACGGCGCGAGCAAGAGCTGGTCGAGGATCTCGAGCAATGAGCGACGAGATCCGGCTCGTCCTGCCGGCGGAGGAGGACTTCCATCCGATCGCCCACCTCGTCCTCGGCGGTCTGGGCGCGCGCCATTCGCTGACGTTCGACCAGCTCGAGGATCTCCAGGTCGCGCTCGACGCGCTGCTCGACCGGCGTGACGACGAGAACGAGATCGTCGTCAGCGTCAGCGTCGAGAAAGGCGCTGTTCGCGCCGAGGTCGGGCCATATCCGGCGGGTGCGCTCGCGGAGCTCGACGCGGAGAGCACAGCGCTCGGTCTGCGCCGCGTGCTCGAGACCGTGTGTGATTCGTTTGCAGTCGAGGAGCGCGAGGCGGGCAGCTGGGTGCAGCTGGAGAAGGCCGTCGCCTGATGCCGCGCCTCGACGACAAGCTGCTGCTGCGCCGCTACCACGAGCAAGGCGACCTGCAGGCGCGCGAGCAGCTCATCGAGCAGTACATGTCGCTTGTCCGCTCGCTCGCGCGGCGGTACTCGTATCGCGGCGAGCAGCTCGAGGATCTCGTTCAGATCGGCGCCATCGGCCTCATCAAGGCGATCGACCGCTTCGACATCGAGCGCGGCGTCGAGCTGACGACGTATGCGACGCCGAATATCATCGGCGAGATCAAGCGGCACTTCCGCGACAAAGGCTGGGCGGTGCGCGTGCCGCGCGGCCTCCAGGAGCTGAACGTCCAGCTCTCGAAGATCGTCGAGCAGCTCACCGTGCAGCTCGGGCGCTCGCCGACGATTCCCGAGCTTGCCACCGCCGCGGGCGCACAGGAGGAAGAAGTGCTCGAGGCGCTCGAGTCCGGCCGCGCGTACTCGTCGCTCTCGCTGTCGGCTACGTCGAGCGGCGACGGGGAGGAGACGCTCGACCCGCTCGAGTCGATCGGCACCGAGGAGCACCAGTACGAGGTATCCGAGGATCGCGCCGTGCTCGCGCCGGGGTTCAAGGCGCTCGACGAGCGTGAGCGCATGATCCTGCAGCTGCGGTTCTTCGAAGGGCTGACGCAGTCGCAGATCGCGCAGCAGGTCGGCATCTCGCAGATGCACGTCTCACGACTCATTCGCCGCTCGCTCGAGAAGATCCGCGACGAGATCGACCCCGAGGGCGACATGGTCCAAGGTCGCCGCCGGCGCGCGTCGTAGCCCCGCGCAGTCTCTTGACACTTTCACGACGGTGTCCGGCACCGTCATGACTGTGTGTGGACTTCTTGGCGGCGGCGACGAGCTGCTAGGTCGCCGAGAAGCCGAAGTTCAGCAGACGCGTCGCGTCGTTGTACATGTCGTGCGAGTTGAGCACGACCGCGATGAGCGATATGCCGTGGCGCGTCGCGGAGACAACGAGACACCACCCGGCCTTGTGCGTGTACCCCGTCTTCACTCCGTTGGCGCCGGGATACATCCGCAGCATGACGTTGTTGTTGATGTAGATCTTCGAGTTGGTCGGCGGCGCCCATGAGACGCGCTCGACCTTCGTGCGCACGATCTGCCGGAAGCGCGCGTTCTGCATCGCGACACGCGTTAGCGCGGCGAGATCCCACGCACTCGAATAGTTGTCGGCATCGACGACGCCGCTCGGCGACGAGAAGTGCGTGTCCCTCAATCCGAGCCGCGCGGCTTCGGCGTTCATCTCGCCGAGGAACGTCCACTTGTCGCCGCCCGCCGCGATGGCGAGCGCCAACGCGTCGTCGTTCCCGGAATAGAGCAGCATCGAATAGAAGAGCTTCCACGCCTGCACACGCTCGCCGGCACGCAGGCCCTCGCGCACGAGCGGCACACGCGGCACGGACTTGTCGACGGTGACGATGTCGTGCGGGCCGAGCTTCCTCAGCGCGAGCAGCGCGGTCATGATCTTCGTCGTCGACGCAACCTGCCGGCGCTGATGGTCGCGCAGCCCCCAGAGGACGCGTCCCGTGTCCGCGTCGACGAGGATCGCCGATGCCGCCGAGAGGCCCGGCGAGAACGAGTGCGGCAGCAGCGAATCGGCCGTGAGCAGGCGTTCCGGCGCTGCGACCTTCACCGCGATCGTGTGCTGCGCCGGAGCCGCGATCGCAATCTCCCGCCCTGCCGCCTGCGTGAGCGTCGCGGTCGGACGGCGAGCGCCGATCCATGCACCCGCGACCGTCGCGACGAGCACGACCACGACGAGCGGGGTCAAGCGCCGCAAGCGATAGCGATAGCGCTTTCTCGGCTCGGACACGCGCCGAGCATACGCCTGTAACCGGCGCTCCTAGAATGGCCCGGATGCGCACGAGCGCCGAGATTCGCGAAGGATTCCTCTCGTTCTTCGAGGAGAAAGGCCATCTCAGGCGACCGTCGGCATCCCTCGTCCCGCGCGCGGACGACCGCTCGACGCTCTTGACAACGGCAGGCATGCAGCCGCAGATGCCGTTCTTCCTCGGCCGCGAGGCGCCGCCCGCGCCCCTGACGACGACGGCGCAGAAGGTCTTCCGCACGCCCGACATCGACGAGGTCGGCCTGGACACGTTCCACCTGACGTTCTTCGAGATGCTCGGCAACTTCTCGTTCGGCCAGTACTTCAAGGAAGGCGCGATCGAGTACGCGACCGAGTTCGTCCAGGAGCGCCTGACGCTCGAGTGGGAGCGGATCTGGGTGAGCGTCCACGCGGGCGACCCGGACCTGAAGCTTGGCCCCGACGAGGAGGCGATCCGCCTCTGGCAGGCGATCGGTGTCCCATCGGAACGGATCGTGCCGCTGCCCTCGTCCGACAACTTCTGGTCGGTCGGCGGGCCGGGGCCGTGCGGACCGGACTCGGAGATCTTTTACGACTTCGGACCGGATACCGGCTGCGGCGAGGCGGACTGCCTTCCCGGCTGCACGCGCTGCGAGCGCTTCCTCGAGTTCTGGAACCTCGTCTTCATGGCGTACGAGCTCCATGCCGACGGCACGCTCACCGACTTGCCGGCGCAAAACGTCGACACCGGCATGGGGCTCGAGCGGATCTCGCGGATTGTCCAGCAGGTGCCGTCGGTGTACGACACGGACGGCTATCAGATGATCATGCAGTGGGTCGCGGCCCAGTCGGGCATCGCGTACGGCACCTCGCCCGACGCGACGAAGGCGCACCGCGTGCTCGCCGACCACGGCCGCGGAATGACGTTCCTCGTCTCCGACGGCGTGACGCCGTCGAACGAAGGGCGCGGCTACGTCCTGCGTCGGATCATTCGCCGCGCCGCGCAGCACGGAATGCGCATCGGGATGGAGCCGCCTTTCCTCGCCGATCTCTCCGACGCGGTGATCGAGCAGATGGCCGCCGCGTATCCCGAGCTCGTCGAGCACCGCCGCGAGATCCACCAGGTTCTCTCCGCGGAAGAGGAGCGCTTCGGCGAGACGCTCGAGCGCGGGATGAAACTCTTCGAGGAAGCGGCTGCGCGCGGCGAGATCACCGGCGACGACGCGTTTACGTTGCAAGCGACCTACGGCTTCCCGATCGAGCTCACGCAAGAGCTCGCGCGCGAGCGCGGGCTCGGCGTGAACGACGAGGAATTCACGAAGCTCATGGAGGATCACCGCGAGATCTCGCGGCAGACGAGCGGCGTGAAGGTCGACATCCGCTTCTCGGGGGCGCCGAAGACGGAGTTCGTCGGCTACGAGCGCACGGATGTGCGCACTGCAATCCTCGCGTACGCCGATCTCG
>DASSXM010000091.1:0-39018 GCA_035703805.1 Gaiellaceae bacterium | reverse complement strand
ACAGTAGTAGGGCGATCTGCAGAGGGCTTGTGAGACCGGTCATCTCTTCTCCTTCCGGGCTCGGGCCAGTGCGTCGCGGACTACAGCCGGTTTCATCGGCACCTGGCGTATCCGCACGCCGGTTGCGTCGAAGAACGCGTTCGCGATCGCCGGGAAGAGCGCGGAGATCGGTTCCTCGCCGCACCCGCCCGGCAGCGCGTCGAGTTGCTGGATCACGATCGGCGTCACGTTCGGGTGATCTTTGAAGCGCAAGCTCGGGTAAGTGACCCAGTCGAGGCTCGTCACGTTGGACTTGTCGAAGGTGACCTCCTCGATCAATGCTTGGCTCGTTCCCATGACTGCCGTACCGATCACCTGGTCGGCAACTCTTGCCGGGTTGATAACGAGGCCGGGGGCAACCGCGGCGTAGACGTGCTTGACCCGGATCTTCCCCGTCTTCTTGTTCACCTCGATGTCGGCAATGACGGCCGCCGGCGTCGTCGGATCCAGCGTTCGGAAGTCAAGGTTCGGGCCTTGAAGTCCGCCGCCGTAGGCGTGCGTGCCGAAGCCGAAACCGCGACCGGTGACGATGTTCGCATGAGAGAGCTTGCGGGCAGCGCGACCAGGCTTCCAGTTCGCGGCCGTTGCAACTGCATTGAGCACTGCGAGCCACGGCGCGTTTCCGGTCATGTTCTGACGGCGGAACTCGAGCGGATCACTGCCGGTTGTGTACGCCAGCTCATCGATGATCTGCTCGGTCGAGAAGGCAGGCCCGCGATCCATCGGTGACCGTAACGGCGCGGTCATGAACATCCTCGGCGCCACGTTGCCAACGACCTTGCGGTTTGGAATCAGATAGACGCCGCCGGTGTTGATGGCAGACGGGGGCTGAGCCGAGTCGCGCTGGCTGTAAGCGACGTAGTCGAACGCGGTGATCTTTCCGTGCGCATCGACGCCGGCACGGACGTCGACTACTTCGGCAGCGTCGTAGTTGTCGTACCCCATGTCGTCCCAGCGCATGAAGTGAACGCGCACGGGCTTCCCGACCGCCTTTGACAGCACGGCTGCTGCCGTTGGGCAGTCTTGGTCGGTGCTGTGTCCGCCGTAGAAGCTCGACCCCTGATACGAGATCTCCCGCACGCTCGCTGGGGGGATCCCGATCGCTTGTGCGACGCCTTGCGCCGCAAGGCCGTAGTTCGGACCGCATTGGTGGTAGATCGTCGTTCCACCGGGCGCTACGTCTGCGACCGCGTTGTGCGGTCCTGTCGGGCCGTGAAGCAGATAGGCGGTTCTGAAGGTGGCAGACACGGTCTTCGCAGCTTTCGCGAGACCGCTTTCGACATCGCCCATCTCCGTAATGAGCAGCGGCGACACCGGGCCCGGAATCGGCGTCGACGCCGGAAGGCCGGGCTCCGCAGCCCTCAAAGCCTGCTCCAACTTGCCGTTCCCCGGGAGCGGTGACGACGGCTCATCCCAGCGCACCTTGAGTTCACCCGCTGCCTGGATCGCGTCCCATTCGTTCGGAGCGACGACGCCGACGAAGTTCCCGACACGCACGACCCGCGCGCCTGCGATGTGCCTGATCGAGCTCTCGTCAACCGAACGCACCTTCTGCCCCCCGCCGGCCAACAATTCGAGTGTGTAGTTCGTCCCGTAGGGACCGAAGGTCGTGTGCGAGTGGAGAAGAGACGACTGCCCACGCGGACGCACCACTCGGCCGTGGAGCATCCCTGGTAGGCGCACGTCGCCGCTGTAGATGAGCGTCCCAGTAACGATGTCCGGGACGTCGACGCGAGGTTGCGGCTTCCCGACGAGTTTGTACTGCTCGACGGGCTTTGACGGTGGTTCGCCCGGCTCCAAGCCTGGACGGAGAAGGCGCTGAAACACACCTAGGTCGTTGCGCTGCACCTTCTGCGGAATCGTGACGTTGAACAGCTTGCCGCCGACAAGTTCGCCGTAGGTGACCGTCTTGCCGCCGCCAGAGACCACGCCTTTGTCGACGGTCAGGTTGGCAGCGGGAACGCCGAGACTTGCCGACGCGAGGCCGAGCAGCGACTGCTTCGCCGTCGCCGCCGCCGCCCGAACGAATGAACCGCCAATCGTGGTCCCTTGACTGCCGCCGGCAAGACCCGTGAATGGAGTGGTCGACGTGTCGAGATGGGCGTGGCTGATCTGCTCCATGGCGACGTCGAGTTCCTCGGCGGCGATCATCAACAGCGAAGTGCGCGTCCCTTGTCCGCGCTCCATGATCGAGCTGTACAGCGTGACGGTGTTGTCGGCATTGATGGTCAAGTACGAGTCGACTTGATCAGCCGAAATTGGCAGGGCCTTGCCGGGTGGCGCCGCCAAAGCGTCGGCTGGGAGACCTGCACGCGCCAGGCCAAAGCTGACGATCAACGCGCCGCCGCCCTTCAGGAACACTTTCCGGGAGAACTCCTTCTCGAGAATCGCGTCTGTCTTCATGTCTTCTTCGCCATCACCGCGGCGGCCTGTTTGATCGCCGTGAGAATCTTTGGATACGTCCCGCAGCGACACAGGTGGCCGTTCATCGCGGCGCGAATCTCATCCTCGGTCGGGTTCTTGTTCGTCGATAAGAGATCGGCGGCCTGGATCAGCATTCCGCTCTGGCAGTAGCCACACTGAGGCACGCCGACGTCGATCCACGCCTGTTGCAACGGATGGAGCGCGGGAGCAGCAGACGACGCTCTCCCATGCTTGCTCGCCCACAGTGCCGGCAAGCCCTCGAGCGTCGTAATCGACCTACCACTTACCGCAGCCACCGGCGTAACGCACGAGCGGATCTCCTTCCCATCCAGCAGCACTGAGCACGCGCCACACTGCGCGAGGCCGCAGCCGAAGCGCGGGCCAATGAGGTCGAGCTCGTTACGCAAGACGTACAGCAACGGCGTCTCGCGGTTCGCAGGCACACGATGCACGAGCCCGTTCACCCGAATGTTCAGTCTTGTCGCCATGGGGCTAGCCGGCCGGGAACCCGGTCGGCGTGATGCCCTTGCACTCGGTGCAGGTCTTGTATCCGCCCGAGTACTTGGCCAGGAAGGCCGCAACGTCCCGGATCTGCGTCTTCGTCAACACGTTCCGGAATGGAGGCATCTGAGTTGGGTAGAGCGGCAGCGCTGCCGGCAGCCCGGACGCGACCACAGCGATCGCGGCCTGGTACGGGACATGGACCTTGTCGAAGTCGACGCCGACGATGCAGTCCGTATCGCCGGCGCAGACATTGGCGCCGCGGTACGAGGCCGGCCCGGCCGCCTTCAACACATGGCAGTCGGCACAGAAGTAGTCGTTGAAGACTCGGAACCCGTTGGCGATGTTCCCCGTGCGCGGCGGCGCATGAACAGCCGTTCGGTGGGCAAACGCAACGGGCGTCGCGACCGCGACCGCGGCGGCAACGGCTACCAACCCGATGCGGACTTGGACTCTCATCCGGCAGCCGCGAGCGCCAGTACGGAGGCGAGCGTGTCGCCCTGCAGTCGCATCACCGTCCAACGGTCGCCGCGATCGCGGCTCTCCCAGAGCTCACCGTTGGCAAGGCCGGCGAAGAGGCGACCGTCGATCGCGACAAGTGCGTACGGCATCGCCGGGAGCGGGTCCGGGAGCCCGCCGGTGAGCGGCTGCCAACGTTCGCCTTCGCGTCGGCGGTAGATGTGCGCGCGCGGGTCGCCGCGGCCGTGAGCAGCGAAAGGGCTGGTGCTCGCCGAGATGTACCAGCAGTCCGAGTCGACGGCGACCGACCACGTGTAGTGGCGGTCAAGGCCCTCGTCAGCCGACTGCCACTTCTCCCCGCCGTCCGTGCTGAACGCTGCGCCGCCACCGCCCGCTTCGTACGCGAGGCCCGCGGTGTGCGGGTGCCAGGCGAGTGAATGGACGTCCAGTTGTGCGCCGGGCCGATGGTCCTGCCAGCTCCGGCCGCCGTCGACCGAGCGCATCAAACCGCCTAGCTCGATCCCGACAAGGAGCAGGTCGGCGTCGTGCGGGCTGGGGGCGATCCAGCGCACATGCGACGTCCACGGCCGCGGCGGGAAGCTCCAGAGCGGCCGCGAAGGGAGTTCGAGCAGGGCTTCGAG
Organism: Gaiellaceae bacterium; assembly: GCA_035703805.1. Classification (GTDB taxonomy): domain Bacteria; phylum Actinomycetota; class Thermoleophilia; order Gaiellales; family Gaiellaceae; genus Palsa-739. The sequence continues at coordinate 34,954 of DASSXM010000091.1, read as the reverse complement.
CTCGCGCCAGCTCTCGCCCCCGTCGTCGCTTCGAAAGAGCCGGCTCGGCTCCGTGCCCGCGTAAACCGCACGGTCGGCGCGGCTGATCGCGACCGAGAACACTCCCGGCTCGGGCAGCTTGCAATCGACCCAGCGTCGACCGCCGTCGATGCTGCGACGTACGCCACCCTCACGCAGACCAACAAACACTACGTCGCCGTCACGCGGGTCGACCCCGAGGCATTGCGCACCGCTCCCCGCTAGAGACGACGTAACCGTCCACGCTTCCCCCACCTCGTCGAGGCGGACGATCCCGTCTCCGGTGGCGGCGTACAGGCGCACGCTCATCAGGTGACTCGGAGCACGCCTTTCATGAGCGCAGCGTGCGGGTCGCAGACGAACTTGTAGATCCCCTTCTTCAGTGTCACCGTCCACGTGGTCGTCACGACCGCCGGGACGCTCGTGGCCTTGTTCACGCCGGGACCGATCAGATGGAAGTTGTGGATGTTCGACTTGTCGTGGATGACGATCGTGTACGTGCCGGCCTTCACGGTCTGCTTGTTCATCGTGATCGTGAAGCCGGGCCCGTCGGTACCGATCAGCGTGTTGTTGCGTGTGGCGGCCGCTCCGAAGCCGGGAACGGCCAGCGCGGCGGCGATCGCGGCCAGCGCAGCGGCGAGTGTGAGTTGACGCATGGAAGCTCCTCTCTCTGAGGTGAGCATTGTCAGTTGGTCTCGAGCTGGCCCGCCAAGACGCGACGGGTCCGGCAGAGCGGGGTGTGCTGCGAAACAACGGCCACCTGGCGCTCGCCGACTTCCGGCTCGCGCGCCGGTTCAGAGGGTTGCGACTCGATCAGCACTGCCGCAAGCAGGGCACCCGCCGCGGCGGTGGCAGCGAGGACGTAGAACGCGATCTGGAAGCCGTGCGTGAGCGCCGGACCGCCGAACGCATTGCTCCCGGCGTGAGAGTGCACGTAATGGCTGGTGAAGGTGGTCGCGATCGTTGTTGCAGCCGCGACGCCGATCGCGCCGCCGATCTGCTGGCTCGTATTGATCAACCCGGAGGCGATGCCGGCATCTGCGGGGCGAACTCCGGTGAGTGCACCGATCGACATCGGGATGAAGACGAAGGCGAGCCCGAGCCCGCTGAGGACGAAGCCCGGGAACAAGTTCCAGAAGTAGTGGCCATGAACCGGTAGTCGTGCAAAGAGCACGAGCGCCACCGTCGAGAGCGCCAACCCAACGGGCAACACGCGCCTGACTCCAAGCTTTGTCACGAGTCCTTGCGCGACAGCCGAGAGGGCGATGGTTGTGACCGTCAGCCCGATGTAGGCAACCCCTGTCTTGAGCGCCGAGTAGTGCAGGACCTGTTGCATGTAGAGCGTGAGCAGAAAGAACTGTGAGAAGACGGCGCTGGTCGCGATCAGCGCGCTTAGGTTCGATCCCGCGAGCGTCCGTAGTCGGAAGATGCGTAGCGGCAAGAGCGGCGATTTCGTGCGCGACTCGATCACGAAAAACGAAGCGACTAGGGCGGCGGAGCCGGTCAAGAGTGCGATGGTCGCCGACGTGCCCCAACCGTGTTGCGTCGCGCGCGTCATCCCGTAGACGAGCAACATCAGTCCGGCAGTGATCGTCGCCGCGCCGGCGAAATCGAAGTACCGATCGGCCAAGTCGGCGCGGCTCTCGCGCAGGAGCCACGGGCTAGCAGCGATGACAGCAGCACCGACGGGAACGTTGACGTAGAAGATCCAGGGCCAGCTGAACGCGCTGGTCAACACGCCGCCGAGCAGCACACCCACAGCGCCACCGCTACCCGCTACGGCGCCCCAGATTCCAAGCGCGCGGTTCCGCTCGCGACCTTCCTCGAACGTTGTCGTCAGGATCGAGAGAGCAGCGGGCGACATCATCGCGGCGCCGAAACCTTGCAAGCCCCGGAACGCGATCAGCGAGCCTTCCGACCAAGCAAGCCCGTCCAGCAGGGAGCTGACGGTGAACACGAGCAGCCCCGCCATGAACAGGCGTCGGCGACCGAGCAGATCCGCGAGCCGCCCACCGAGGAGGAGAAACCCGCCGAAGAAGATCGAGTACGCGGTGATCACCCATTGCAGGCTCTCCTGCGAGAAGTGCAGATCGGTCTTGATCGACGGCAACGCCACGTTCACGATCGAAATGTCGAGCACGACCATGAACTGCGCCGTCACGATCACTGCGAGCGCAAGCCAACGGCGACTGTCCTCCGTCCCGACTGCGGGAGGTGTCACGACTTCTGCTCCGGAGCTCATCAGGCCGACATCGTGCGCAACATCGACGAGCTTTCGAATCCCCGAAAACCGTAGTCCCCGATCCAGCGCGCTGAAGACTCAGGAAATCGGGGATGCGATCGGCCGCCCGTCGCAGCCCGTCACGAACTAGCCCAGTAACCGGTTCGCGAGCTGCGTGCGCGATTTCACGCCGAGCTTTCGAAACACCTTGCGTAGGTGGTATTCGACCGTGCTCGGGCTGATGAAGAGCTGCGCTGCGATCTCGCGGTTCGTGTTCCCCTCTGCGACGAGCTGTGCGATCTGCGTTTCCTGGGAGGTGAGGTCGCCGAGCGTGCCCGCGGTGCGGGTGCGAGCGTGCTCACCCGTCGCGCGTAGTTCGCGTTCGGCGCGGCGCGCGAAGGCGTCCGCACCCATATCGGTTAGCGCCTCGAATGCAGTGCGCAAATGCTCTCGGGCGTCGATGCGCCGACGTTCGCGGCGGAGCCACTCCCCATAGAGCAGGTGACTACGGGCGAGCTCGACTCGCACACCTGTGCGCGAAAGATGCGCGATCGACTCCTGGTAGTGCGCGTCGGCGACCTCGCCCGCGCTCAGGAGCGCGCGGACGCGCGCTTCGATGCCGTTCGCCCAGTCCGAGTTCAGCATGCGAGTGCGTTCCGAGAGCCAAGCGAGAGTGAACTCGAGTTGAGCGCGGTCACCGGATCGGGACGCGGCCTCCGCCAGCTCGGGAACGAGCCACGTCCCGTATCCGATCGGATCGGGCTGCATAGCTTCCCGGGCCGCCTCGAGCGCGGCGTCGTGCCGGCCTAGCCCGTTATAGAACACGGCCCGCGCGTAGTTGTTGGATGTCCATCGTCGTCGGGTCGACTGTTCGGACGTCGCGCCGATCAGCTGCGAGGCGCGCGCCTCGTCTCCGCGCCACGCGGCAAGGATCATCGGGGCGTTCACGAGCGGCGTGTTCCCGGTCGCCTCGGCGATCAGGTCTGCTTCGTCGATCAGACGCGCTGCCGCAGAGAACTCGCCGGCCAGCATCTTGTTCCTGGCGACGAAGCTAAGCGCGAAGTACAGATGCCCGTATGCGCCCGTTTCTTGAGCGACCTGAAGCTGGCGATCCTCGAGAAGATGCAAGGCCTCCTCGTCCCACAGCTCGAGGGCAACGATCTGGCCGTTCCTCGCGGCAGACAGCGAGAGCCACCGGCAGCCGTCCTCGTCGGATGGGTCCAGCGCGAGAAGATGCTCGAGAGCACGCGCCATCGTCGGCGCTGCAGCCGCATATCCGTCCGTCAGACGAATCGCGAATGCGTCGAGCAGTAGATCGACCATCCGTGGCGGAACCGTGGCGGGCGGCGCCGCACGCGCGGCGGCTGCAACCGCGAGTGCGCCGCCATCGACGTCGATGTCGTTGGCCATCGCACCCGAGAGCGCCTCGAGATACGTCTCGCGTGCAAGCTCGGGATCGAGCGGCCCGAGGCGCCGCGCCGCGCTCATGAACAGGCTGCCGGCGTCGCCGGAGCGCCACTGCTCCAGCGCGATCTGAGCTCGCAGCAGCTCGATTCGAACGCGCCCGAGCTCGTCCAGCGCGTCGGGCTCGATGCGTTCGAGCAGCCCGAGCGCAGCCTCGAGATCGCCTGCGTCGCGTTTCGCGGATGCTGCTGTAAGAAGGCGGCGTGCGCGGTGCGCGGACTCGGGCGAAAGCTCGGCGGCGCGCTCGAGGAACGCTGCGACTGCCGCCAGTCCGCCCCGCGCCTGTGCCCGCGCAGCCGAACGCTCGAGCTCGGCCGCGACGTCCTCATCAGGGACGGAGGCCGCTTGCGCGCGGTGCCAAGCACGTCGATCGGGATTGAGCTGCGCCTCTGTCGCTTCCGCCAATGCGGCATGGACTCTGCGTCGCTCGCCCGGGTCGGCCGCACGGTAGACAGCCGAGCGGACGAGCGGATGGCGAAACACCACCCGGGGTCCCATCACCAACAGGCCTTCTCTTTCAACCGCGTCCGCAGCCGCCTCCGGGATCTCGAGCAGCCCGGCCGCCCGCCAGATCAGCGGCGGGTCGCCGACGGGATCGGCGGCAGCGAGGAGCAGCAACCGCTGCGCATCGCGTGGGAGCCTGGCCAGACGCCGCGTGAAGCTTTGCTCGATACCGGCCGAGAGCGGCAGCGCCTCCGGGAGCCCGAAGCCACCAGCGAGCTGAGCCGGCGTCAGTCCGCGTGGGAGCTCTAGGATCGCGAGCGGGTTCCCTCCCGTCTCGGCGACGATCCTCTCGAACACCTGCTCGTCGAGCCGCGCCTGTAGGACCGAATCGAGCAGCGCGCGTGCATCTCTGTGGCCAAGCGGATCGACGCGGAGCTCGGCGAGGCCTGCGAGCGCATCGATCGGCTCGCGTGCCGCGAAGAACATCGCGATCCTCTCGTCGCGGAGACGGCGCGCAACGAACGCGAGCACACCCGCCGACGCACGGTCGAGCCATTGCGCGTCGTCCACGATGCAGAGGAGGGGCTGATCCTCCGCGGCCTTCGAGAGGAGGTTGAGAACGGCGAGCCCGACGAGGAATGGATTCGCCGCTCGTCCCGCACTCAACCCGAGCGCGCCCTCGAGCGCTTCGCGTTGTGGGCCGGGCAGGCGCTCCAGGAGACCGAGGCTCTGCGAGCACAACTGGTGGAGCGCCGCGAAAGCGAGCTCCATCTCCCCCTCGACGCCGACCGTGCGTGCGACCCGGAAGTCCGCCGCTGCCTCGACCGCGTCGTCGAGCAGCGCAGTCTTGCCGACGCCCGGTTCGCCGTAGACGGCAAGCACGCCGCCGTGTCCTTCCCGCGCCGCCTCCAGCGCACGCCGGAACACCGCGCGCTCCCGCTGGCGGCCAACCAGGTTCTCGCCTGGTGCCTCGGTCACCATCCGGGCAGCATTACACCGGGGTCACGGACCACGGGTTTCCGGGATGCGGCAGCGCGGCCGAGCAGGCCACGATGCCCGCCATGACAACCGCAATCATCGGCGTCGGCAACCTCGGCGGGACGGTTGCGCGCCACCTCGTGAACGGCGGCGAAGCCGTCGTCTTGGCCGCGAAGGACGAGTCGCGGGCGCAAGCGCTCGCGGACGACCTCGGACCGCTCGCCGGCGCCGCCTCCGTGGCAGACGCGATCGACGCCGCTGACACCGTCGTCCTCGCCGTCTGGCTCGACCCGCTGAAGGAGGTCCTCGCGGAGTACGCGCAGCGGCTCCACGGAAAGGTCGTCGTCGACCCGACGAACCCGATCGGGTTCGACAACGGGCAGATGATCCGCACGCTCCCGGACGGACAGTCGTCCAGCTCTGTCGTCGCCGGCTTGCTCCCCGCGGGCGCGCACTACGTGAAGGCATTCGGGTCGCTCGGCGCAACGCAGCTTGCAGACACAGCGAACCAGGACCCGCGCGTCGTCCTCTTCTACGCGACGGGCGAGGACGCAGCTGCAACGACCGTCGAACGGCTCATTCGCACAGCCGGCTTCGAGCCGATGGATGTGGGCGGCCTTGCGGCCGTCGGACGGATGGAAGGTCCCAGCGGGGACCTCCAAGGTCGAGTGCTCGACCACGACGGAGCACGCACCGCACTCGCAACGGAGGGAACGAGATGAGCTCGCTGCCGGACTTCGCACCCGTCCCCCGCTCGGCCCTCGGGCCCGCGCTCAACGAGCAGGGGTACTACGTCGGACGCGTCGAACGGAATCTGTACTGGATTACCGACGCCGTCTACCAGTGCGCGTTCCTCACCACGTCGGACGGCGTCGTCCTGCTCGACGCGCCTCCGACGATCGGGAACAACATCCAGCGCGCGATCGACGAGATCGCCGCTGCAAACGGCGTCAGCAACAAGGTCGAGTACCTCGTGTACTCGCACCACCACGCCGACCATGTGGGCGCGGCGTCGCTCTTCGACAAGAACGTGACGCGCATCGGGCACGAGGAGACGCGGAACCTGCTGCTGCGCGACGACGATCCGGCGCGGCCGCCCAACGAAGAGACGTTCGGCGACCGGCGCACGCTCGAGATCGGCGGCGAGCGCATCGACCTCGCCTGGCACGGCCCGAACCACTCGCCCGACAACATCGTTATCCACCTGCCCGACCACGACACGCTCATGCTGATCGACATCGTGAACCCGGGCTGGGTGCCGATCTACCAGTCCAACCTGTCGGAGGACATCCCCGGCTATCTCGAGGCGCCGGCGAACGCGCTCGCCTACTCGTGGAAGCACTTCATCGGCGGACACAACGGCCGGCTGGGCACGCGCGACGACATCACGCTGCACCAGCAGTACATGACGGATCTCGTCGAGAGCTCGAGGAAGGCGATCGACTCCCTCGACCCGACTCCGTTCTACGCGCAGTACCCGGACAACCCGTGGGCGGCGGTCAAGGGCATCCTCGACGAAACCGCGCGAAGGACGGCCGCCCCGGTGACCGAGAAGTACACGGGAGTGCTCGCCGCCGCCGACGTCTTCACCGAGGATGTTGCGTTCCAGGTGATGCAGTCGGTGCGGCTCGACCTAGGCTACGGCTCGTGGGTGCACCCCTAGCCGACAAGAAGGCTCGCGAGCATCTGAAGAAGGCCGATGCGGTGCTCGCGAAGCTGATCGACGCGCGGCCGGACTTCCGGCCGCGCGCGTGGATGGACGATCTCCCCCCGTTCGACGCGTTCGGGACGCTCGTCTTCCAGGTCGCCGGTCAGCAGCTGTCCGTCGCGTCGACGCGCGCGATCATCAAGCACCTGGAGGACCACTTCGGCGGGCACATGCCGTCCGCGGCAGAGTTGCTCACCGCCGATCCGCAGGTGCTGCGCGACAGCGGCTTCTCGGTCCGAAAGGGGCAAACGCTGCGTGCGCTTGCAGAGCGGTTCGTCGACGGGCGCTTGAGCGACGAGGCGCTCGCACGCATGACCGACGAGGAAGTCGAGGCGATCCTGACCGAGGTACCCGGGATCGGGCTCTGGACCGCACGCGGGTTCCTCCTCGTCGCGCTCGACCGCCCGGACGTCTTCCTCTCGGGCGACCTCGCACTGCGTCGCGCGATCCAGCACGCCTACGGCTTCGACCACCTTCCGACCGAAGACGAAACGGTGGCGGTCTCCGATCGGTGGCGGCCGTACCGGAGCCTTGCGGTGAGCTACTTGTTCGCGTCCGAGTACGAGGGTAACTAGGCGCGCACTTCGCGGAACGTGACGAGCCGGCCGCGGCGTTCGTCCCACAGCTTGAGCCTCGTCGCGCGCAGGCCTTGTCTCAGCGTAAGTTGCGGCACCGTCCGGAGACGGTCGTCCCCGTTGTGCGCAGCCGGCAGGTTGTAGTTCGGGATTCCGACGCTCAGGTGATGCACGTGGTGGAAGCCGATATTGCCGGTGAAGAACCGCAACACCCCCGGCAACTTCAAGTACGAGCTCCCCTCGAGCGCGGCATGGTCGTAGCGCCAGTCGGCCTGCGCCTGCCAGTAGGTGTCCTCGAACTGGTGCTGCACGTAGAAAAGCCAGATGCCGACGGAGCCTGCGACGACGAGCACCGGGCCTTGCACAAGCAGGTAGTCGCGCCAGCCGATCGTCAGCCAGGCCGCCGCAACGATGAGAGCGAGCGCGAGATTCGTCGCAAGCACGCTGTTCCGCACGCGCGGCCGCGAGCCACGCGGCACGAAGCGCGGCTTCAGCACCAGCACGAGCAGCCAGCCGAGGCCGAACATGATGAGCGGGTTACGGAACAGCCGGTACGCGATCCGTCGCCACACCGGAAGCGCCTGGTACTCGGACACCGTCAGCGTCGTGATGTCCCCCACGCCACGCCGGTCGAGATTTCCCGCCGTCGCGTGGTGCACCGCATGCTCGTGCTGCCAGCCGCGATAGGGAAGCCACGCGAGCAGACCCAAGGCGACACCCAACATGTCGTTCGCGCGGCGCGAGCGCATGAACGAACCGTGCGTGCAGTCGTGGAAGACGATGAACGTGCGGACGAAGAACGCCGACGCGGGCACGACGAGCGCCAACGACAGCCACACGGAGACCCGCAGTGCGAACACCATCGCGACCAGCAGCGCGAGATACGGGACCACCGACGTCGCGAGATCGACGAGGCTCCGGCCAAGCCGCGGCTTCGCGTACTCGTCGAGGACGCCCCGCCACGAGCGGGGCGAATCGGAGCCGGTCACCCCGCTGTTGTAGCGGAACCGCGGGTGCCGACCGTGGTCCCTAGGCCGGGAGCGGCTTACCTGGCATGGGAATCAGGCTGGCCGGGGGCGCCTCGTTGTGCACATCGAGCGCGTAGGCACCGGGAACCAAGCGGGCCACGCGCTCGGCCTCGGTGTACGCGGCAGCCCAGCTCGGGAACGCGTGCGCGATCCCGAGGGTGCGTCCCTTTCGCCCGGTGAGGAGGAGCGCGGCCGGGCCCGTGCGCGCCGCGAGTGCGTGCCCGAGCACCAGGTCCCGGAAGGCCGGCGTCTGCGTTCGTGCTTGGTCGAGCACGACCGTCCAGAAGTCTTGCGGCCACTGCGGCGCCGGCAGCAGCGGTGTGACGGAGCCGACGATCGGCCGAAGACGCGGCTGCCGAGCCACCTCGAGCTTCTCGGTGAGCGTGCCAACGTTGCCGCAGGTGTCGAGCGCGCTCACGGTCAAGGTGTATGCGCCGGGTGCGATGGCCCTCGTGTCGAGCGCGCTCGCAGTCAGGTTGAAGACATACTCGCCGCGCGCGCCGAAGAAATAGTGGTCACCGACGGTCGGGAAGTTCTGGTACGTGCCGGTGTCGTACGCGCTGTCGAATTCGTCGTCGGGCGGAATCGTCGAGCTGAAGTCGATCGGCAGCTGCACCGGCAACACGTCGCGACCACCTACGGCGGTTAGCTGCCAGCGAATGATCGCGGGTGTGACCGACACTCCAGTCCACGGCTGCGGCAGCGGCAGCGGGGGCGTGTCGTACGCCGTCGCAGCGAGCGTGATCGTGCCGGAGACGTTCCCGGGGTGAAGCGCTCTGCCCTGCCGGTCGCGGATGTACAGGCCGGTGACCGTCGGAATCGTCGCCTTCCGATAGGGCATCAGGTGCCCGGGCTGCAGAGGGTTGACGACGACCTTGTCGTCGATCTCCGTGAGATGCACGTGCCCTCGCCCCGGCTGCACGACCCCGAGCACCGTCGTGTAGGCGCGCACACGGCGGCCAACCCAGACCCTCTTAACGAGATGCCAGTACTGCACTGTGCGCGCGAGCGTCGGGGAGGCGACCACGATCTCGTCCGGCGTCGCCTTGACGACGACTCCCGAGAACACCGGGTATACCGGCGTTCCGTCGGGAGCCGCGATGTCGACGCCGTTGTGGAACGAGAAGCTGCCCAAGTCGCCGTTCGTGGCGCTACGGAAGATTGTGCGCGGGTCCCCGAAGAACGCACGGATCGGATGCTCGCTGCGAAACGGTCGGACCGGCCATGAGTAGCTCAGCGGCTCGCGGCGAACGTCGCAGAGCGAATGTCGTGCCGGAAACCACCCGTGCACGGCGCTATGGAGCGGAGGGAAGGCGAGGGCGAATGCAGGACGTGACTGTGGCTGGGCGGCTCGTGCCCAGCCGGCAGTAACCGCGACGACAGCCGTGACGAGAACGAGGCTGATCGGCTTCACGCCGGCTCGCGTCAGCGAAGGATGTTGAGGTCGTTCCTGCCGTCGTCGACGAAATAGACGCCCAGCCCGCGCGGGGCGACGACCAGGCCGAACAGCGTGCCGTTCCCGTTCGGCCTAGGCGGGACCGGGCTCGTGTCGAGCATCTTCACCACGATCTGGCGGCCAGAAGGCGCCGTCTCGACGAGGTTGCCGTCGCCGCCGTTCGTGCTCAGCACGTCGCCGTTCGGTGCGATCGCGAGACCGAGCGGGTCGTTGAGCGAGCCTCCGCTCGTGAGCGTCACTCCGGGTGAAGCGCTCGTAGTCGTCGTCGCGTTCACGATTTTCGTGAGTTTGTTGACGACGCTGTTCGCGATGTAGAGCGTTCCGTCAGGCGCCAGAGCGAGTCCTGTCGGCCCGACGACAAGCGCAGCGAGTCTGCGCGACAGTGCGAGCATCACTTCAAGTTTCCCTCGCGAAGTTCCGCTTACACATCTCGGGCACCCCTTCTTCAAGGCTTAACGTGCCACCCGCCGGCCGGCGCGGCGGAAGGCTCTAGCCTTGCCGCGTGCAGCCGGCGTGCATCTTCTTGCCGGGGATCATCGCCCCGGCCGTCGTCCGGTATGCGGCGCTGTTGCGTGAGCTCGGCGCGAACGCGCGGGCGTACACGAAGGAGCTCGAGCTGTACACGCTCTCGCCGCCTCCGGCCGATTATGCAATCGCCGATGAGCTCGAGGGACTGACCCGCTGGACGAGGCGCGCGGGACTCGAACGCTTCCACCTCTACGGCCACTCGGGAGGCGGCGCAGTCGCGCTTGCCTTCACGGCTGCGCATCCGGATCGCGTGCTGAGCCTCACGCTCGACGAGGCCGCATTCGACTTCAGCGACGACATGCGCGCCGATCTCGCCGAGCACCGCGAGCTCCAGCGGATGATGCTCGACGACCCCGCGCAGGCGATGCCGCAGTTCATGCGGCTCGAACTCAAGCCGGGCGTCGAGTTCGCACCGCCGGCCGGCGGCGCCCCGCCGCTCCCGAACAGGCCGGCCGGGATTGCCGCGCTCCTGAGCGCCTTCGAACAGCACACGATCGACACTGGCTCCCTTCGCCGATTCCCTCGGCCCGTGCTCTACACGCGCGGCTCGCTCAGCGCCGACCGCTACGAACGCTCGGCGCGGCGGCTCGCCCGGATCTTCCTCGACTTCCGCGAAATCGTCTTCGAAGGCCTCCACCATCTCAACACCTCCAATCAGGCCGAGCCGGCACGCGTCGCCGGTCTCCTCCTCGACCTCTGGCGCTGACGCCGGATGAGCTTTACCGTCGGCACGGCGGCATACGCCCGCCACGTCGGTCGCTATGGCGCGGCGCTCTCAGCGGTGCACGCGGATGCCGCCCGTCTGCTACCCGGCGACCGGGCACTCGACGTGGGCTGCGGCCCCGGCGTTCTGCTCGACGAGCTGGCGCGCAGGCTCGGGATCGAACGCGTCGCCGGCGTGGATCCGTCGGAGCCCTTCGTCGCGGCGGCGCGCGCTGCTGTCCCGGGCGCGGATGTGCGCCCTGCACCGGCCGAGCGACTGCCCTTCGACACCGATGCATTCGACGTCGTGCTCTCGCAACTCGTTGTGAACTTCATGGCCGACGTGGAGGCCGGCGTCGGGGAGATGCGTCGTGTCGCTCGCCGAGCCGTCACCTCCTGCGTCTGGGACTACGCGGGAGAGATGACGATGCTGCGCGCCTTCTGGGACGCAGCCCTGGAGCTCGACGCGGACGCGCCTGATGAAGGACGCACGATGCGCTACTGCACGCCCGAGGAGCTGAGCGAACTCTGGACCCGTGCCGGACTTCGCGAGGTCGAGACGCAGCCGCTCCTCGTCGAGGCCCGCTACGAGAACTTCGACGACTACTGGTTGCCGTTCACAGCAGGGATCGCGCCTTCCGGCGCCTATTGCGCCTCCCTCGCCGAGGAGCAGCAGACGGCGCTCAAGGAGGCGTGCTTTCGCCGACTCGGTTCACCGAGCGGCTCCTTCTCACTCAGCGCGCGCGCCTGGTTCGTCACCGGAAGCACCCCCTGACGGAAAGCGCCTAGTGGGCCGCAAGCAGCGGGATGAAATGGCGCGCGAGTCCGTCGGTAGCGCCGATGATGTCGCTACCGGCGGCGACGGCGCCACTCGGCTCCGGTTGGCGCCAGCTCGCGGAGGCCTGGAAGGCGTAGTAGGCGTCCCAGGCGACGTACCCGCCGCCTCCGCCCAGGCCGGCGACGGTGTGGTCGGCGAACCAGGTGCCCGAGATCTTGTGCGGATCCCACAGGCTGGTCACCCGCGGGTCGTCGAGGATCGTCTGGTCGATCGCGCCACGGGAGTCGCCGTCGAGCATCGGCTCCCAGATGGCGAAGACGTGGAGCTTCGCGTGCGGGCGGGCGTTGAGGATGTGCTCTCGGACCCAACTGGCCCCGACGCGACAGACCGTTCAGGTGGGTGAGATGAGCAGGATCAGCCTCGGCACGCCCGGATAGGCATCGAAGTCGTTACGAAGCTGATCGAGGCTCTGCAGCTGCGCGATCTGCGTCTTTGGCTGCGATGTGCGCGCGCTGGAGCCGCAGCCGCTCGCAGCGCCGACAAGAGTGACAAGGAGCGCGAGCAGAATCCAAGTGCGTTTCATTCCTCGGTCACTCTCCGGCGAAGAAGCAGGTGGTGGTTTCGTAACAACCCGCTGAGCGCGGCGAGCCCGACGACGGCGCCGGCTGCTGCGAGCAGCGGGGTGCCGTTGCGGCCGGCGAACGATTGCAGCTGGGCGGAGTAGCGCGTGACAAGGCCGACTATCGGGTCGTCGGCGAGCGTGACGCTGTTGCCGAAGCGCACCCGAGCCCAGTAATAGACGAGGTAGCCGCCTGAGAGCGCAAGCAGAAGTCCGGCGAGCCAGGCCACGTGAGGAAGGAGCGGTCGAAGACGATGTGCGACCCCCTCCCGCGCAAGTGCGATCCCGACCGAGAGGGCCATCAATACAAGTGCCATGCCGAGACCGTAGGCGAGAAAGACGGCGACCTTGTCCGCGCCGAGCGAGGCGCCGACGAGCGCGAGGAAGATCGGAAGCGTGCAGCCGAGCGAGGCGGCACCGTAGGCGACGCCGAACAGCAGCATCGCCGTCGCTCTGCGCTCGCGTCGCGGCCGGATGGTGAGATGGACCGGCAGGGTAAACCGCGCGCCCGCAATCGCAGCGATCCCGGCGAGCGCCAAGACTGCACCGGTTCCGAGTCCGAGCCATGGCACCGCGCTGGCGATCGAGCCGGCGCCGTAGCTGATCGGCAGACCGATCGCGGTGAAAAGACCGACGAACCCCGCAGTGACAAGACTGCCGACGAGGAGCCCCTGGAGCACGCGGGTGGGCGCGCGCGGAAGCGTCTTCTCCTCGGCGCCCAAGTAGAAGGAGAGGAACGCCGGCAGGAGCGGGAAACCGCAAGGATTGACGACCGCGAGCCCGCCGGCGGCGAGCGCGATCGAAATCGGCACGCTTCCGATCCCGTTGGCCGCGAGCACGTTCGATTCGATCACGCGTTGCTCCCATCGGAATCTGCGCGGACGACACCAACGAGGCGGCAGTCGCTCGTCGTCTCGAGCGCGGTCCGCAGACCTTGCCGCTCGAGCTTCTCGAAGAGCTGCGCGAGTGGCACGTTCGGCCGAACGGTGCTCGGGCCGCTACTCATCGCGTCCTCAACAGTGTCGATCGGCGTCGGCATCAATGCTCCTTCGTCAGGTCCGCGAAAGCCGAGCGGCGCGGCGCTCGGCTTCTGCGCCGATCTCAGGTAGCGACCGAAGCACGGCATGCGTCCACGCCTTGGCGACCCTGCCGCCCCACCACCGGCCGATCGCCCACAGGTCGGTGCCGAGCTCGCCCCGCCAGCGAAGCTCCGTGCCGTTCTCGTCCGGAAGAAGTTCAAACGATTCGACCAGGTGCGGGACCGGTCCGCGGACGAGCCGGAAGTCGATGCGTCCCGGGGGCTCGAATCGAACGGTCTCGAGCGTCGTCGTCGTACCGCATTTTACCTCGGTGAAATGGGCGGCGAGCACCATGTCGCTTCCACGTTCCCACACCTGCAACTTGGTGGCGAGCGCGCGCGGCGTTCGACCGAGATACGGGGCCGCGATCACGTCGAACACGACCTCGCGTGGCGCCCGGACTCGGTGCGAGTGCGGCCCGAGCGGCTGCAGGCGGCGACCGACGTCGAGATCGACGGTCAGCGCACCGGCCGCGAGTAGGCGGTAGGTTCGCCGCAGGCCGAGTGCGAGCACACCGGCGACGGGCAACACCGCGACGCTTCGCTTCACGTGCTTGCGACGACTGCCGCCGCCCGTTCCGCCGACGCGACCCAGAACCGGCTCCACGCATGGTCGGCCGGAAGGTTGAAGTGCACGCGGCAATCCCCCGTCTGGTTGACCATAAAGCGGCCCACCGCCATCGAGGACCCGGCGGCGCCTGCCCACAGCACGAACATGTGCCCACGGCCTGTCGGAAGCCCGCGCGCGGTTAACGCGAGCGACGCGTTGCGAGCGTCGCTGTGTCCCATCACTGCTTGTGCGACCGACCGCCCCGACGCAGTCCGAAGGACGAATCGCTCGCCGTGCCCACGCTGGGGCAGCGCGAGCATGAGTGCGGCCGCAGCCGCAGCGACGGCGAGCGTCGCCGCAGCGAGCAGACCTCGAATCGGCAACCGACCGGGGCGCGAAGCGGCCGCGTCGTCGCGGAGAAGCCGATCGACGCGGCCGAGGAGGAACAATTGCCGCTGACAGTCCCCGCATTCGCGCATGTGGACAAGCAGTGCAGCGTCGTCGCGATCGTCCAGGAGATCGGGAAGCCGCGCGAATGCCTCTTCGTGCTTCACAACGATGCATCCTCGAGTAGCGAGGCGAGCCGGTTCAGGCCCCGCCGCTTCCAGCTCTTGACCGAGCCGAGCGGTACACGCAGGCGCTGCGCGATCGCGCTTTCGCTTAGGTCGGCGTAGTAGGCGAGTTCGATCACCGTGCGCTCGCGCTCCGGCAGCTGCGTCATCCCGGCCTGAAGCCAGAACGCTTCAAGGTCATGCTGCGCGTCGTCGGCGATCTCCCAGGTAGGAACAGGCGGTCGGCGGGCCGCGCGAAGATTCGACGCGGCCCGCCGTGCCACCGTCAGGAGCCAGGCGGCGGCGCTTCCGCGCGCCGGGTCGTAGAGCGCCGCCTTGCGCCAGACACGCGTGAACACCTCCTGCTCGCAGTCCTCGTGCTCCGCCCCTGCGACCGCGCGGCAGACCCGCCGCACGGCCACGGCGTAACGATTGCGAAGCTCGGCGAACGCAGGCTCGCTTCCCGCGGCGACCGCTCGGAGCAACTCGGCGTCGCTCGTTTGCGAGCGGGCGGCCGCGGCTGTGGGCTTTCTTTCGGGGGAGGTGCTCACATGTGCGCACCCTTGGCCATGTTCGGCTCACCGTTCGGCTTGATGATCAGCCAGATGCCACCGTGCATGTTCACGTGCTGACACATCACCTTTCCGACCTTGTCGGCGGAGTAGTAGTAAAGCGGGTGACCGGCGTAAGTCACCTGTAGGTGGCCGTCCTTGCGCTTCGTCGTTCCCAGCAGCTTCGCCTCGACGCCGGCGCCCGCAACAGCCCGCGAAGAGGTGAGCAGCGGCGGCCACGCAGCTGCGCAGACCCCGTAACAGGTGCTCGTCGAATTGTGGTCGGCACCGAACACGTACAGCACCTTCCCGCTCGGACCGAAGAGCGCCTTCCCGAACTCCGTCGATTGCACACTCACCAGCGTCGCCCGATCCGCGGCGGCCCGCGACGAGGCGGCCGCCAATGCAGCCGCCAACACGGCGGCGACCACCGCAACCCCGAGCAATACGAACCGACCCCGCACTCTCATCACGCATTCTCCTCTGTTCGAATTAGGGCTCTGGAAAGGAACCTCAGGAGAGGTACAGCGGAGACCTGCGCTTTGGATGCGTTCCTAGACTGACCTCGCGCGGCTACGCTCGCCCGATGGCAGCTCCCGGCAGCCCCCTGCTTTCCCTTTCGCAGCTCGAGACGCTCGCCAAGGCGGGCGAGGAGCGGACGGCGGCCGCCGGCGACACGCTGTTCCGAGTTGGAGATGCGACCTATCCGTTCATTGCCATCCGCGAGGGCGAGGTCGCCATCCTCGATGCGGCCGGCAACGAGCTCGTCCGTCACGGTCCGTCCGGCTTCCTCGGCGAGCTGAACCTCCTCTCCGGCCAAACCGTCTTCGTCACCGCGGTCGTGACGAAGCCGCTGCGCTACATCGCGGTCGACCGCGAGGCGCTACGCGCGCTGCTGTTCGACGACGGCCCGCTCAGCGACCTCGTGCTCTCGACGTTCATCGCCCGCCGTGAGGCGCTCGAACGCGTCGAAGGGATCGGCATCGAGATCGTCGGACCTCGCTCGTCCGAGACGACGATGCAGATGCTCGACTTCGTCCGCGCCAACCGGCTCCCCTTCACGTGGCACGAAAGCCCGCCGCCGGACGGGGCGGAGGCGCCGATCGTGCGACTCCCGGGTGGTACCGAGCTGCTGCACCCGTCGCGAGGCCAGGTGCTGCGGGCGCTCGGGATCGGCCGCGAGCTCGCGGCGCGCGAAGACGTCGACCTGCTCGTCGTCGGCGGCGGCCCGGCCGGACTCGCTGCCGCGGTCTACGGCGCCTCCGAGGGGCTCGACACGCTCATCGTGGAGAGCACCGCGCTCGGCGGCCAAGCGGGATCGTCCCGCCGTATCGAGAACTACCTCGGCTTTCCTGCCGGAATCAGCGGCGCCGAGCTCACGAGCCGCGCGATCAGCCAAGCGCGTAAATTCGGCGCGCGCCCGGCGACCCCGTACCGCGCGCTCGCGCTCGAGCCCGGCGACAGGC
This sequence comes from Gaiellaceae bacterium, assembly GCA_035703805.1. Lineage (GTDB taxonomy): Bacteria > Actinomycetota > Thermoleophilia > Gaiellales > Gaiellaceae > Palsa-739. Next base: position 18,239 of record DASSXM010000091.1, on the reverse strand, counting down.
GACACGTCGTACGACTCGAAGAGGACCACGAGATCGGGGCACGCGCCGTTGTGCTCGCGACCGGCGCCGCGTATCGGCGACTTCCTCTCGACGGCCTGAGCGACTACGAAGGGTCGAGCGTCTTCTACGCCGCCGGTCCGCCCGAGGCGGAGCTGTGCGGTGCCTCGCGCGTCGCCGTCGTCGGCGGCGGCAACTCCGCCGGGCAAGCGGCCGTCTGGCTGGCGCGCGGCGGCGCGCTCGTGACGCTGCTCCACCGCCGAGCCAGTCTGAGCGAGACGATGTCCGACTATCTGATCCGCGACCTCGAGCGCTACGGCGTCGCCGTCCGCGACCGCAACGAGATCGCCGCCCTGCACGGAACGGACGGCCAGCTCGAGGCGGTCACGCTCAAAGGCGGCGAGCGCCTCCCGTTCTCGTTCCTCTTCTTCTTCCTCGGCGCGCAGCCGTGCACGGAGTGGCTCGACGACACCGTCGCGCGCGCCGCCGACGGCTTCATCCTGACCGGCGAAGCGGCCGGCGCCGGCCACCTGCTCGAGACGAGCGTGCCCGGCATCTTCGCGGCCGGCGACGCACGCTGCGGATCGACGAAGCGCTGTGCCGCCGCCGTCGGCGAAGGATCGATGGCCGTGCAGTTCGTGCATGAGCACCTCGCGGCGTCCGCCGCGCGGACCGGCTGAGCGGATCTACCCGGTGCGCTGCCGCGCGCGTGCTCGTTCCTCGCGGTAGCGGATGAGCTCGTACGTGTGGAGGGCGACCCATAGGCCCGCGACGAGCGCAAGCGCGCCGAGGGCCGGAACCGAGACCGCAGCGGGCGTCAACAACGCCGCTGCCACCGCCGCGATCGGACGGCCCCGTCCGAGGGTGCGCGAAACGCGCCAGCGAAGCGCAACGAAGGCGGCCAGATAGACGGCTGAGCCGCAACAAAGCGCGACCGCAGGAACGATCCCGAGCTCCGCGTGGACGTGCCGTAGTGCCGTTCGCATGCCGAAGGCGAAGAGAACGATCCCGGCGACCATCGGCAGGTGCGCGTACGTATAGGCGTCGCGCGCGAGCGTGACGCGCTGCCGGCCGTGCCGCTGCGCGAGCAGACGCTGCACGCCGGTTGCGGCGAAGTCGAAGTAGCCGAGCCAGAACGAGCCTGCGACGACGAGACCCAAGAGCACAGCCGCGATCACGGCCGCGCCGAGATGCGTGTTGCGGGCACCGAAGCCGATCGCTCCGAGCGATTCGCCGATCGCGATGATGATGATCAGGCCGTGCCGCTCGGCGAAGTGCGCCGGCTCGACGCGCCAACCACTCAACCCACCGAGATTCGGTCCGACGAAGCCGACCATCAACGCAAGCCCCCAAAACGCCGGGCGGACGCCGGCCGGGACGAACGCCGCCGCGAGGATGAGGCTTGCAGCGGGCACGAGCGTCAATGCCATCCGCAAGACCGCAGCGAACAGCTCCGGCTCGTTGCGGCTGACGCGCGCGTAGAGACCGACGAAAGCCAACAGAACCGCGAATAGGGCGACACCGCAGAGGAGCCGGTGGTCGCCGAACGCCTCCGGAACGGTGAGCGCTGCGACGAAGGACGCGGCCGTCGCGAACAGCAGCACGGCCGTGACGATCCCCGCGTCCGCGTCGGCAGCGTTCGTCAGCCACGCGTAGCTGGCCCACACCCACCACAGCACCGCCAGTACGAGCAGGCCACGACCGAGCCCTGCCCAGGAGCTCTGCTCCAGCCACAGCGTCGTCACCTCGGTGAGGGCGAAGACGAACACGAGGTCGAAGAACAGCTCGATCGGCGAGACGCGATGCTCCCGCTCGAGTGCCAGCTCGCTCATGAGACGACCGTAGTAGCCTGTAGTATAGTGAACCTAATAGTTCAGTATACGCAAGCGGTCGACCGCACCTTCGCCGCCCTCGCCGACCCGACCCGCCGCGCCGTGCTCGAACGGCTCGGCGCGGGAAGCGCGACGATCAGCGAGCTCGCCGAGCCCTTCGGGATGTCGCTGACCGGAATGAGGAAGCACGTCCGGTTGCTCGAGGAAGCGGAGCTCGTGACAACCGAGAAGATCGGCCGCGTCCGTCGCTGCATGCTCGCGCCCTACGCCTTCGAGGGCATAAGCACGTGGCTGCAGCGGCTCGATCGTTTTGCTGAAGTCGTCGAACGTACGAAAGGAGCACGATGAGCACCGGACTCACCGCCGAAGAAAAAGCCGCGCTGAAGGTCACGCTCAAGGAGCGGAAGCTGAACGAGGACGGCGAGAAGGCCGTGGCCGAGGCGCTGAAGAAGATGGCGCCTGCGGACCGTGCGATCGGCAAGCGCATCCACGAGCTCGTCAGGAAGGCCGCGCCCGAGCTCACGCCGAAGACCTGGTACGGGATGCCAGCGTACGCGAACAAGGACGGCAAGGTCGTCATCTACTTCCGAGACGCGGGCAAGTTCAAGGAGCGGTATTCCAACCTCGGCTTCAACGACAGCGCGAAGCTCGACGACGGCTCGATGTGGCCGATCATGTTCGCCCTCCCGAAGCTGACTGCGGCCGACGAGGCGAAGATCACGAAGCTCGTGAAGAAGGCGGTGCGCTGAGATGAACGAGACCACCGTCACCAAGCCGAGCGACCTCGAGATCCGGGTGGAGCGCGTCTTCGATGCGCCGCGCGCGCACGTGTTCTCGGTCTTCACCGATCCACAGTTGATCCCGCAGTGGTGGGGCGACAACACGGTCGTCGAGGAGATGGACGTTCGCCCCGGCGGTACGTGGCGCTTCCGAACTGCGTACGGCGTCGTCGAAGGCGAGTACCGCGAGGTCGACGCGCCCGAGCGGCTCGTGCAGACATTCCAGAACCACGTGCAGACGCTCGAGCTCGAGGATCTCGGCGATCGGACGAAGCTGACGCAAACGATGCGCTTCGGCACCACCGAAGAGCGCGACACGACGATGAACTACGGCGTCGAGGAGGGAGCAAAGGGCGGCTTCGCACGCATAGACGCGGTGCTGCAGCGCCTGGCGGCTGACGCGTAAGCTCGCCCGATCGTGGCGTGGCGGTCGGCGTTTCGCATTCACGATCCGGAACTCGTGTTCCTCCGGAGCGCAGTGCGTGCAGCGATCGTCATGCCGGCCGTGTTCGCGTTCGCGTACAAGGTGATCGGGAACGCGCAGCTCTCGTTCTTCGCGGCCTTCGGCTCGTTCGCGCTGCTCGTGCTCGTCGAGTTCGGCGGCACGATTCGGGGCCGCCTGATCGCCTACGCGTCCCTCGTTTGCGTCGGCGCGGCGAACATCACGATCGGTACGCTCTGCTCGCAGACCGCATGGCTCGCCGGAGCGGCGATGGCGGTGATCGCGTTCGTGATCCTCATGTCCGGCGTCGTCAACGGCTACTTCGCCGCTGCGACCACGTCCGCCCTCTTGACGTTCATCCTCGCGACAATGGTGCCGGCGCCGGAGTCGGCATTGCCGTCCCGGCTCGAAGGCTGGGCACTCGCCGCCGCTGTGTGTATCGCCGCCCAGCTGCTCATCTGGCCGCTGCGCGCGCAGGCGTCGCTTCGAAGCGACGCTGCGCGCGCCGCGAGTGCGCTTGCGAAGCTCGCCGACACCGAACTGCAGCGCGACACGGAGACGATCGCCGACCGCGTCCGCGAAGCAGGCACTGCGTTGCGCGGACTCCGCGCGCGCTTTCTCGCGACGCCGCACAAGCCCTCCGGCCCGACCGGGCCGCAGGCGGCGCTCAACTCACTCGTCGACGAGCTCGACTGGATCATGTCGCTCCTCGCACCGCCGGCGCAGATTCCCGCCCTCGACGTCTGCCCGGAGGAGAACGCCGACACCGTTCGGGCGGTCGTTGACGGGCTGCAGGCGACTGCAGCCACGCTCGACGGCGGTGACGAGCGTCCCGACCTCGACCGCCTGCGCGAGACCCGCGACGCGCTCGCGCGCGCACTCGCGCGACAGATCGTCGCGCTCCCGCCCGGCTCGGATGACCGAGCGATCACCGCGACGTTCGAGTCCGCCTTCCGTATTCGCGCCCTTTCGGGCGCGACCGAACAGGCAGGGACATACGCGCTGGCCGCTAGCGGCGAGGGCGAGCCACGGCCACTGCTCGCTGCTTTGCGCGCGAGCGAACAGGAAACCGTCGAGCATGCGAACCCGCGCGACGTCTGGTTCCGCAACAGCCTCCGCGGCGCCGTCGGCCTCGCGATCGCCGTGTACATCGCGCAACGGTCCGGCGTCCAGCATGGGTTTTGGGTCGTTCTCGGAACGCTTTCTGTGCTCCGCTCGAACGCCCTCGGCACCGGCTGGTCCATCCTCACCGCGCTCGCAGGCACGGCCGTCGGAATCGTGCTCGGGTCCGCCCTCGTTATCGGCATCGGCCACCACGAGGTCGTGCTCTGGGGCGTCTTGCCGTTGGCGGTTCTCGTCGGCTCATACGCACCGCGCGCGATCTCGTTTGCAGCAGGGCAGGCCGGCTTCACGGTCGTTCTCTTCGTCCTCTTCAACATCATCCAGCCGGTCGGGTGGCGGGTAGGTCTCGTGCGCATCGAAGACGTCGCAATCGGCTTCGCGATCAGCCTCGGGGTCGGGACTCTCTTCTGGCCACGCGGCGCCGCCTCGCTGCTACGCGAGAACCTCGCAGCGTCGTATGCGCGCAACGCCGACTACGTCGTTGCCGCCGAAGGCGAGCTCGTCACCGGTACAGGCAACGTCGCAGCCGCTGCGGAGGAAGCTGCGACAGCGGCGCACCGTCTCGACGACGCCTACCGTCAGTCCCTCGCCGAGCGCTCCGCGCAAACGAACGGCGCCGAGAACCTTGCTCCTCTCATCGCGGGAGCCGCACGCCTGCGCCGCGCCGGGCAATCACTCTCGTCCCTCGCGCAGATGACCGAGAGCGGCGAGAAGCTCGCCGCCTGCGGCGCCAATCTCGACGCCGAGGCCAACGCGGTGCGCGCGTGGTATATCACGCTCGGCGACGCGCTCGTCCGCGGCACGACGGTTCCGCCGCCACATCGTCGCGACGCCGAGGGACACCGTCGACTGGTCGAATGCGTGCGCGAAGCGCTCGAGAGCGGAGACAAGCCGAAGAAGCGCTCCGCGCTTGACCTGATCTGGGCGAGCCAGCACCTCGACGCTCTCTGGCAGCTCGAGGAGCATCTCAGCCGGCACGCAGCGCAGGCGACCAGCGCGTGATGAAGGTCACCGCCGAGGCCGCGCGCCGGTTCCTCGTCGCGCGCCACTTCCTATCGCCGGCGCGTTCGCTCGAGGGCGGACCCGACGCTGTGATGCAGGTCTTCAGTAAGCTCGGTTCGATCCAGTTCGACCCGCTCGCGGTCGCCGGCCGGACGCACGACCTCGTCCTGCACGCGCGCGTCGCCGACTACGACCCCGCCTGGTGCGACGAGCTGTACGAGCGCCGCGCGATCTTCGAGGCGTACAACAAGGGGCTTTCGCTCGTTCCGATGAGCGAGTTCCCGTGGTTCCGCGGGATCCGCAGCCGCAACCCTGCGAAGACGCTCGCCGACAACGCAGACGTCGCGACGCGCGTGCTCGAACGGATATGCGCCGACGGTCCGCTCTCGTCGCTCGACTTCGAGCGTGCGACGGGACCGACCACAGACTGGTTCGGGATGCCGACGAACACGGTGCGTGCAGTCCTCGAGGCGTACGCCGTCACCGGCGTGCTCGGGCTCGCACGGCGCGACGGCAACCGCCGGTACTACGACCTCATGGAGCGCTTGCTGCCAAGCGACGTCCTCGAGCGCGCCGTCCCGTTGAAGGAGCAGCTGCGGCACAAGCTCTTGTCGCGCTACCGCGCCCACGGCTTGCTCGGCATCAGCGCAGGCGACACATTCGGCGGGCTCGGCCCGGCGGCCGATCGAAACGCGATGCGTAACGAACTCATCGAGCGTGGTGCGATCGTGTCGGTCGACGTCGAGGGGCTGCGCGGCACGCGCTTCGTGGTCCGCGACGACCTCGACTTGCTCGCCGCACCGCCGGAGCCGCCACCGTCAGTTGCGTTCCTCCCTCCGTTCGATGCGCTCGTCTGGGACAGGAAGCTCCTCGGAACCTTGTTCGGCTTCGCCTATGTGTGGGAGCTCTTCATTCAGCCCGCGAAGCGCCGGTGGGGCTGGTACGTGCTGCCGATCGTGTTCGGCGACCGCTTCGTCGGCCGCATCGAGCCGCGCATCGATCGCGACGACGCGTGCGTGCAAGTGCTCGACTTGTGGTGGGAAGACGGCTTTGCGCCCGGACGCGCCGACGGGTTCGTCGACGCGATGCGCGACGCGCTCCGCGCCTACCTGCGCTTCGCCGGTGCGGACCGTGTCGAGTGGCCGACCCACCTCGGATCGGAAAAGCGGCTCTTCCTCACGCGCCCGTGAGCGGTGCGGCGCCGGACCCGCCGGCGCCGCACCGCTTTCGAGCTATCTCGACCGCGCGTAGTAGATGTCGCGCTCGAGCGTGGCGATGCCGTCGAGCCGCTGCACGTCGCGCGTCCAGACGACGCCGAGCGTGCCGTCGGGGTTGAAGTAGCTCCCCATCAGGTCGCCCGGTGCTTCCGCGCCCGCCGGCGCAACCGGGTTGTTCTGGTCGAGCGACGTCAGCTGCGGCTTCTGCCACGGGTTGAAGATGGCGCCGTAGACCCGCCAGTCCGACGTGTTGTTCGGGCGGTAGTACGTGCCGACGCCAAGCTTGCTCCCGTCGGCCGAGACTGCGAGCCAGCCGTAGCGGTAGCGGCCGCGGCCGGGCGTGACGTCCTTCGACTGCCACGTCTGTCCGTGGTCGGTCGAGTGGTAGAGCAGCAGCCTGTTCGTCACCGGATCGCAGGTCGTGTTGCCGAAGATGTCCGACCCGCAGTTGGTCGTCTGAGTACTGTCGGTGTAGAGCGCCCAGATCGAGCCGTCCGGCGCGACGGAGACTGTCGGCCAGCTGACCGAGCTGTCGGTCGAGTTGTAGCTACCGATGACGAAGCGCTCGAAGCTCACGCCGTCGTTGGACGAGACGTACACATAGAGCGTCCCCTTCGGGTTGTTCGGCGTGAAGACGTCGTTCGAGCCGCCGTCGTTCCCGCAGACGACGTACACGTACGGCGATCCGAACGCATGGTCCGCTGCCGGCCGGCACCAGCCGGAGTCCTTCAACGTGTACCCAAGCGGATCGAACGTCAGGCCTCCGTCGGTCGAGCGATAGACGGTGTACCGGCCCGGCCCGAATCCGCTCCCGGTTCCCTGGCCGAGGGGATACGTGACCTTGTCGCCCTCGTTACCGAGGTAGAAGACGTGACCGTCGCCGTGTGCGGTCACCCAAGGCCGGTCGTCGACGAGCTGCGCCGTCGGGATCAGAGGCCGCGAGAAGTCGAGCTTCATGTTCGCAAGCCCTGCTCCGGTCACGCTCCAGCGGGCGATGGTGTTGTCGGTGACGTTCGTGTCGACGAAGTAGAGGTGATTCGCGTCGTCGAATGCGAGATCGCCTTCGTCGCCGAACTGGTGCTGCTCGATCGAGATGCTTGTGAGGCCTGGCGGATCGACGAAGCTCTGGCCACCGTCGACCGATGTCCAGACCCACGACATGCTGCGCGTGTAGGTCGGCGAATTCGCGTCGGGCGCGAGCGCGAGCTGCCAGTTCTCTTTATGCGCCGTGACGAAGATGTTCCCGTAGCCGTCGACGACCGTTGCCGGCTCGTAGCCGAAGCCAAGAGCGGGCGTCACTTTCACAGGCGCGTTGAAGTTCGTTCCGCCACCACTGCGTGCGCTCGGCACCGCGAGCAGGACGAGCGTTAGAAGCGCGAGGGCCGACGCTGCGGCGATCGCGAGCTTGCGGTCGTGTAGTCGTGTCATGCCGAAGCGTATGCCCGGCCTCTCGGAAGTGACACATAGCGCGAACTGACTGACGAATCAGTCGGCTAAAACCGCGCGAAGCGCTCGATGTCTTCGTCGAAGTCGCGCGCCATCGCAGCGCTGATCGAGGGGCGCACCTCGCTCACCGCCGCAAGGAAGTCCTCCGTCGTCGCCGGTGCGAATCCGCCGCGCAGCGACCCCTCGAAAGCGGTCTGCGCCGCCTTCTGCGCCGCGAACTCGATGTCGGCGGCGGAGAAGTACTGCGAACGCGCCGCAGCAACGACGCGCCGATGCCGCGCCTCCGCGAGTCCGCCTCGACCGACCAGCGGAGGATCCAGGCGCGTCCGCCGTCCGCGCGCGCCGCGCTCGCACCGATCACCCGGTCGCCCGAGAGCGCGACGAGCGCCGGCTCGCCCGCGACGACGGCGGCGAGCGTCTCGGCGAGCGAGAACGCGAACGCGTCGTTCGACTCGCTGCTCTCCCAGAGCTTCACCGCCGCCTCGAGACGGCTCTCGTCGAGGTCGCGAATCGCGACCTCCGAAGATCCGACGACGACGGACTCGAGCTCCAAGCCCGAAGCCTAGTCGAGTCTCAGATGACGATGTGGCTCACATCTGAAGGTCACGCACGCGAAACGCGAGAACGAACTCGCGCACGCCGCGAATGAGGGCGAAGGCCGACACCCAGGCGATGAGCAGGACGGCGCTGCGCCCGTAGTAGCCCGCCGCCCAGAACCCGAGTGTGAGCTCGATGATCCCGCCGACGAGTTGCAGCCACCAGACCTCGATCTCGCGCCGAACGGAGATCGCCGTGATGATGTCGTAGGTCCCCGCCAAAACGAGGAAGAAGCTGATCACCGCGGCGAGCGCGACGAACGTGTCGCCGGGGTGGATGAACGAGACGACTCCGCTGGCGATGAACGTCACCGCCAAGGCGCCGGTCAGCAACCTCCACCAGCCGGTGGTGACCATCGTCATGGCGAGCTCGAGCACGCCGGCGCCGATCGCGACGAAGCCCAACAGGATCGAGATGGCGCTCACGGACGTGTAGTCGAAGCGCAGGACGATGAGCGAGACGAGCATCCAGGCGACGCCGCTGAGCAAGAACCACCACCACGGAGGAAGCCGGCGTCCGAGCGAGCGCTCGACGGCAACGGTGATCGAGGACATACCTGCCTCCCTTGGGTCGATTGTCACGGCCGGTATACGCCCTTCGCGGGCGCCGATCAACCCTTGGACGGACGGAGCAGCGCTTCGATCGACGGAACAAAGTAGTACGCGCCCGTGAGTGGCCGGGTGTAGAAGGTGAGCGCGTCCCGCGCCCCGCTGACTAGGCCCGCCATGCTCTCGAGCATCGCTTGCAGCGGGCGCCCGTCAGCTGCGAAGCCGACGAACATCGTGCCGTGATCGGTCACCGTGCCATACGGCATGTTGCGGCGGAAGATGTCGCCGAAGCGCTCCTGGTCCGTGCTCGCGACATGCGAGTCGGGAGCCTTGTTCTCGAGCTCGATGCCGTCGGGCTTCGTCCGGCCGATGATGCGCTCCTGCGCTGCGACCGGAAGCGCCTCCCAGGCATCCGCGTCGTGAGCCCACTTCTGCAGCAGCAGCACCGTGCCGCCGGCCCCCGGGGCTTCCTCCGGAACGAGTACGAGCCCCGGCGCCTCGATCAGCGTCGGGTTCTCGCTGCCGTCGATGAAGCCGGTCAGGTCGCGGTCGTGCTCGTACGGCCAGCTCGACGTCTCTCCCTCGAGCGTGGCGAGGCCGGCGAGCGCCGAGATCGCAGAGCGCGCCGTGTCGAAGACGACGTCGTACGCACTTCCCGATAGCCACAGCACCGCGTCGTGCTGTGTCGCCGGGAGCGTGAACCCGTCGACGCCGACGAGGTCGGCGTTGAACCCCTCGAGAGCGGGAGGCGCATCGTCTGGCTGCGCTGCCCGCCAAAGCTCGGGCCGAAAGCCCACCACGAGGTTGACGCCACCCATCGTCGTGCGCGGCTCACGAAACGACGAGACGGCCGTGACCAAGTCGAGCCCGCTGCGTCCGTCCGCGACGTCGAACTCGAGGTACGCGTGCGAGTTCGTGCCGAGTGCGAAGATCCCGCCCTGCGGATTCGTCATCGTGGGATTATTGTGACCGTGATGACCGATGCTGACGCAGTGAGCTTCGAGACGGAGATCAAGCCACTGTTGCGCGAACGTGATCGCGGATCGATGCAGTCACATTTCGATCTCTGGTCGCACGACGACGTCGCGAGGCACGCCGACGCGATCCTCGCTCGCCTGGAAGACGGCAGCATGCCCTGTGACGGCGCATGGCCCGACGAGCAGGTCGAGCTCTTTCGACGCTGGGTGGGAAGCGGCAAGGCGAGCTGATCACGCGCACGTCGCCCAGCCGCTTCGTACGCGTGCCTCGACTTCCGCCCAGGGCGGGATGCCGCTCGCGCCGTCCGGAGCCTCGACACAGCAAGCGCCCACCGCGGTTGCGGCGGTCGCAACCTCGGCCGGGTCATCACCGCGCAGCAACGCCGCGAGCAGCCCGGCGATCGTGCAGTCGCCTGCGCCCGTCGTCCCGGCGACGCGCTCGACGGCGAAGCAGGGCGAGGAGACCTCGCAATCGCCCCAGGCGGCTTCGTCGAGGCCGAGCTTCCGGCACAGGTCGCCGACACGCCCCGACGTGCGGAGATAGAGCCCCCGTTCGCCGAGCTTGATCGCGACGGCCGCCGCACCCATCGCGAGCAGCTCACCGGCGAAGGTGCTCGGCTCGTCGTTTGCGAACGGCAGGTCGTCGATGCTCGGGCAGAAGATGTCGACGTTCGGCAGGACGCGCTCGAGCACCGCGCGCCAGTCGACAGGCCCGCGTTCGACTCTGCACATGTCGAGCGAGGTCACGAGACCGTTCTCGCGCGCACGCGCGAGCAAAAGCTCGAGCTCCGCACCGCCCGCGGCGACCATCCGTTGCATGAGCGGCGGGTATCCGAAGTGGAGGATCCGCGCGCCGGCGACCGCTGCGTCGGAAACGTCGTCGGCTGAGAACGTGTCGTTCGCGCCCGGGTAGTGGAGAAACGAGCGGTCGACGCCAGGCGGATCGATCACGATCGAGTAGCTCGTCGCCTCGCTCGGTGCGACGAGTAGGTCGCCGCCGAGTCCATGTGCGCCAAGTGCCTCCCGCACGACGTCTCCGAACGGATCGGGCCCGATCTTCGCCACCAGCCGGACCGGCACGCCGAGGCGGTGGAGGGCGATGCCGGTGTTCGCGACCGCGCCGCCGGCGGCGAACACGGTCTCGCCGACTCGGATTAGCCGACCCGGCTCGAGGTCCAGCGGGCCGTCCAGAGCCGGGCGGACGTCGAGGCAGGTGTGCCCGGCAACGACCACGTCCGCGTGCATGCCTGCATCATGTCGCCATGGACGCGAGGAAGCGGGCGGCCGCGCAGCTCGCGGCGGCGGGAATCGTTCTCACCGCGCCCGAGGCCGACGGGATCGAGGTTGCCGACTTCGGCTTCGGCCGAATCGACGAGCTGGGTCTCCAGATCGTCGAATACGTGAACAGGCAGCGTGTGTGCGCGAAGGAACTCGTGCTCTTCCCGTGGCAGGTCTGCCCGGAGCACCGCCACCCGCCGTTCGAGGGAGCGCCGGGCAAGGAAGAGACCTTTCGCTGCCGCGCGGGGCTCGTCTACCTCTACACAGAAGGCGAGCCGACGCAGCACCCCGCCGCGCGCCCGCCACGTGACGGCCGCTTCACGGTGTGGCACGAGATCGTGCTGCGGCCGGGCGACCAGCACACGATCGCGCCCGACACGCTGCACTGGTTCCAGGCGGGCGACGACGGCGCGATCGTCTCGGAGTTCTCAACGCAGAGTCGCGACGATCTCGACGTCTTCACCGATCCGCGGATCAGACGGTGATGACGACCTTGCCGCGGGCGTGCCCCTCCTCGAGGTAGGCGATCGCCTCCGGCACCTCGCTGAGCGGATAGGCGCGATCGATGACCGGCGTGACCTGGCCGGACTCCATGAGGTCGGCAAGCACGGAGAGGTCGTCGCGGTTGATCTTCGCGATGAAGAAGCCGATGCGCTGACGCACGATCAGCGGAAGAACGAGGACAGCCGGCAGACGCCGCAGCGGGCCACCCACGATGACCAGCGTTCCGTCCGCGGTCAACGCGCGCCGGTTGGCGAGCAGCCTGTGGTTGCCGATGCAGTCGACGATCACGTCGTAACGTTGCCCTTCGCGCGTGTAATCCGCGACCGTGTAGTCGACGACACGCTCGGCGCCGATCGAGCGCACGAGGTCGACATTGCGTGTGCTGCACACGCCGGTGACGTCCGCGCCCAAGGCCTTCGCGATCTGCACCGCGAACGTGCCGACGCCTCCCGCCGCGCCGTTGACGAGGACCTTCTGCCCCGCCTTCACACGACCTTTGTCGCGCACCGCCTGGAGCGCGGTGATGCCCGCGATCCCGAGAGTGCCGGCCTGCTCGAAGCTGATCCGGGCGGGCTTCGGCACGAAGTTCTTCCCGCTCACGTACTCCGCGAAGGCGCCGTTGCGCGCGCCGAAGACCTCGTCGCCCGGCGCAACATGGGTCACATCCGCGCCCACCGCTTCCACGACTCCCGCCGCGTCAACGCCGAGCGCGCCGTTCTTCGGCTTCAACAACCCGCCGCTCAGCCGGACGAGGAACGGGCTGCCGCGCAGCATGTGCCAGTCGTACGGATTGACCGACGAGGCGCGCACCCGCACGAGCACCTGGTCGGGCTCGACGGCCGGCTTCTCGACCTCTTCGGGCCGCAGGGTCTCGGGCGGGCCGTAGCGGTGGGCGACGATCGCCTTCATACGTACAGCGTAAGTTAGACATACGGCGTAAGCTTGTCAAGTGCGCAGAGCAGCCCTGACCCGGGAGCGCGTGCTCAAGGCGGCGATCCGCCTCGCGGACGAGCGAGGGATCGAGTCGATCACGATGCGGCAGCTCGGCAAGGCGCTCGGGGTCGAAGCAATGTCGCTCTACAACCATGTCGCGAACAAGGATGACCTGCTCGACGGGATGGTCGACCTCATCCTGAACGAGATCGACCTCGACGCCGCCGCCGGCGACTGGGAGACGGCGATGCGGATGAGCGCGATCTCCGCGCACGAAGCGTTCCTGCGCCACCCGTGGGCGTGCAGTCTCATCCTCGAGCCGACGACCCAGCGCGTCATCCCCGCGCGCGTGCGCTACATGGAGTCGATCCTCGGCCGGCTGCGCGACGCCGGCTTCTCCGCCGAGCTGACGTATCACGGCTACCACGCGCTCGACAGCCACATCCTGGGCTTCACACTCTGGGAGATCGGGCACGCGTTGCCCCCGGAAGATCCGGCGAAGCTCGTCGCGGGGTTCCAAGCGACATTCCCGGCGGCGGAGTTCCCGCACCTTGCCGAGCACATCGAGCAGCACATGACCGAGGGCAGCCACCGTGACCTCGGCGAGTTCGAGTTCGGTCTCGGCCTGATCCTCGACGGATTGAAGAGAATGCGCTAGTGCGCCTCTACGTTGCCGGGCCCCTGTTCTCTGAAGCCGAGCGCGTGTGGCTCGACGATCTCGCCGCCCGCCTGCGCGCGGAAGGGTTCGATTGCTTCGTGCCGCACGAGAACTTCCCGCAGCTCGCGAACGTCACGGTCGAAGACGTCTACCGCGTCGACACGGAAGGGCTTCGCTCCGCGAACGCGCTCGTCGCCTGGGTCGACGGCCCGATGTGCGACGACGGCACGGCGTCGGAGATCGGGATGTTCGCGGAGCTCGTGAGGAGCGGCGGCGAGCAATACCGCGGCATCGTCGCGATCGCGACCGACCTGCGCCTTCAGCGCCGCCGTGAGCGCGACGTCGTCGGCGGCGGCATGAACCTTTTCGTCACCGGCGCGATCGAGTCCTGTGGGACGATCGTGCACACCGCCGACGACGTCGTCGCAGAGCTGCGCGCGCTCGATCAGTAGCCGTAGCGCGGATTCCAGTCCGTGCCGCGGCCGGCAGGGGTGACGTCGAGCACCTTCCAGATCGGCCACTGGAAGTCGACGTGGCGCGGGTGCTGGCCCGGATCATTCGGCGCGCCGAAGAGCTCGCTGCTCCAGCGGTGGTGGATGCGTCCGTCGGCACGCGTGAAGACGTGCGCGATCGGGAGCTGTCCGCCCACATCCGACTCCGCGTGATAGTCGCGGTTGAAGGAGTTGCCTGACGACGAGTACAGCGGTGCGAACCTCCAGCCGCGCTCCTTCCCCCACGCTGCGAACTGCTCGATCGGCGCCTTCGCGACGATCGCGACGTCGACGCGGTCGAGCAGGTGCCGGAACGCGCCGTCCATCGCATCGAGGATCGACGTGCACGACGGACATGCAGCCCCGAGCGGCGCGCCCTGCCCGTCCGGGATGAACATGAAGTTGTAGAAGTAGAGCGTGTCCTTGCCGTTGGCGAACAGGTCGGCGAACGTCACCGCGCCGGAGGGCGAGTCGAAGACGTAATCGCCGGTCACCTCGCCGCCGGGCGGCAGCGCGCGCCGCTGCGCGGCGACCGCCTCCTCCTGGCGGCGTAGCTCGATCTCAGCCTGCAGCAGCTCGTCGCGTGCGCCGCGGTACTCCTCGGACTCGTTCGGCCAGTTCATGTTGCGGCGATGAAGGGCGCGCGATCGAAGACGAGGCGACTACGCACGATTTTGCCGTCCTTGACGGTGACGTACTCTGCGCCCGGTGCGTTCGCGACCGGCATGGTCTCGGTGTCGTACATCACGATCGCCGTATCGTCGTCACCGAACGCGGCCCAGAGCTGGGAGCCCTTGAGGATCTCGACGAACGGCCCCATGAACGCGCGATACGCGTCCGCGCCTTCGATGCGGCCGGCCGGCGCGTCGCAGACGATGTCGTCCGCGATGTACGACATCGCGCGCTCGATGTCGTGATTCGTCCACGCTTCGTGGTACGCGAGTGCGACGTTCAATGCCGCGCTCACGTCATCGGCCCCGCGATCCACGGATCGACACCGGGATCGCCGCCTGCGGCCACGGCCGCGAGACGCTCGAGGTAGTGGTCCCAGCCGTGCCCGTGCGACGCCGCGGCCTCGGCGTCCGGCAGGTCGCGATGGATGAAGTGCAAGCGCGTGCCGTCGCCGTCCGGCGTCAGCTCGAACTCGATCGTCGTCGAGCTGGGCCCGACGCTCATGCCGCTCTCCCAGCCCCACGTGTAGACGAGCCGGCGCGGCGGATCGATCTCGACGAACTCGCCACGCGCGACGTTGCCCGGGATCACTTCGACGCGGTACTCGCCGCCGGGGCGCACGTCGAACGTCGCCTTCTGCCCCATCCACCGGATCGCCTCGTCCGGATCGACGAGCAGCTCCCACACCGTCTCGGGGCTCGCGGCGATCGCGATCTCCCGCTCGACGGAGATGCTCTCAGCTGTTGCGTCCACGCTTCGCTTCCTTTCGCTCGGCCTCGCGCTTCAGCGCATCGAGGCGTTCGTCCCAGAACCCTTCGAGAAACGCCTTCAGGTCGTAGAGCCCTTCCGGGCGCGCCTGGTACAGGCGGCGAGTCCCGTTCCGCCGCTCGCTCACGAGCCCCGCCCCCTTCAGAACCTTCAGATGTTGTGAGATCGCGGGACCGGTGACGTCGAAGTGCCCGGCGATCTCGCCGGCCGAGAGCTCCTCGTCGCGCACGAGCGTCAGGATCCGGCGCCGGTTCGGCTCCGCGATCGCCTTCAGTGCTGCCTCCATGGGCGTATATAAGCATCTACTTCCTAAAGTGTCAACTTATGTTCGCCATACTGCCCTGCATGAGCTGCACGCACCTCGGGAAGATCGAGTACAAGACGCTTCCGGCCGAGATCGCAGGCTGCGAGGAGTGCCTGAAGACAGGCGGCTGGTGGGTGCACCTGCGCATGTGCCAGATCTGCGGAAAGATCGGCTGCTGCGACAACTCGCCGAGCAAGCACGCGACCGCGCACTTCCATGAGACCACGCATCCGATCATCCGGTCGGCCGAGCCCGGTGAGGACTGGTCGTGGTGCTACGTCGACGAGATCGGGTTCGAGCTCGGTTGAACTGGCCCGCGCTCCCGTACGCGGAGTGGAAGGACACACGGGACACGCTCCACATGCAGCTGCAGGTGCTCGGAAAGGTGCGCCTCGCGCTCTCGCCGCTCGAGCCGGAGTGGGCGAACGTCCCGCTGTACCTGACCGGGCGCGGCGTGTGGACGTCGACGATTCCGCATCCGAGCGGTGAGGTCTTCGACATCGACGTCGACCTCGTCGAGCACACGGCCGCCGTGCGCACCGGCACGGGCCGGATCGAGCGCGTGTCGATGCGGCAAGGGGTCGCAGGCTTCTACGCGGATCTGATGTCCGCGCTCGAGCGCGCGGGCGTGTCCGTCGAGATCTCGACGCTGCCGTCCGAAGTGCCAGATCCGATCCGCTTCCCGGACGACACCGTGCATACAACGTACGACGGTGAAGCGGTGACGCGCTTCTGGCGCGCGTTGCTCTCGGTCGAGGCGGTGTTGCGTGAACATCGCGCGCGCTTCCACGGCAAGGCGCCGCCCGTGCAGCTGTGGTGGGGCTCGCTCGACTTGACCACGACGCGCTACTTCGGCCGGTCCGTGACGCCGCCTCCGGACGCAGACGTGATCACGCGCGTCGGCGGCGACGAGGAGCTCGTGTGCGGCGGCTTCTGGCCGGGCGACGCACGGGCCGAATACGCCGCCTTCTTCGCCTACAAGTACCCGAAGCCGGACGGCATCGAGGGCGGCCGCTTCTGGAACGACGCGCTCGGCGAGTTCATCCTCCCGTACGACGACGTGCGGGAGAGCGCCGATCCGCGGCAGACGCTCCTCGACTTCCTCGACTACGCGTTCAGTGCCGTAAGCTGACGCCGTGGACCCCGACCGCGCACGCGAGCTCCTGGCCGCCGAGCGGCAGCGCATCGAGAAGGCGCTGGGCCGGCTCGGCCCGATCGACGACGGCGAGCCCGCCGACGAGTACGACCCCGCGAACCAGGCGTCCGACCTCTATCAGAACGAATTCAACGCCGGTCTCGCCGGCGACCTGCGCGAACAGCTCGCGGGGCTCGAGCGCGCGGAAGAACGACTTGCGGCCGGAACGTACGGGCTGTCGGTCTTGAGCGGGGAACCGATTCCCGACGAGCGGCTCGAAATCGTCCCGACCGCCGAGCTCACCGCGGAAGAAGAGCGCGCGTCAGGCTGACAACGTCAGGATCGCGACGCCGCTGCCCGTCGTCTTCGTGTCGACGAGCTTCAGGTCGGTGACGCCGACGCGGTCCGGGAAGAGGCGCTTGCCACTTCCGAGGATGACGGGAAACACCATCAGCCGGTACTCGTCGACGAGCCCGTGCTCGACGAGCGAGCCGACGAGGCCCGCGCTGCCGAAGACGAGAATGTCGCCGTCGCACTGCGACTTCACCTCGCCTATAGCAGCCGCGAAATCGCCCGCGAGAAGCGTCGCGTTCCACGTGAGCGGCTCCTGCAGCGTTGTCGACGCGACGAACTTCGGCAGGCTGTTCATGCGCTCGGCGAAGCCGTAATCGTCGGTGATCGTCGGCCACACGGACGCGAAGTGCTCGTATGTCACGCGTCCGAGCAGGAGCGCCTCACCGGCGTTCAGCTCTTCGCCCTTGAAGGCGCCGGCCTCTTCGTCGAAGAACCGTGTCGTCCAGCCGCCCTTGCCGTCGGGATGGTCCTCGCCGCCAGGCGCCTCCATGACGCCGTCGAGCGTGACGAACTCGGAGACGACGATCTTTCCCATCACGCGGCGACGGGTTCAGGCAGTTCGGCTGCGGGGGCGTAATGCCGTGTGCGCAGGAACGTCGCGCCCACGATCGCAGCCGAGAACGCGAAGAGCCCGCCGACGAGGAACGCGGCGTGATAGCCGCCGACGAGCGCCGTGAGGTGGCCATGCCCGGATGCAGTGAGGCTGTTCGTGCGCGACGCAGCGAGACTCGCGAGCACCGCGAGGCCCAGCGCGCCGCCCATCATGAACGCTGTGTTGACGACGCCGGACGCGAGTCCCGACTCCTCCGGCGAGACGTCGCTCATCGCCGCGAACAGCACGGGGTTGAACGCGATGCCGGCGCCGATGCCGAGGAGGATCATGCTCGGCAGCACATCCATGAGGAAGCTCCCGTTGACCGGCGCGCGCACGAAGAGCAAGAGCCCGGTCCCGGCGAGCACCAGGCCCGCCGCGAGCGGCTTGCGCACGCCGTACTGCATGACGAGGCGTGCCGAGAGCGCGATCGACAGCGCGCCCATGATGAGGTTGGCCGGCAGGAACGCGAGGCCGACCTGCAGCGGGCTGTAGCCGAGCACGAGCTGCAGATAGAGCGCCGACAGGAAGAACCACGCGAACATCGCCGCGGCCCAGAGAACTCCCGTGATGTTCGCGAAGGCGATGTTG
>DASSXM010000070.1:0-19180 GCA_035703805.1 Gaiellaceae bacterium | reverse complement strand
CACCAGCGCCTCGGCGACGCGCTCGTTCGCGGCAACGGTGCGCGCGATCGCGAGCGACTGCGCGGCTGCACGGTTCTGCAGGTCGCTTCGCTCGTGGATCCACATCACGCCCGCGGCCACGCCGACCGTGAGCGTGATGATCACGAGCTGCAGCAGCAAGATTTGCGTCGAGAGGCGCAGGAGCCGTCGTTCGTTCGTGCCGAACCGCACCACCCGATCCTACGCGCGCCCCGATGGGCACGCCGCGACCATTAATGAGCAGAAAGATAGACCAATCGTTGGCAACGGTTACTTACCGGTGACAATCTGGACTACGCGCCGCGGTGTCGCCACCATCGTCGACCATCGTGACAGCGACGATGCTGAACGAGCAGCCGATGACGGCGGCGGCACGGCCGGAGGATCGCATCGAGCTCTCGGGCGTGACGAAGCGCTTCCTCACTTCCGAGGGCCGGCCCTTCACCGCCATTCACGGCGTCAACTTCGTCGTTGAGCCGGGCCAGTTCTGTGCGATCGTCGGGCCGACCGGCTGCGGGAAGTCGACGACGCTGACGCTCGTCTCTGGCCTCGACCGGCCGAGCGCGGGCACCGTAAGCGTCGGGGGCATGCGGGTGGACGGGATCGCGCGCCGCACGAGCTTCGTCTTCCAAGCGGACGCGCTGCTTCCTTGGAAGACGGTGCTCGGCAACGTCGCGATGGGTCCGCTCTTCCACGGCGTCTCGAGGAAGAAGGCGCATGCAGAGGCGCACGACTGGCTGCGCCGGGTGGGGCTCGACGGTTTCGAGAACCACCACCCCCATCAGCTCTCAGGTGGCATGCGCAAGCGCGTCGGTCTTGCAGCCGCGCTCATCAACGAGCCGTCGATCCTACTGATGGATGAGCCGTTCGGCGCGCTCGACGTACAGACGAAGGCGATCATGTCGAACGAGCTGCTCGCGCTCTGGGAGCAAACGCGACCGTCTGTCATCTTCGTCACGCACGACCTCGAGGAGGCGATCGCGCTCGCCGACCGCGTGATCGTAATGACGGTAGGCCCAGGCACCGTCAAGGGCGTCTACGAGATCGACCTGCCCAGGCCGCGCGGAGAGGTGCAGGAGATCCGGTTCGAGCCGCGCTTCCTCGAGCTCCACCAGCAGATCTGGGAGTCGCTGCGCAACGAGGTCCGCCGCGCCTACGCCCGGACCGCACGAGCGTCCGAATGACCGCCCTCGCTCTCTCCGAGACCGCGATCGCGGAGCAGGCCCGCCGCCGCCGGCGCCGCCGCGCCCAGCTGGTCTGGCTCGCGCGCGCCGTGACGCTCCTGATCGTGCTTGGCGGCTGGCAGCTCTTCACCGACCTGAAGATCGTCGACAAGTTTTTCTACGGCCAGCCGAGCGGTATCTTCCACGAGCTCGTCCACTGGTTCCGGCACGGCACGGCCTTCGGCCCGATCTGGCTGCAGATCTGGGTAACACTCAAGGAGGCGCTACTGGGCTTCCTGTTCGGCGTCTCGGCCGGGATCGTCGCCGGCGTGCTGCTCGGCCAGATCCGCTTCCTCGCCGACGTGCTGGGACCGTACATCAAGATCGTCAACGCGCTCCCGCGCATTGTCCTCGGCTCGATCTTCTTTGTCGCCTTCGGATTCGGGACGACCTCCAAGGTGCTCCTCGCGTCCGTCCTGGTCTTCTTCGTGGTCTTCTTCAACGCCTTCCAGGGCGTGCGCGAAGTCGACCGCAACCTCGTCGCCAACGCGCGCGTGCTCGGCGCGTCCCGCTGGCAGGTCGTTCGCAACGTCGTGCTGCCGTCGGCGCTCGTCTGGATCATCGCCAGCCTCCACGTTGCGTTCGGCTTCTCGATCATCGGCGCGATCGTCGGCGAGTTCCTCGGCGCCCAGAAAGGACTCGGCCTCGTAATCTCCAATTCGCAGAACAACTTCAACCCTGACGGCGTCTTCGCCGCGATGCTGATCATCGGCGTGATCGCACTAAGCGCGGAAGCGCTGATCGCACGGCTCGAGCATCGCCTGCTTGCCTGGCGCCCGCCGTCCACCACCGATTCAGGTCTCGCATGAGGCCGTCCGTCCACCCCAAGGAGGGTCAGCACATGCCTCGTCGCATGCTCAAGCTCACACTCGCGGCGCTCGTTGTTGCGAGCCTAGCCACCGCGGATATCGCCATCGCGGGCACTTCGAAGCACCATGACCTCCCGACCGTGAGCCTGATGGTCGGCGGGATCGACAAGCAGATCTACCTGCCCTATCAGCTCGCACAAAATCTCGGCTTCTACACGAAGTACGGCGTCAACGTCCAGCTCAGCACCGAGCAGGAGGGCGGGGTCGGTGCCGAGGACGCGCTCGCGTCCGGCTCCGTCAATATGGCCGGCGCCTGGTACGTGCACGCCATCGACTTCCAGCAGCATGGAAAGGACATCATCGACGTCGTCCAGCTCAGCGGCGCTCCCGGCGAGCGCGAGATGTGCCGGAACGGCTCGAACGTGCACTCGCCCGCCGATTTCGCCGGCAAGAATCTCGGCGTCACAAGCCTCGGCTCGGGCACGGATGACCTGACCCTCTACCTCGCGGCACGGGCCGGGCTCTCCTCGAGCCAGTTCAACCGCGTCGGCGTCGGCGCCGGCTCGACGTTCCTCGCCGCGATGCAGCAGGGCCGCATCGACTGCGGGATGACGACCCAGCCCACCGTGACCGCGATCGAGAAGCAGAACGTCGGCTACTCGGCGATCGACCTCGCCAGCGTCGCCGGGGTGAAGCAGTACCTGGGCGGGCCGCTGCCGACCGCGTCAGTCCTCGCCTACCGGAGCTGGGTCGATTCGAACAAGCAGACGGTGCAGAAGGTCGTCGACGCGCTCGTCGCGACCATGCACTGGATCAGCACCCACACCGCCGCACAAATCGCCGCGAAGATGCCGCCCGATTTCGTCTCGAACCAGCTGACCACGCAAGACGACTACATCTCGGCGCTCGCCAAGGACAAGAACCAGTTCCTCCCCAACGGGCTCATGCCGAGAGGCGGCCCCGCGAAGGTTTACGACCTCGAGAAGAAGGCGGGCAAGATCACCGGGCCGGTCAACGTCAACAACACCTACACGAACAAGTTCGTAATCACGGCGAACCAACTCCTCGGCTATACGGCGAAGTCCGGTTACACCAAGACGAAGTAAGCCCCTCCAACGACTGCTCGCGGCGGCGCGCCCGCTCCCACAGGAGACCGCCGCCGCGAGCGCCTCCGCGACGCGCTCCCCACCCGAGTGGCGGTCATCCTGGAAACGCGACGGAAACGACCTGGTGCAACTGGGCGAAAACGAAGCCGTGTCGAAACCTGCCCAACCCCTCATGATCTGGCCGACTCAGCGGCTAGGCGCAACCTGCTGAAACGCTTTGAGCACACCTGTCACGCCAGAGGTCGCGAGTTCGAGTCCCGTCGCTCCCGTTCGAGAAGTATCCGCTACGCCTGTACTTCTTATCCACAGTCTCGCCTCGGCGTGGAATGCCCCCGGTTTGATGAACACGTTGTCGGTTAGGCAGCTTGCTCTTCTTCTCGTATTCGATCGGCGAGCGGTAGCCGAGTGTCGAGTGGAGCCTGATCGGGTTGTAGAACGCCTCGATGTAGTCGAACACCGCGGTGCGTGCGTCCTGCCTGGTGGCGAACGAACGGCGGCGGAGCAGGTCCTTCTCGAGGGTGGCGAAGAAGCTCTCGGCGACGGCGTTATCGAAGCAGTCACTCTTCGAGCCCATCGAGCGGTGGACACCGATCTCGCGGCAGCGCTCGCCGAAGCGCAGCGGCACGTATTGCGAGCCCTGATCTGAATGGTGGACCAGTAGAGGCGACGGATCGTCCAACAGCAGTCGCAGGCGGTGTCGCGCCGAGCTTGGTCTATGTGGCTAGCGCTCTCGGGGCGAGACCAGTTGAATGACTAGGTGGAGTTCGGTCTCGCCGAGTCTGGGCTCGATTGAACGCGCGATTCCCACTCTCTTGCCGATCGTGAGTTCTTCGCCGACCGTGAGGGCGCGCTCGCGTGTCATGTGGCCTGTGGCGATGACCTCATCATCGCGGCGCAACTCGTAGCGATAGGAAACGCCGGACATTACTGCTCAGTGCTATGCGGGCGGTTGCCGGCGTCGTGCAGTTCGAGCAGTGCTTGTGTGATCGTCGGTGGTGAGGGTGGGCAGCCCGGTATGCGCAGGTCGACCGGTAGGAGCGCCTCGACGGGGCCGACGATCTCGGTGTCGGCGGCGAGGAGGCCGCGTGCGAGTGCGCAGTCGCCGAGTGCGATGACGCGGCGGGGTTCGGGCATGGCGTTGTACGCGGCGAGTAGTGGTTCGCGCATCCGCGTCGTGACCGTTCCGCTAACGAGGAGGACGTCGGCGTGGCGGGGTGAGGCGACGATGCCAAACCCGTAGCGCTGGACGTCCTCGTACGGGCTCATTGCGAGCGTGAGCTCGTGTTCGCAGCCGTTGCACGAGCCGGCGTCGACGTGGCGCACGGCGAGGCTGCGCCCGCGCGTCGGTGCGGGCAGTGCGACATCGGTGCGGATTCGGCGGAGGTTGCGGAGGAGGGTGAGCATCAGCGATCGGCGCAGGCGTAGCAGAGCTCGAAGCTCTTGTTGATGAGGGGGAAGTCGGGCAGCAGGTTGCCGGCCGCGGCGTGCGCGACGACCGGCCAGTTGGCATACGAACCGGTGCGAAGGTGGACGCGCGCGACGGCGCCGTCCGCGTGCTCGACCGCGCACAGCGTGGCGCCGCGCGGGCTCTCCACCAGTCCGAGCCCAACAGCCGCGCTCCTGCTTCCTGCTAGGGCCTCCGCGGGCCTGATCGGCCGGTCGAGCAGGTCGTCGAGCAGGTCGAACGTTTGCAGCAGCTCGACGGCGCGCTGTTCGAGGCGCGCCTGGACGTCGCCGGCGACGCGACGCGGCGCGACCGGTGCGAACCCGTCGTACGCGAGCCGGGTCGAGTGCGAGCGTGCGTCGTCTGCGACGCCGCTGGCCCGTGCCGCGGGACCGACCGCGCCGACCGCACGCGCGTCGTCGGCGGTGACGACGCCGATGTCGGGCAGGCGGTCCTGGAACGAGCCGTTGAAGAGGAGCTCGCGCCAGCCTCTCTTCGAGTCGGCCGCGATCGAAGCGAGCTCCTCGCGCGCTGCCGCCACCGCGAACGCGTCGAGCGCGAGCGCGCTCCCTCCGACCTGGACGGAATCGAAGAGGAACCGATGACCGGTCAGCCGCTCGTTCAGGCGCCGGGCGCGTTCGGTGAGCGCGGCGAAGAATGTGTTCCCGGCCGCGAGGCCGGCGCCGGCGCAGACGGCGGCGATGTCGTTCAGGTGGTTCCACGCGCGCTCGAGCTCGAGCAGGACCGTTCGGGCGCGCGCGAGCTCCGCGCCCGGCTGCAAACCGAGCACCTCCTCGCACGCGTGCGCGTACGCGACCGAGTTGGAGACGGCACAGGCTGCGCACGCACGCTGCACGTACGCGCGACCCTCTGCGAGCGATCGGCCTTCGGCGGCGCGCTCGAGACCGCGGTGCTTGTAGAAGAGCCGCGCGTCGAGGTGGAGGATCTTGTCGCCGACGACGTGGAAGCGGAAGTGGCCCGACTCGATAACGCCCGCGTGGATCGGCCCGACCGCGACCTGATACGCATCGTCGCCGTGCACGGGGACGGTCCAGTGCTGAAGATCGAGGTCGTGTGCGACGAGCGGCCGAAGCGGCTCGTGGCCGTCGAAGCGCACGCCGTACAGGTCGGCCGCCTCGCGTTCGTCCCACGCGCCGGCGGGCGCGAGGTCGACGATCGTCGGAACCCGCTCGCCCTGTACATCGACCGACTCGAGGCGCACTGCGCCGTCCGGCGCGACGAGCACCGAGCGAACGACCGCGCCGTTCGTGTACAGGCCGGCGAGGCGGCAGCCCTCCTCGAGGGCGGTGGCGATGCGGTCGCGATAGCTCATCGGATTCCTTGAACGAGCGCCCGTGCGATGGCACTACCGGGCAGCCACAACGCTGCCGCGGTCAGCGACAGTAGGCACGGCACCGCGACAGTCGTGAGCAGTACGACGCCGCGCAGCCCCGGAGCGGTGCGGTCACGCGCGGGCGCCTTGCCGGCCACCGTGTCGAGCAGCGTGTGTGCGAGGCCGAGGAACCCGAGCGCGAGGAGCGCGGCGGCGGCGGCCGCGGTCCACGGCCGCCCGGCGGCGAAGCCGCCGGCGACGATGAGCACCTCGCTCGCGAACAGCGGCGACGGAGGCAGGCCGGCGAGGGCGCCGAGGGAGATTCCGAGCGCGGAGCCGAGCGGTCCTTGCGTTCGTCCGATTCCGCGGACGGCGTGGCCGGCGGCGCGCGGTTCGTGCCCGGTCAGCGGGGTCGCCGCGTAGAAGCCGAGCGCCTTCGCGAGCGCATGCCCGACGACGTGCACAACGACACCGGCGAGCGCGAGCGGCGTGCCGAAGCCGACACCGAGTGCGATCACGCCCATGTGCTCGAGGCTCGAATAAGCGAGCAGCCGCTTCCAGGCCATCGGCTGCCACAGGAACGGCACGGCGACCGCGAGCGAGAACAGGCCGAAGCCGACGAGCACCGATTGCGCGGCCGATGCGCCGATCACAGGGGTGAGCGCCTGGCTCGAGCGCCAGGCGACGAGCAGCACCGCGGGCAGCAGCGCTGCCGAGAGCAAGGCGGATACGGGTGCGGGCGCCTCGGAGTGCGCGTCGGGCAGCCAGTTGTGCACTGGCGCCCAGCCGACCTTCGACGCGAGACCTGCGAGCAGCAGCAGGTACGCGATCAGCGCGTGCTTGGAGTGGATGTGTGCGAGCTCGCGCCACGAGAGGGCGTCGAGGCCGCCGTGCGCCGAACCGGCGGCGAGCACGACGATGCCGAGCAGCGCGACGCCGAGGCCGAGGGAGGTGAGGATGAGGTATTTCCACGCCGCTTCGAGCGCGCGTGGCTTCCCGCCAAAGCCAACGAGCAGCGCCGAAGCAGCCGTGCTCGCTTCAACGAGGAGCCAGGCACCGCCGAGGTTTCCCACCAACGGGATCGCGGAGAGGATCGCCCAGAAGACGAACACGAGCGCGTAGTAGGTCCGTGGTCGCCGCTCGACGCGGACGAGCCCGGTCGTCGATGGCACCGCCAGGTACGCGGGTGAGACGAGAACACTCGCGAGGCCGACGATGCCGATGACGCCGACAAGTAGCCCTGCCGCCGCGTCGACGACCAGCCACTTCTCGACCAGCGGTCGCTGCGGCGATGCGAGTGCGATCGATGCAAGCGCCAACGCGGCCTCGGCCGAAACGACCGCTCCGACGGTCGCGATTGCGGTTACCGCTCGACGCGGCGCTGCCGCTGTTCCGAGGGCAGCGAGCAGTGGCGTCGCGACGACGGCGAGCGCAAGCAGTTCGCGGCTAGTCACGCAGGCTCCGCAACGCCGCCGTGTCGCCGGCACCGAACTCGGCAAATATCCGCTCGTGGAACACCGCGGCGACGAGTGCGACGAGCGTCAGGTCGAAAGCAACGCCGAGCTCGATCGCGGTTGAGGAGCCGCCTGGCAGCTTGAGCGCCGCGAGCGCGAGCCCGTTTTCGCACAGCACGATCCCGAGGACTTGGAAGAGCGTCGCGCGCCGCGTGGCCGCGGCGGTGATGCCGAACGCGATCAACGCGATGACGCCCCGCTCCGCGTTCCTCGAGTCGAGGCCGATCGACGGCACGAGCCAGGTGAGGGCGAGCGCGAAACCGACTGCGAGCCCGGCCCGCGCGATCGGTGCGATGCCCGCCCGCACCGGACGCGGCTCGCGTGTGCGCGAGACAACGAGCAGCAGGAGCGTGCCGAGCGCGACGGCGCGAACGGCGAGCACCGCAGCGGGCGCCGCGTTGTCTTGCGCGGCACTGACAGCGAGCACGAGCGCCTGCACGGTGACGAGGGCAACAGCGAGCGAGCGGCGGCGCACGACGACAACTCCGAGGCCGAGCGCCACGAGCAGCCATACAAGCACGCCGCTCACGCGAGCCGTACCAGCCAGGAGGCGACGCCGAGCAGCGCCGCGATCGCGCCGAGGGCGAGCAGCCGCGGCGCGAGCAGGATCCGCATCTTCGCGGTCAGCGTCTCCATCAGAGCGAGAGCACCGCAGAGGACGACGAGTGCGACCGGGAGAACGGCGAGTTGCACCCAGACGCTGTGCGCGTGCGGCAGGAAGATCTGCGCGGCGAGGACGAGCACGAGCCAGTGCCGCACCGCCGCCGCCCATTGCAGGTAGGCGAGATCGCGTCCCGCGTACTCGAGCAGCGGCCCCTCGTGGATCATCGTCAGCTCCAAATGCGTGTCGGGGTTGTCGATCGGCTGCCGCCCGGTCTCAGCGATGACGACGAGCGCGAAGGAGACGGCGCCGAGCGCGAGCGCCGGGTTCGACCAGACCGCCGTGCCTGCCGTTCCGGCGACCATCCCGGTGAGGCTTGTCGTCCCAGCGACGAGCGCGCCGACCGCGAGTGAGAGCACGAGCGTCGCCTCGGTCGAGACGGCGATGGTCAGGTCGCGGCTCGCACCCATGAGCGAGAAGCCGTTCGCAACGTCCCACGACGCAGCCGCGACCGCGAAGCGCGCGAGGGCGAGCAGGCCGGCGAGGACGAGCATGTCACGGCCGACACCGAGCCCCGGCGCGCGACCGGCGACCGGCACGAGCAGCACGGCGGCGGCGACGCTCGCGGCGACCACGGCTGGCGCCCACCGGTAGACGAATCCCGAGCCGGCAGGGTCGACGGCGCTCTTCCCCCGCAGCCGTCGCAGCTCGCGGTACGGCTGCAGCGGCGAGGGACCGCGGCGTCCTTGCAGCCGCGCCTTCCAGTGCTGGACGAGCCCGGGCAGCAGCGGCGCGAGCAGCAAGCCACCGCCGAGCTCGACGGTTGCGGAAACAAGCGAGGAGGCGCTCACCGGATCACGCCTGCCTTCGCCGCGGCGAGCAGCGCGAGCACGAGTGCGATGAGGTAGCCGACGTACGTTCCGAGGTGGCCGGTCTGCAGGCGCCGCGCGTGGCAGGCGGCCACGAGCGCCGACCGGACGATGGGCGCGTAGAGCCGCTCGTCGATCAGATGCGGGACGCGGCCGCTGTAGGAGACCTCCTGCACGACACCGCCTGATGTGCGCACCGCGATCTCCCGCTGTGGGCGGAGCACTGCTTCGAGCACGAGCCGCAGCGGCTTCGTGAAGCCGGCGCTCGTCCACGCGAGTTGCGGCTGCACGAGCTGCCCGCACACCCACGTCGGCGCCGGCGCGGCAACGCGCCTGCCGCGTACTACGTAGAGCAGCGGAACGAGCAGGCCGAGTGCGAGCGCGATTCCGACCGTCGGCAACGAGCCGGTTCCGGGCAGATGCAGGGCGAGCGTCGCGTGTACGTACACCGGCCACGGCGTCAGGCGCGCGAGTGGCGCGACGAGCAGGCCGGGGACGACGCCGAGTGCGACGCATGCGCCGGCGAGCGCGACGACGGCAGCGCGCATCGGAACGGGAGGTTCGGTTGCGTCGGCGACCGAAGAACGCCGCGGCGGGCCGAGCAGGGCGAGTCCGACGACCTTGGCGAAGCAGAAGACGGCGAGCGCGGCCGTGGCGGCGAGCGCGGCGAGCGCGAGCGCGCCTGCGAGGCCGTCGCCGAGTCCACCGTAGGCCGGTATGTGGACGAGCGCCTGCAGCGTCAGCCACTCGGAGGCGAAGCCGTTGAGCGGCGGAACGCCGGCGATCGCGAGCGAGCCGACGAGAAACGCACCGCCGGTCCACGGCATGCGGCGCAGGAGGCCGCCGAGTCGGTCGAGCTCGAGCGAGCCGACCGCGCGCTCGAAGGCGCCTGCGCTTAGGAAGAGCAGCGACTTGAACACCGCGTGGTTGAGCGTGTGCAGCAATGCCGCTGCCAGCGCGAGCGCCGCCCACACATCGGCGCCACGCGCGCGGAAGACGAGGCACGCGCCGAGGCCGAGCACGATGATGCCGACGTTTTCGATCGAGTGGAACGCGAGCAGGCGCTTGAGGTCGTGCTGGAAGAGCGCGTACACGACGCCGCCGACTGCCGACAGCGCGCCGAGCGCGAGCACGAGAATGCCGAACCAGAGCGGGAGCACCCCGAGCCAGTCGACGAGCACGCGCACGAGGCCGTAGATCGCGACCTTGATCATCACGCCGCTCATCAGTGCCGAGACCGGTGCGGGTGCGATCGGGTGTGCGCGCGGCAGCCAGCTGTGCAGCGGCATCACCCCTGCTTTCGTCCCCATGCCGGCGAGCGCGGTCAGCGCGATCGCGATCTGGAGGCCGGAGCCGCGTGCGACAACATGCGCGCCGTCGAGGACTCCTGCATGCGCGGCGAGCAGGACCGCGATCCAGGTGCCCGCGCCCGCGATGTGCGTGACCGCGACGTAGAGGAAGACCGAGCGGCGCGCGTTCCCGTCGGAGCGGCCGACAAGAATCAGTGCCGCCGGAAGTAGCGTCATCAGTTCCCAGCCGGCGAGGAACGTCAGCGGATCGCGTGCGCACAGGACCTCGGCGAGTGTGAGCACGAACACACCGGTGAGGCACCCGATGACGCGGCCGCGCGCTCCAGCGTCGAGATAGCGCGACGAGAACGCCAGCGTCGGCGCCGCGACCAGCCCGAGCATCCCGAGGAAGAAGGCAGTCAGACCGTCGATGCCGAAACGGGGCGCGAATCCGCTTGTGAATACCGACCCGAAGGTCGTGCCGGCGGCGAGCGCCCAGAAGCCGGAGACCGCAAGCAGCGCGGCGCCGGCAGACTGCAGCGCCAGCCCTGTGCGGAACGTCCGCGCCGCGGTGCACGCCGCGATGCCGAGGCCGAGCAGCGCCACGGCGGCGAGCAGGAGTGCGGCCGTCACTCGGACTCGAGCTCGTGGAGAAGGGACTGTTCCGTCGCGAGCCGCCGGGTGATGATCGCCCGGCCCGCCGCGAGCAAGTCGAAGACGCCCTCGTCCTCGACCCGGTAGTAGACACTCGTCCCGTCGCGGCGCGAGGTGACGAGCCCGATGCGCCGGAGCGCCGCGAGATGCTGCGACGTGCCGCCGGAGTCGAGCTCGAGATCGGCCTGGAGCGACCCGACCGAGCGCTCGCCGTCGCGCAAGAGCTCGAGAATGCGAACCCGTGCTGGGTGGCCGAGCACGCGAAAAAGGTTCGCCTTGACCTCGTGCACAGGGCCTGCGTGGAACGGCATCTACCAATCTTACAATCTACGAAGACACTAAGAACCTGGTAGGGTCGCCGGAGATGAGCGAGCACACGCGGCGTGAGCAGGAACCGGTCTCGGTCGATGGCGCTCTCTACGCCTTCGTCGATGGCGAATGGACACGGGTCGGCGCCGCAGGTCGACCGACGGACGCCGAGGCCACGCCGTTTTCGCTCCCCGAGGGCCACGTATCCGTCGACGGCGGCGTCTATGCCATCGTCGACGACGAATGGACTAACGTCGGCTCCGCCGGTCGCGCCAAAGACGCCGAGGAGACGCCGTTCTCACTCCCCGACGGTCACGTCTCCGTCGACGGGGCCCTCTTCGCCATCATCGACGGCGAATGGCAACGCGTCGGCACCGCAGGTACCTCAGCGAAACGCTGACCCAAGCCCGTTCTTCACAGGAGGCAAGCATGAGTTGGGATCCGTACGCCAACCTCCCGCAAGCAGCCGCCTTCGCCCTCACCAGCACCGACCTGCAGGAAGGCGAGAAACTGGCGATGCCTCAGGTGAGCGGCATCTTCGGCGCTGGCGGTCAGGACCGCTCCCCGCAACTCTCCTGGAGTGGCTTTCCGGCAGAGACGCGGAGCTTCGCGCTCACGATGTTCGACCCCGATGCGCCAACGGTCAGCGGCTTCTGGCACTGGGCCGTGGTCAACATCCCAAGTGCCGTCACGCAGCTATCGACTAACGCGGGCGACGAATCAGGCTCAGCACTCCCGCACGGCGCCGTGCAACTCCCCAACGACGCACGAATGGCCCGATACCTCGGCGCCGCGCCACCCGACGGACACGGCAAACACCGCTACATCTTCGCCGCCCACGCACTGAACGTCGAGAGGATTGAAGTCGACGCGCGGGCCACACCTGCCTTCTTCATGTTCAACATTCTCGAGAAGACCCTCGCGCGTGCATTTCTCACCGGTTGGTACGAGAGGTAAGGCTCCAGCATTCACCGCTGTCTCCGTGCTGCTTAGCCCCCGCTGGGGCGTTCCGAGTTGACCGGCTACTGGAGGTCGAGATGAGCGATTCGGCAAAGGTTGAGCTGTTGCGGGAAGTGGCTGACGCGTTCAACCGCCACGACCTGGACGCGATCATGGCAGCGTTCAGCGACGAGTGCGTCTTCGAGGCGCCTCGCGGACCTGATCCATGGGGCACGCGGTTCGTCGGCAAGGAGGGAGTGCGCGAAGGGCTCGCCGCGCGCTTCGCCGGGATCCCCGACGTCCACTACGGCGATGACGAACACTTCGCCTGTGGCAACCGCGGCGTCTCGGAATGGACGCTGACCGGCACGACAACCGACGGGGAGCGAATCGAGGTGCGGGGATGCGACCTCTGGACCTTCGACGCCGACGACAAGATCATGCGCAAGGACTCCTTCTGGAAGATTCGACAGGTCTGACCCATCAGCTTTGGAGCCCGGTTAGGCTTCCGCGAATGGCGGGTCGGCCGAGTCCGCTGCCAGGGGAACGATGGGTCGTGTTCGGCGGCAGTTCGGTGCTTCTGGCTCGGACGGCCGAGTTCTGCGCGCGCATCGTGCTCGTCGCCGACGCGCTCGACGCGCTGACGACCGATCGTCCCTACTGGCGGGCGCGTCCGCTTGCGGCTGCGCTCGTCGAGATGCGCGAGCACACCGGCAAGCAGCTGTGCCCGACGGTGATGGCTGCGCTCGAACGGGTCCTGCGCGAGCAGCCGCAGGTGGTCGGGCGGCGGCTGCAGGCCGTTACTGCGCTCTGCGCGGCGTAGTAGTCACGCGCCGAGGCGCCCGAGCTCGCGCTCGACGTCGGCTGCGACATAGGGATAGATGAACAGCGCGCGCTCGAAGCCGTCCGCGTCGATCACGTACGCGGCCTCGGTGTGCGCGACGGTCCGTACTGAGACGCCGGCGATGGTTTTGCGAGCGGTTTGCACGCCGACGTGATACGCCTGCCAGACGCGCGCGAGGGCTGCGGGCGCACCGGTCGCCCAGCGCCACGAGGCCGGTAGCCCCCAGACGGCCGCATCCTTCGCGAAATTCGACGGGTTGTCGGCCGGCGGATTGACGCTGACGGCGACGAGCGACGGCGCGGAGGCGCCGAGATCGTCATGGACCCGGGCGAGCACGCGGGCCTCGAGGGGACAGAGGTCGCGGCAGACGGGGTCGATGAAGGTGAGGATCGCCGGGCGGCCGCGGAGGGCGGCGAGCGAGACCGGCTGCCCGTTTTGGTCGACGAGTCGGAAGTCCGGCGCCCGGCGCTCGTTCGCTGCCCAGGTGGCGGCCGGCCGGCTGGGCTCCACGGCTGTTGTGGAGCCGCGGGCGAGGTAGACCGCGGCGCCGATCCCGGCTCCGGCGCCGATCCCGGACGCGAGCACGAAGGCGATGTGTTTGCTTCGCACTCCGACGTGATACACAATCTGGCGTCGAGCGAGTCGGAGGGACTGCGTTGAGGAGAAGCTCAGCGAAGCTCGGGTTGGTGGTAGTGGGTGTCGCCTGCGCCGCTGCGCTCATCGCGTACTACATCGCCTCGTACCTCGTCGTCCGGCCGCCCGCGGTCGCCGCGTCGGGTGAGGCGCCGCGCGCGAGGATCACCTTGCAGACGGTCGCCTCGATCGGCTTCGGTCCACACCACGACTGGGTCTCCTATCTCGCGCAGAACCCCCGGGGAACGTGGGAGCACAGCACGGTCCTGACGGTTCCTGCGCACTCGCTGATACGCGTGACGATCTACCAGTACGACACCGCGACCGGCCTGCGCAACGCGTATTGGGGCGGGCCACGCGGACTCGTCGGCGGGATGCGTATCAACGGCAAGCTCGTCCCGACGCTCGACCCGAATCTCGCGTCGCACACGTTCGCGATCCCCGACCTCGGCGTGAGCGTGCCGTTGCAGGGCGTTGCGAGCAACGCGAAGAACCAGTGCAGCGTCGCGCCCTGCACGCTGGCGCAGGCGCACAACACGATCACATTCACTTTCCGGACGGGCAAGGGCGGAACGTTCCGCTGGCAGTGCTTCGTGCCGTGTGGTGCAGGCTTCATCTTCGGCTTCGGTGGTCCGATGCAGAGCATCGGTTACATGGACGGTTACTTGCACGTCGTCGCGTGAGCGCGCTTCCGTCGCCGCAAGAAGGCACTCCACAGCACATGCGCCGGATCCTCGTCGTCTGGCTCGTGCTAACCGTGATCGGTGTCCCGCTGATCGTCCTCGTCCTCGGACCGCACCTGCCGCCGGGCCACATGAGCGCGGAGGCGTCCGACCAGACGAACGCGAACACGGTCATGACGGCCGTGATCGCGCCGATCGTCTTCCTGCTCGTCGCGTATTTCGGTTACGCGCTCGTCGCGTTCCGTGCCCGCGGTGACGTGCTCGAGGACGGCGCACCGATTCGCGGTCACGCACCGACGCAGACGGTCTGGCTCGTCGTCACCACCGCCACCGTGCTCGGGCTCGCAGCCTGGGGGAGCTACACGCTGATCGTCAGCGCGCACGGCGCCGGCGGCGGGCAGGGCCCGAATCCGATCGCGCTGCCCGCGAACTACAAGAGCGCGCTGCAGGTGCAGGTGATCGGCCAGCAATGGAACTGGACATATCGCTTCCCCGGCTACGGGAGCGTCGAGACGGAGCACCTCGACCTGCCGGTCGACAGCGACGTCGAGTTCCACGTTACGTCGCTCGACGTGACGCACTCCTTCTGGGCGTACCAGCTCGGGGTGAAGGCGGACGCTGTGCCCGGTGTCGATAACATCGCCTTCGTCCATCCGCGCAAGCTCGGTACGTTCTCGATCCGCTGCGCCGAGCTGTGCGGGCTCTGGCACGGGCACATGTTCCAGACGGGCGACGTCGTCAGCGCGACCGCCTTCGCGTCGTGGATCGCCGCGCAGAAGAAGGCGGAGGCGTTCAACCAGAAGTATCTGACGCCGTACGCGCGCCAGTACTTCCCCGAGCCTCAAAGGCGCGCGGGCTGATGGACTCCGCTGCCGAGCTCCGCCTCCTCGCCGGCCGCCGCTTGCGCGGGCCGCTCGGCTTCAACCTCTTCACCGCGATCGCGCTCGGGATAGGCGGGTTCTTCCTCGGCGCCTACCTTGGCGGACAGATCGCTGTCGGCAAGCACTATCTGCTCGCCACGGACCAGAACGACGTCGGCGTCTTCATGGGCTTCCTCTTCGCGACGATCGGCTGGTTCGGCGGCCTCGGCTTCTTCAACTACCCGGTGTCGCGCGTGCTCGGCCGCGCAGCTGCGCTACCGCACGAGGAAGCACGCGGGGTGGGACGGTACTTCCGGCTCTCGACCGATCACAAGGTGATCGGCATCCAGTACTTCTTCGGCGTCGGCGCATTCTTCTTCATCGGCGGCCTGAACGCGATGTTGATCCGCACCGAGCTGCTGACGCCGAACGAGAGGGCGTGGCCGGCAGGCCAGTACATCTCGTTGGTGGGCCTGCACGGAACGATGATGATCATGATGACGTCGGCCTTCATTCTCGGGCCGTTCGGCAACTACCTCGTTCCTTTGATGATCGGGGCGCGGCGGATGGCCTTCCCGCGCATCGAGGCGCTGACGTTCTGGCTGACACCGCTGGCGGGCCTCGTGCTGATGTCGGCGATCGCGTGGAACGGATTCCCGACCGGTTGGACCGGCTATGCGCCGCTCGCGGATCAGGCGCGCTCCGGCATGGACGCGTACATCTGGGCGTTCCTCCTCATCGGCATCTCGCTCTGCCTGAACGGTTTGAACCTCATGACGACGATCCTCACGCAGCGCGCGCCCGGTATGACGTGGCCGCGCCTGCCGATCTTCGTGTGGGGCGTCTTCTCGACCTCGATCCTGATGGTCCTCGCGGCGCCGGTGCTCATTGCGGCGCTCCTCATGGGAATGATCGACCGGTCGGCGAACACGTCGTTCTACATCGCGAGCGGAGGCGGCAGTCCGTACCTCTACGAGAACCTGTTCTGGTTCTTCGGCCACCCGGAGGTCTACATCCTCGCGCTGCCCGGCTTCGGGATCGTGCTCGAGATCCTGCCCGTGTTCGCGCGGAAGCCGCTGTGGGGTTACCGGCTCGCCGTCGCCGGCATGTTCGGCGTGACGCTGCTGAGCTTCTTCGTCTGGCAGCACCACCTGTTCGTCAGCGGCATCAACGGCGGACTGCGTCCGTTCTACATGCTCACGACGGAGCTCATCTCCATTCCGACGGGCTTCATCTTCCTGAATGCGATGGGGACGATCTGGCGCGGAAAGATCCGCTACACGGTGCCGATGCTGTTCTCGCTCGCGTTTTTCTTCAACTTCCTGATCGGCGGGTTGTCGGGCGTCTTCCTCTCCGACGTGCCGAGCGACGTCACGACACACGGTTCGTACTTCGTCATGGCGCACTTCCACTACACGATCATGGGCGGGCTCGTCTTTGCGTTCTTCGCGGCGACGTATTACTGGCTGCCGAAGATGACCGGCGTCATGTTCAACGAGCGCCTGGCGAAGATTCACTTCTGGACGGCGTTCGTCTTCTTCAACCTCACATTTTTCCCGCTGTTCGCCGCCGGGTTCCTCGACATGCCGCGGCGCGTCTCCACGTACGCGCCGAGCCTGCAGACGTTGAACGACTTCGTCTCGGCGTCGGCGTTCTGTCTCGGCGCATCGATGCTCGTCTTCGTCGTCAATCTCATCTATTCGCTCGTCTTCGCGCGCGTCCCCGCGCCGCAAAACCCGTGGCACTCGCGCGCACTCGAGTGGCAGGTGCCGACGCCGGTGCCGGTGCACAACTTCGACGAGGTGCCCGAGATCACCGGCTATCCCTACGACTACGGCGTTCCGGGAGCGCCGCCGGTCGCGCGCCTGCGGCCGGCTGAAGGATGAGCACCCAGGCGCCCACCGTTCCTATCCCGGCGGAGCCTCCCGAGCTCGAAGCGCGCATCGTCACGATCGGCTCGTACCTCATCGCGGCGGCGACGGCGTTCTTCTTCGTCGCCTTCCTGTTCGCGTTTCTCTACCTGCGCGCGTTGAACACGAACGGGCTCTGGGGAGGCGGCAAGCCGCACCATCACGTGCACGCCGCGCTCACCGTCGGAATCATCGTGCTCGCGAGCGTGCTTGCGAGCGTCGTCGTGCTGCGGCTTGCACTCGGCGAGCTGCGCGGGCAGGCACGGCCATTGTGGAGGCTCGCAGCGCTGGGCGCGGTCGCGCTCGGCCTCGCCGCAGTCGGCGTGCAGTGCTGGCAATACACCGATCTCGGCTTCGGGCCCGGCGACGGCGGCTACGCGAGCGTCTATCTCGGCTGGACGGGCTTCTTCAGCATCTTCGCCCTCGGCGTGATGCTCTGGCTCGAGGCGGTGCTGGCGTCGACGCGCCGCGCCGATGCGGTTGCGGGCGTCCGCGTGCAGGGCGACGTCGCATCGGTCTCGCTCGTCTGGACGATGCTGGGCCTCGTCGAGATCGCCTCCTTCATCCTCCTCTACGTGGTGACATGAACGACATCGGTGCGGGAACGGTGATGACGCTCGCGATTCCGCTCGGCTTGCTGCTCGCCGTGCTCGCCTGGTGGGCGCTCGCGGTCCGCCGCCACCGTTGAGCGCCTGGCTGCAGCCGCCGCTCGTCGCAATCGTCGTCTTCGCAGCGCTCTACGTGTTCGGTGCCCGCCGGCGGCGCATCCTCGTCGGGAGGCCGCAGTCATACGAGCTCTGGCGCGCGGCGTCGTTCACCGGCGCACTCGCGCTGGCCGAGCTCGTGCTCTGTCCGCCGTTCGACCGGCTCGCAGACGAGTCGCTCGGACTGCACATGCTCCAGCACGTCGTCCTGATGGCGTTTGTCGCGCCGCTGGCTGTTCTCGCGGCGCCCTGGCTGACGATCTGGCGCGGGCTGCCGCTCGAGCTGCGCCGCTCGCTGGCGCGCGGGGTGCTCAGGTTTCCCGGGATCGTTCGCCGCGGCCTGCGCGGCAGCGCATCTCCGTGGCCCGCGTGGCTGCTGATCAACGTCGACATCGGCATTTGGCATGTGCCGTGGCTCTATGACCTCACGTTGAGCAACGCAGCTGTACACGACGTGGAGCATCTCTCGTTCCTCGTCTTCGGGATTCTCTTCTGGCTGCCGGTGCTCGACTCGCCGCCGTTGCACGCGCGGCTCGACGAGCTCCGCGGCGCTCTTTACGTCACGGCCGGAGCGGCCCCAGGCTGGATCCTCGCGCTCGTGCTGGCGCTCGCGGCGCAGCCGCTCTATCCTGCGTACGCCGCGTTGCCGCACCGCTGGGCGGGCCTCTCGGCGCTGGGCGATCAGCAGCTCGCGGCGGGCGTCATGATCGGAATCGGCTCGATCCCGTACACGCTCGCGGTGTTCGTCTTGTTGTATCGCTGGCTCGACGAGCGGCCGCGGCTACGCCGCGAGACGCTCGGGCTCGTCCGCAGCCGCTGACTCTTCGGCCGGCTGGACGTGCCCCGAGACACGGCGCGCGTGATGCATGACGCTCGCGAGCGCGGTGAGGATGAGCATCGCCGCGCCGAGCACGATGTCAACTTCCTCGGCCAGGAAGGCGCCGACCGCGTGCTGGAGGCGTACGGCAGCAGAAGTTCGAACGCTTGGTCGCGCTAAAGCGAAAGTTCGACCCGACCAACTTCTTCCGCATCAACCAGAACATCTCGCCGGACTAAGGCCGCCGAAAGCGCGGCCGCCCTGGCGAGCCGAGCGTGTGGGGTGCGCAAAGTCGGTTCAGGCGGCGTAGCTGTACTCGTGGATGAGTCCGCCGAGGTGGTCGTGGCGCTTCACGTTGCGTGAAGATGCGGGCAGGCGTTCGCGGTCGGTCGCTATTGGAGGTGTGAGGTCGAGCGAGCGGTGCGGCCTGTGCGCGTTGTAGTGGTCGACGAAGACGCGGAGCACGTGCTCGAGGTGGCGGCGGTTCAGGATCAGGAGCCAGTCGAGGCATTCTCGGCGGGCGGTGCCGACGAAGCGCTCGGCGATCGCGTTCGCTTTCGGGGCGCGCACCGGGGTCTTCACGGTCTCGATGCCTTCGCTTGCGAAGACGGCTTCGAAGCT
>DASSXM010000108.1:0-5743 GCA_035703805.1 Gaiellaceae bacterium | reverse complement strand
GCCGTCGTCGACGATCCGCCGCGAGCCGTAGCGGCGGTATTGAGTGTGTCCCTTCAGGACGTGCCGTCTGTTGAACTCGCGCGCATACGCACAGTTCAATGACTTCATCGCCGGCGGAAGGACGCCATCGGCCACCTCAACAATGAGGTGGTAGTGCGTGGTCATCAGGCAGAAGGAGAGACACTTCCATTCGGGTCGCACCGCCACGCGCGCGAGGTAACGCAAGAAGGTCGTCCGGTCGATGTCGTCCCGGAAGTGCGCCGGCACCGCCCAGACGCAGTGGGTGAAGACATGGAACACTCCGGCGGCGGTGTCGCGCGCTGGGCGTGGCATCCCGGACGACGGTTGCAGCTCCGTAGTGCCGGGGCCGTGGCGGATTCGTCAGGGCTTCTTGACGGTGTCCGGCACCGGCCTTTGCATAGGGTGCGGCGCGTGGCCGAGGCGATCGTGGTCGAGGTGCTGCGCAACGGTGTCGTGGAGGCGCGACACACAGTCCACGCGGTCGCGGTGCGCGCAGGGCAAGTCATCGCAACAGCGGGCGACGCGCAGCACACATGCTTCATGCGGTCGTCGTCGAAGCCGATCCAGGCGCTCCCGCTCGCGCGCGCCCGCGCGGACCTCGACGAGCGCGACCTCGCGATCGCGTCGGCTTCGCACCGCGCGACCGACGACCAGATTGCCGCCGTTCGCGCGCTGCTCGCAAAAGCGCCCGCCGGCGAAGACGAGCTCGAAGTCGGCCTGCAAGAAGGACGCCCGCCCCACCCGATCTTCCACAATTGCTCCGGAAAGCACGCCGGCATGCTTGCGCTCTGCCGCGCGTACGACTGGCCCGCGAACGGCTACCGCCTCCCGGACCACCCGGTCCAACAGGCGGCGCGCGCCGCGCACGTCGAAGCCGCCGAGACAGAGCCCGCGCACACCGCGACCGACGGCTGCGGCGTCGTCACGTTCGCATTCACGCTCGAACGGATGGCGCACGCGTTCTCGCGCTTCGAGCAACTCTCCGCCGGCTCGCGCATCGCGAACGCGATGCGCGCGCACCCGCACCTCGTCGGCGGCGAGGACGGAGCCGACGTCATGCTCATGCGGGCCGCTCCCGGATGGTTTGCGAAGGGCGGCGCCGAGGGCCTACTGTGCGCCGGCGGCCCCGACGGCCTCGGCGTCGCGCTCAAATGTGACGACGGCGCCTCACGGCCGCTTGCCCCCGCAATTGCCGCGTTTCTCGTGCCGTTTGCAGCGGATATGGCGCCGCTCGCGGACGCGCCGATCCTCAACAGCCGGGGCGAACGCGTAGGCGAATGCGTCGTTTCCTTTACGAATCTGTAACGCGTCAC
Source organism: Gaiellaceae bacterium (assembly GCA_035703805.1). GTDB lineage: Bacteria > Actinomycetota > Thermoleophilia > Gaiellales > Gaiellaceae > Palsa-739. Next base: position 4,409 of record DASSXM010000108.1, on the reverse strand, counting down.
TAAGATCCGCACCACTTTGGGGGTGAGGCCGGGGCAACGCCACCGGCTCAGTGCAAAACGAGCGGCCGGAGGTTGCATACGTGCTCACCGTCGATATCTCGTTACCGAACGTCGAGGAAATTCAGAAGCTCGTCACGGACGGACGAGAAAAGGGTTTCCTCACCTATGACGAGATCGTCAACGGGCTCGAGGACGTCGAGCTCACGAAGGAGCAGGTCGAGGATTTCTATACGTACCTGATCGAGCACGGCGTCGAGCTCGTCGAAGGCGAGCAGCACAAGAGCCCGCCGCACGAGCAGCCGGTGCCGGAGGACGACAAAGTCGTCGCGACACCGAAGCTCGATCTCACCGTCGAGCCCTCGCTCGACTCGCTGCGCCTCTACCTCCGCGAGATCGGCAAGGTCCCGCTTCTCACGGCCGACCAGGAGGTCTCACTCGCCAAGCGCATCGAGCGCGGCGACATGCGCGCGAAGCGCCAGATGATCGAGGCGAACCTCCGGCTCGTCGTCTCGATCGCGAAGGGCTACCTCGGCCGCGGCCTCTCGTTCCTCGACCTCATCCAGGAGGGCTCGCTCGGCCTCATCCGTGCGGTGGAGAAGTTCGACTACCGCAAGGGCTACAAGTTCTCGACGTACGCGACGTGGTGGATCCGCCAGGCGGTGACGCGCGCGATCGCAGACAAGGCGCGCACCATCCGCATCCCCGTCCACATGGTCGAGAAGCTGAACAAGGTCGTGCACATCGAGCGCCAGCTCGTGCAACGCCTCGGACGCGAGCCGAACGCGGATGAGATCGCGGACGAGCTCGAGATAGCGCCGGAAGAAGTGCGTGAGATCCTGCGCATGGCGCAGCTGCCAGTCTCGCTCGAGAAGCCGATCGGCGAGGAAGAGGAATCCGCGCTCGGCGACTTCGTGCAGGACGAGACAGCGGAGTCGCCGTTCGACACCGCACAGCTCTCGCTGCGGCGCGAGGACATCGAGAGCGCGCTTGGTGCGCTCCCGCTCCGCGAGCGCCAGGTGATCGAGCTCCGCTTCGGCCTCTGCGGCGGCCCGCCGCGCACGCTCGAAGAGGTCGGCCGCGCATTCGGCGTCACACGCGAGCGCATCCGTCAGATCGAGAACAACACGCTGAAGAAGCTCGAGCACCTGCCGGAAGCGCAGGCGCTGCGCGACGCCGTCAGCTGACGGGCTTGCTCAGGCCGTCCTGCTCTGCGTCCGCCCGCTCGGCGGGGACGAAGAGCTTGCAGTGCGGGCACTTGAAGCCGCGATAGCGCTCGGCGGCTCCCTCGAGCAGCTCGGCCGAGAACGTCTTGTGGCAGTGCGGGCACTCGACCTCGAATCCGGTCACGCGGTCACCGTAGCGATTCCGTCCGGAGCCACGCCTAGCCTCCGCAGGCGATGGAGGAGACCACCGGCCGCCGCGCAGTCGCCGAGTTCGTCGGCGCGTTCACGCTCATCTTCATCGGCGGCGGCGCGGGCATCGTCTCGGGCAACGACATCGTCGCCGTCGCCCTAGCGAACGGTCTTGCCATCGGGATCATGGTCACGAACCTCGGCCACATCTCCGGCGCGCACTTCAACCCCGCGATCACGCTCGGCTTCCTTGCGACGCGCCGCATCAGCATGCGTCTCGCCGTCGTGTACTTGGTCGCGCAGCTCGCCGGCGCCACCGTTGCCGCCGCCGGCCTCCGCTGGCTGTTGCACAAGCCTGCGTTCCTCGCCGCCGTCCCGCGTGTCGCAAGGATCGGCGCTGGGCGCGGGGTCGTGCTGGAGATGATCATGACGTTCTTCCTCGTATGGGCCGTGTTCGCGACCGCCGTCGACCCGCGCGGCGCGTTCAAGTCCATCGCCGGCCTCGCGATCGGGCTGACGATCACGATAGACGTGCTCATGGGCGGGCCGCTGACCGGCGCGGCGATGAATCCTGCACGCGCGTTCGGCCCGCAGCTCGTCGGCAACTCGTGGAGCGACGGCTGGATCTACTGGGTCGGCCCCGTGGCCGGTGCACTCGTCGCGGCACTCGCGTACGAGTACCTCTATCTCCGCCCGCGCGCCGCGCTAGCCGAGACGGGCTGAGCTCTGCACGTCGGCGCCCGCGCGCCGAAGCAGGGCGGAGAACGGACAGCCTTCGTCCGCCTTCGCGAGCGCGGCCTGCAGGCCGGCATCGTCGACGCCGTCTCCGGTGACGACGAGCTCGACGTGCGAGCCGACGATCTGGTGACCCTGGCCAGGGACCTCGTCCATCACGATCATGCACGTCGTGTGGATGCGGCCCGGCGGCGTCTCCGCCCGGCTCAACTCGCCCGCGAGAGACATCGTCAGACAGGCGCCGTGCGCGGCCGCCAGGAGCTCCTCGGGGCTCGTCTTCCCCTCAGGCGCACCGACGCGCGTCGCGAGCGAGTAGCCGAGACCGGAGAACGCGCCGCTGCCGGCGCTGATCGTGCCGGCGCCGCGCGCCAGGTTCCCCTCCCAGCCGATCTCTGCGGTGCGCTCGATCCGCGGCATCAGTACTGCGCCGGCGTGCCGTCGGGGTAATACGCCTCCGCCGGCGAGCCGGCTGGGCGGAAGACTCCGAGGACGCGCATCGTGCCCGGGCCGACGTTCTCGAGGCAGTGCACGAGGCGCGCCGGCAGGTGCACGACCGAGCCCGCGCGCAACTCCTCGCTCTCGCCGTCGATGTGCAGCGCGCCGGTGCCGTCGAGGACGTAGACGACCTCCTCGTACGTGTGGAAGTGATCGGGTGCCCGGCCGACAGGGATGATCCCGATGAACTGCGTGACGCTCGCGCAGCCGATCGCCGGGGTCGCGAGGAGCTGGAACTGCCGCCCTGCTGTCGCGTTCTCCGTCTCCGCTGCACCGAGAACGACATGCGTCCGGCCGTCCGCCGGAATCGGGTCGCGCACGAGCACGGAGAGGACGACGAGGTCGTCCGCATCCTCGACGCTCCACGGCGTGCCGCGGGCGACGTAGGCCGCGCTTCCCGCGGCGACGTCAGAGCGCTCGCCCGCGAGCGAGAGCGCTCCGCTGCCCGAAAGGACGTAGAGCACCTCGTCGCCCTCGGCGTCCCCCTGTGCGCCTGACGGCCCGGAAAAGCGCAACAAACGCTGCTCAAAGGCGTCGCAACCTGTATCCGGCCCGAACAGTGCATCGGAACTGTGCAGCAGGTACCTCAAATCGGTGCCACCCTATAGAGTCGCCCGATTAAGCGGGCTTTCACAAGGAGGGCAAGAGTGAAGAAACGGAGCATTGGAGTGATCGCCGCGTTGGCCGCTGCGGCCGCGCTCGCGATCGTGGCGTCTGCCATGGCTCGCCCTGGGGCGACGGCTGTGGCATCCGCCGCGTCCTGCTCGAACGTGCAGATCGGCATGACTGCGCCGATCACCGGGCCTGCGGGCTCCATCGGCAGCGATCAGCTGCACTGGGCGCAGTTCTACTTCACCCAGTGGAACAAGACGCACAAGCTGAAGATCCACCTCGTCCAGTTCGACGACCAGCTCGACCCGGCCAAGGCCGCGACGGGCGCGCAGTCGTTCGCCTCGAACTCGAAGATCGTGGGCGTGATCGGCCCCGCGGGTAGCGATCAGGTCCAGGCCGCCGCGCCGATCTTGAAGAAGGCGGGCCTCGCGTTCGCATCGGGTTCGGCGACGCGCGTCTCGCTCACGGACGGCACCTGGAAGGGCTTCTTCTTCCGGGACGTGCCGAACGACGGTGTGCAGGGCCCGACCGACGCCGCATACATGACGTCGAAGCTCGGCGTCACGCACGGTGACACCGTGATGATCGTCGACGACCAGGAGTCGTACTCGACAGGTCTCGCCGACATCGTCGGCCAGGCGCTGTCGGCGACCTCGGGTCTCAAGGTCGATCGTGAATCGGTCAGCCAGAAGGCGACCGACTTCTCGTCGCTCGTTGCGAAGGTCGACAACAAGACGAAGGTCGTGTTCCTGCCGTTCCAGGTCGCGTCCGAGGCCCAGCTCTTCGCGCAGCAGCTGAAGGCGCAGGGCAAGACCGCGGTCGTGTTCGGGAGCGACGGCACGTTCGACTCGTCGAAGTTCAACCCCGAAGGGGCGCTCATCTCGTTCTTCGCCCCCGACGTGACGACGATTCCGGCAGACAACGCGATCGTCACGGCGTTCCACAAGCAATTCCCCGGTGCCACCAGCCCGTTCGGTGCACCGAACTACGTACTCGCACAGATGTATGCCGCGGCGGTCACGAAGGTGTGCGCCCACGGCAAGATCAGCCGGGCTGCGGTCCGCGCTGCCGTTCTGAAGGTGTCGCTCACCTCGTCGCTCATCGGCCCGGTCAAGCTGACGGCCAACGGTGACGTTGCAGGAGCGCAGTTCCACATCTTCAAGGTCATCAACGGCAAGTACGTAACGATCGCGTAGGCATCGAGTGGGGGGGGGG
>DASSXM010000022.1:0-14666 GCA_035703805.1 Gaiellaceae bacterium | reverse complement strand
ATCGCGGGTTGCTGGACGCCGCTGCACTGCGAGGTACGCGATGAGCTCCGCTGTCGCTTGCCGCCGCGGCTGCTTCTTCTTGCAGCCGGTTAGCTCGAGTGGCCCAAGAAGGAGAATGCCGAGCCGCTCGTCGCCAGTGTCAGTTATTGCGACTTCAACGGACGTAGGAAGCTCGCGCGCACCGTGTCGGTGGCGTTGCGATCCCGTCGGCTCTAGTTGGGCAGCTTCACGAAGTGCGGGGAGGCGGAGGACCGGCGGGGCGAGCGGCGCCGCGTGCGCCCGCCAATCGAGCGGTCCGTCGATCGAAGAACGCTCGTGCTGTACGAATGCATGACGCAGGCGTAACTCCGTTCGGGTCGGCTCCCGCCGGATTGCGAACTGGAGCACCTTTCGGATGAGCACGAGATCGAGCAGTACAAAGACGATCCAGGCGGCGAGCTCGAGTGTGGCGCCGATCGTGCCGGACGGCAACGGCGCAGAGAACGACTGCGGGAACTCGGGCAGCGCCGGGCGCAGCTCCCAGCTAAGTACCAGCACGAGCAGCAACGCCGTCACGGCGAGTGTTGCTTCGAGCCGGCGTGTGATCAGCGTCCGGCCGATCACACGACCACCGCCACGAGAGCACCGGCCGCGATAAACGGCGCAAGAGGCAGCGAGGCTCTCAAAGCCGTCCTGCCGTGCCGAGCTACGAGTGCACAGCCGGCAAGTGCAGCGAGCGCGAGCCCAAGCGCGAGCGCGCGCAAGGCGCTTCCATCAAGTCCGAGGACGAGGAGAAGGGCAAGCTTGACGTCCCCCATCCCGAGCGCCGCCGGCCAGCGCAGACTGACGACAAGGAATAGCAGGACGGTCGCGAGCCCAGCAAGCAATGAGAGGAGCGGCGCGCCGGCGGCGAGCGTGAGCGCCGCGCATGCGGCCGCCGTGGGGAGCACGATCCGGTTCGGGATCCGCCGCTGCGTGAGGTCGTAGAACGAGGCCGCGGCGAGCGCGCCACCCAGCACGGCGAGGCGCGCCAGCGTGAGCGGGCTCGTACTCGCCAGCAGTCCGGCGCTCGCGAAGGTCGCGCTGCCAGCCGTTGGCACGATGAGTGTGCGCTTCGTCATGGGGCGCGTGGGGCCGCGTCGGCTTGCGCGGAGACGGTCAGGTCGGCGAGCCCGACCAGGCGAAGGAGGATCGTCGGGAAACGTCGCGTGACCTGCACGTGGACATCAGCCGGAGTGGCGTCGGCCTGGACCTGAACGCCGGGTTCGCCGCTCATTGTTGAGAGCGCAGCGGCTTGTGCTTGTTGGGGGTCGAGTGCGAGTCGGCCCTCGTGAATTGCTCGTTGGTCGAGTTGTTGTGCGCCGGCGAGCGCGGCGTTGTCGGCGAGTGAGCTGAGGTCGCGACGGATGATGAACGCGTGGCCGATGTCAACCGCGGTGCCGAGCACCATCAGCAGCGCGAGCGTTAGCAACAGTCCGGTGATCAGCACCGAGCCGCGTTCACCGCCAAACCGGGTCGGGAGGGCGCGGTTCACGGCGAGCTGTCTCCGACGAGGCTTCGGTAGGTGTCGACGGGAGCGGCCGCGCTGCCGTGAACGGTGATCGTGCCGAGCTGACCGATGAAGGGAAGCGAAGCGAGGTCAATCTGTGCGCTCGTCTGCGCGTGTACGACGGCGCCGCGCGCGAACGTCCCGTCGAGTTGCAGCTGGAGTGGAACGCCGCTTTGCATCTCGGCGCGCGCGATGGCGTCGTCGGCTGCTTGTTGTGCACCGGTCGCGGTTGGCGCTTCGACGGCGGCGCGGACGGCGTCGCGGGCAGCCTGTGCCGCGGCGAGCCGCCCGTTCTCGATGCGGGCGAAGGCGACGACGATGAACATGATCGGAAGCAGAACCCCGGCAAGTAGCAGCAGCGCCGAGACGAGCCCAAGTTCGCCTTCCTCGCCACGGAGGTCTCGCAGCAGAGTCATGGTGTCGTCGCCGCCTGTTCGTCGGCCGGGTATTGCTCGAGCGGCAGGCTTGCGCTCGCTGCGACTGCTGGCAGAACCAGTGGCACGTTGAAGAGATGGGGCGCTTGGCCGTTGACGGTGATCGTGACTTCGTTACCGTTGACGGTGACGTTCGCGTGCATCGCCGCGCCGGCGCCGCCTGCCGCGGCGAGGACAGCGTCGGCCCGGTCGATGCCGGCTTGCGGTCCTGCCGCGGCGGCGGCGCGGGCGCCGTCCTGGGCGGCGGCTTCGGCGACCGAGCGGGTATGGGCGTAGGCGATCGCTTCGGCCGCGAACGCGACCACGAGCAGGACGAGGCCGAGCGCGAGCAGACCCTCGATCAGGGCCTGCCCGCGCTCCTGTTCAAGTCGACGTGCGAGCGACCGCATCCGAGCACCGCCTTATCCGCCGCTGATGAAGTTGGCGATGCTCTGAGCGGCCTGTTCGAGCGCGGGCCGCAGCAGCGCGACCACGGCCGCAGCGGCGGCGGCGAGGCCAACGGCGAGTACGACCCAGTTGACCAGGCTGTCGCCGCGCTCCTCGCGGCGGATGCGCTCGGCCCAACCCAAGAGCCGGAACCAGAGTGCGTCGATCATCGATCCGTCCTCCTTCTTAGACGGTGTGGGCAAGGAACCTGAGAAAGCCGTAGGCGAGCAGCAGCACCAGCACCGCCAGTAGCGGGGCGAGCGGTGCGTGCATCGCCAGGTAGGCGCGGTCGGCCGCGCGCTCCAAATAGCGCGCCTGCTCGGCGCGTGCCTCCCGTGTCTGCTGGCGCAGAAAGTCGAGGTAGGGACTCTCCTTCACGGCGAGCAGTTCGCAGAAGCGGGTGAACGTCGGCTCGCCCGCCTCGCGCGCGACCCGCACAAGCGCCTCCCGCTCCGAGAGGCCGCGCTCCTGCCGGGCGAGCGTCAGCGCCCGCTCAAGCTCGGCGCCGAGCGGTCCGGCGCAGTCGCGGCCGGCGAGCTCGAGCGCCTGCCGCAGCGACTGGCCGGCACCCAGTGAGAGCGAGAGCACCGAGATCACCTCCGGCAAGTCAAGAAAGATCGCCTCCCGCCGCTGCTTGACCTGCTGGCGCAGCAACAGGTCGGGAACGAAGAAACCGCCGGCCGCCAGCAACACGACCAACGCGAGACTCGGCAACCGCCCCGTCGCGGCCGCGAACGGAGCGAACACGACGAACGGGGCGGCGAAGGCAAGCAGCAGCTTCTCGCCGAAGAAGCGCCGGAGCGTCTTCTCGCCGCCGGCGCGGCGCAAGTCACGCTCGTAGGTCTGTCGCATGCCGGTCAGCCAGCCGGGGAGCTGGACGGCACCGCCGTGCGAGACGAGCTCGTCGAGGCGGCCTTCGGCGCGGGCGAGTCGTACGGCCAGTGGCTCGCGTCGCCCCGCGAGCACATGCGTGACGAGCAGCAAGCCGCCGATGACGAACGAGGCGCTTGACAAGAACAGCGTCGTGTTCATCGCGGCGTCCTCGTGTGGCGCGGCTCGGGGACGCGGCCGAGCCGGCGCATCATCAGGTAGCAGCCGAAGATCAGCGCGCTGCCGACGGTCGCGACGATCGTCCCCGCCGCCGTCTTGTACGCATCGAGGTAGCCGGGGGAGGCGGCGCCGAGCAGAAGCAGCAGCACGATCGGACTCAACGCCAGCACGGCCGCCTCCACCTGCAATGACGAGGCGCGCGTGCGTGCCTTCTCGCGCGCCTCGAACCGCTCCGCCAACATCTCCGACAGCTCGCGCAGAAGCGGCGCCAGCCGGCCCGCCGGCAACTCCAACAACCCGGCGCGCAGCAGCAATGCGACCGTATCCGAGGTCCGTTCTCCCGCTCGCGCAAGCCCATCCAGCGCTGCCTCCAAACCTGCGGCGCGAAGTCGTGCCTGGAACGACGTGAACTCCGCCCGCAACGGCACCGGCCCCGCATCACCGAGTAGCGAGACAGCCGCAGGGAATGCGATCCCTGCCTCGAGTGCATCTGAGAGCTGTGCCAGCGCCGCCGGCCAGGCCCGCTCCCGCTCGCGCCGCGTGCGCTCCGCCGCCCGGTGCGCCCAAGCGAGCGGCGCGTACGCACCTGCGATTGCGGCGGCCAAGGCGAGAACGGGCACGCCCACCAGCGACCAGACGAACGCGGCTGCAATCAAGGCAAGAGCTGCCGAGAGCCCGCCAAGCGGCAACGCCGGCAGCGGCATGCTCTCCCGGCGGGAAAGCAAGCGCTCGCGCCAGCGCGCGAGGTCGACCTCTTCCGGTTCGCGCGAGAGGCCGACGACGAGCAGGCCGACACCGGCGGCGAAGCAGAGGGCAAGCAGCGCACCGATCACTGTCCGCCTCCGGCAACGAGGAACGCGCGAGATTCGCTCACCGGATACGAGGTCGAGGTGTCTGTCGTGCGCGTCGGCAGCGTCCCGGTCGCGCCTACCGGACCGGCGGCTCTGTAGGTGATGTGCCAGATGACGAGCGCCTCGACTGAGTAGCCGTCCTGGCTGCAGCTCGCGAGCACGTACGGGTCGTGACCCTGGTCGCCGGGAAGGCAGCGCGTCTCATAGGCGTGCTGGATCGCATCGGCTGGCGAGGCGTCCGCTTGATACGGGATGCCGGGGCCGCCGTCGAACGTGGCGCCGTCGCCGAAGCGCCACTCGACCGTCGGGTCGGCGATTACGTTCACCGTCTCACCGGCGAGGGAGATCGACAACGACTGCCGGTGCGGAGCCGGATCGAGCCAGAACCACGATGGCGCGCCGGTCAAGCCGGCACGCGAAGGGCTCGTGTTGATCTCGCCCGGGGCGAGTTCAACACGCCGCGTCAACGACTCCGCGACCGCCGACGGCGACAGCCGGACAGCACCACTGTTTGTCCCCGGGCCAACGAGCGTGAAGCAGGGCGTAACACTGTCGGGGACGTACTGGCATGCATGCCCCGCGGCGTCCGTGTACCAGAAACTGCCCGGGCCAAAAGGATGCTGGTGACGAAGGATCGGCGAACTCGTCGAGAGCGGCGGGAAAGGCGGCGGCAGGTTCGCGCCAGAGTGGGCAGTCCTGATCGTCACAACGACTCGTTGTGCGGTTCCAGCCGGGGTGCCGCCTCTTTCGCGCGCCGCCGGTGCTCGAGCCGCGGACGCCTGAATGTGGCTTCCGACCGCTGCGCGTGACGGGCGAACTTGTTGGGAGTACCAGCCGACCTTGATGCCGCCATCGGCATTCGCCGCGACCGGGGCTGCGAGCGAGAACGCAAGCGCCAGAAGCAGGAGCGTGCCGCGCGTTCTGGTCATCGCAGCACAGTCACCTGCCAGACGACGAACTGCTGTGAGCGTCCTAGTCGATGCAGCTGGACGCGCGCCCGCTCGTGTACCGCTATCGCGCGTGGTTCTGCACGACCATTCTCATACGGCCGAACGCGTCCAGAGGCAACGGTCGTCGCGGTGGCTCGCGTGAACGAGGGGTCGACTACGACCGACGCGATCGTCAAGCGTCCAGTGACCGGCCTGATCCGAATGCCACTCTTACGACGCTGCGCCGCGGCATTGCGCAATGCTGCGAGAGCCGGTCCGCGCGTCGACCGCTGTGCATCGACCGGTAGCACGTTGTGCCAGAGCACGTAGCTGGACAGCTGATAGTTCGCGCGAAGCGCTCGCTGGACAGCAAGATCGAGCGCAGCATTGGAATCGGTCGACGTCCCGGTAATGGCAGCCGTAGAAGGTTGCGTCGGCGGACTTGCGCTGCTGCCCCCACACGCGGCTGCAGCAAGCGCGAGCAGAACGGCGCCGATCGCCGCAGTGGATCTCATGCTGCGAACCCGGCGTGTTCGAGTTGTGCGAGGAAGCGTGGTCCGGTTCCGAGCCATGTCAGGTTCGTGCCGGTGTCTTCGAAGAGCGGGTTGGCGGTGAGGCGGTGTCCTTCGACGCCTTGTACTTCGACGATCTCGTCGACTTGGCGGGGAAGGAAGCGCTGCTCGCCGTTCTCGTAGGTCGAAGGGCGTGTGCAGTGGACGACGATGTCGATCTCGCGCAGCCAGTCGAGTGCCTGTTCGGTGGTGATGTGTGCGCCGGCGGTGAGGGCGAAGCGGGCGAGGTTGCGCACGCCGTGATCGGCGGATTCGCCGTGAACGCTGGTCATGCCCGCGTGGCCGGTGGCGAAGGCCCAGAGCATCGCCATCGTCTCGGGGCCGCGGCATTCGCCGACGATGATCCGGCTCGGGTTGAGCCGCAGGGCGCTGGAGACGAGTTGCTCGAGGCTGACGCCCGGGAGCCCATCAGGGCTGTCGGGCCGTGATTCGTAAGCGACGCAGTTGTGGAGCACGTCGGGGAGCCTGAGCTCGGCGCCGGTTTCGCAGACGACGACGCGTTCGGAGCCGGGGATAGCACCGCCGAGCGCGTTCAGCAGTGTGGTCTTGCCGGAGGAGACGGGGCCGGCGACGACGATGTTCTTCCGGGCGCGAACGCAAGCAGTGAGGAAGTCGGCCGCCTGCTGGCTCAGCATCCCGAGCGGCACGAGCTCGGCCAGCGTGTTCGCGCGAAGGCGGAAGCGGCGGATGGTGAAGATCACGTGCCCGTTCGAGCTGATCGGCGGGATCGCCGCGGTGAGTCGCGATCCGTCCGGGAGGCGGGCTTCGATCAGGGGTGTGATCCGGTCGAGGCGTTTCCCTTCAACGTGCTCGAGCAGCCGTTCGAGGATGCGCAGCGCGGCGCGATCGTCGGGAAGCGCGATGTCCGTGACGCGCTCAATCCGCTCGCCGGTGTCTTTGAAGATCCGGCGCGGCCCGTTGACCATCCACTCTTGTGCGTCTTCGTCGGCGAGCATTCGTTCGGCGAGCTGGCCGAGGCCGAGAAGATCGTCGCGTAGTTCGCGCCGGATCTGCTCGAGCTGTTCCGGTGAGCCGTCGCCGTTGGTGGTGAGGGCGTCTGCTTGGTAGGCGCTGAGTGCTTCCTCGATCAGCGCCTCCGCCCGTTCTCGGCCCGTTGGCGAAGCGAGGTTCACCTGGTTGGCGGTGAGTGCGCCTTCGACCTGGGCGCGGACGCGTTCGGCCGCCGCTAGCTGCGCCATGGCAGCGCCACCTCTTCGTCGTGTGTGTTGGCAGCTGTCGCGGCGAGCTTGGTCGGCACCGGCAGGCGTGTCTTGCGTTCGCGCGGGACCGGCTGGTTCGGTAGCAGCACCTCGTCGATGAGGCCGCGCAGTGCGCGTGCGTATCGTCCGCGCGGACGAGCGAGCGCCAGTGGCGCGCCTGTGCGGCGTGCGCGCGTTGCGGCGCGGGCGTCGTGGGGCAACCAGGCGTCGACTGCGAGTCGTAGTTCAGCGAGCTGCTCGCCGATTGCCTGTTCTAGTTCGTGCTTGCTGCCGGTACCGGGTGCGCCGAGGCCGCTGACCGCGATCCGGAGCTGCTCGCGCTTGATCCCGAGTTCGTCGAGCAGCAGAGTGAGCTGGGCGCGGCCGGCGCGCAGTTGCTGCTCGCGGGCGCCGATCACAAGCAGCACAGCGTCGGCGGTGAGCAGCGCCTCGCGGTGGGCGCGCACTGCTTTCGGAAGCTCACCGGGAACGGCGAGCAGTGCACCGACATCGACGACGACCAACGGGTAGACGGAGGCGGCGGCCTCCAGGGCGGCGCGGATCGCGCCCGGCCGCGCAATCTCGTCGATGTGCACCTGCGGATCGGGTGGTGCGACGAGGACCGGCGGCCAACCATGGTCAGCGGCAGTGGTCCAGCGCGGCAGCAGGTCGTCCAGTGCGCCGTCGGCTGCTTGGCCGCGAACAAGTCCGAGCAGCGAACCGAGCTGCGGGTCGGCGCCGAGGCGAAGCGCGAGCGCGCCGTCGAGGAGGTCGAGTTCAAGCAGGAGTGTGGACCAGCGCTGATCTGCGAGCGCGGCGAGCGAGGCTGCGCATTCGCTCGCGCCCGGGGATCCGCTCGCGGGCACGACCGCGAGCACGCTTCCCGACCGCTCGGAGCGTGCTCCCCGCTCGACGTGTGTCCGTGTTGGTGCTCGCTCGGTCGGCGCCTCCGCTGTCGGCGCGTCCGTGCACGCACCGGAAAGGTCGCTGCCGGCGAGTGGCGGCTGCAGGATGGTGTCGACGCCGAGTGTGTCGAGCGCGGTTGCGTTGCGGTCGTCGAGGGCGAGGCCGATCAGCCGCAGCCCGTGCGAGCGCAGCCGTGCGCAGCCGCCGGCGTCGAGTCCGGGAAGCTCGGGTGAGAGAAGCACGGCGTCGGCGTGGCGGCGCTCGGCGAGAACGAGCAGCTCGCCCGCGTCGGGTGCGCTGCCGACGATCGCGACGGACTGTTCGGAGCCAAACAGCTCGTCTTCGACTTGGCGCTCGGCGAGTGGCGTCAGACCCAGCAGCAGCCTTGGGTGATCGTCATCACTCACGGCGCCGCTCCGGGTGCGCTCGCAGCTGGAATCGGTGCGTTTGCACCAGCGCCGCCCTCGCGCAAAAGGTCGAGCTTGCCGGCTTCGTTGGCGAGTGCGAGCGCGCTCGCGAGCGACGGATCGGGAAGAGCGACCGTGACCGGGATCGTCTGGCTACTGGCGGCGAAGCCGGAGGCGCTTCCGACGGCGATGACCTCGAGGTTTCGCGCGACGGCGCGTGTCTGCGCCTGTCCGTTACCGCTGGTGTAGGTGGCGAGCACGGTCACGCGGTCGCCTGGTGCGAGCTGGCCGGCGAGCGCGTGCATCGCCGGCACCGCCAGCGTCAGCGAGTCACCGGCGCCGCGCGCACCGGCGAGTGCCGCGGCCGGGATCGGTGCGCCGGCCGAAACCGGCGCCTTCAGCGCCCGCCCCACGAGTAGGTTCTGCTCGCTCGCCGGCACAAAGGTGGAGAGCACTTGTTTGCTGGCGGCGAGCCCGCTCCGAGCGAGGTCGGAGGAGCGGAGAACCCGGCCGGCCGGCAGCGCATGGGCGGCGACGAGCACCTGCGTCCGCCGTGTCGTCTGGTTGTAGACCGACCAGTACCCGATCAGTGCGAGCAGGATCAGAAGGACGGCCGCGAGTGGCAGCGGCTGCGCCAGCCGGTGCGGGCGCCGCGATCGGGTCGAGGTGCCGTTCTGGTCTGGGCGGCTGCGGAGGCGCGGGCGATCGGCGTCGACGGCGGCAAGGGCAGGCGGCCGCTCTTGCTGAGTGCTCCGCCCTTCCCTTCGCCTGTTGAAGCGGCCGTTCATGGGCTCACCTGATACCGCCGACGACTGACCCGTCACCGACACCGGGCTGACACGCAGCCGACCCGGAGCCGACACGGGCACTGTTTTCAAACCACATACCCCGTCCGTGGCCGTCCTAACACGAGTCAACGGCCCGCCCGACGAGGCCAGCCGGACCGTTGCCAGGCGGGCCGCCCGCCGCCGGCGCGAGTCGGCTTCGTGTCGGCCGACGCGCAAGTTCCCGGTCAGCGACGGCCGCGACGCTCGACTCCTTCAGCGAACGGAAGGAGACACCGTGGCCTTCGAAGCCGAAAAGAACGTCCGAACCGGCCAGCAGCCCGCTTCCCGCAGAGCGGGACTGTCAGCGGGCATAGGCAGGCAGTGGACCAAACACTCCGGTCCACAAACGTCGGGCGACCCTCTAAGACAGGCCGATTCAGCCGGCGAAAAATCACAGACCGCACCGCACCGCAACCCCAGGCCCGCAGAAGAGCAAGACCTGATTGAGCGGCTCGAAGCCGAATGGCCGGCGCTCGCCGCCGGGCCCGTGCGCCTCCGCTTGCAGGCGTGGTCCGAAGAAGAACCGGTGCTCGCGGGCTTCGCGACCCCACAGCAGCTGCTGCGACATCTGGACAGCCTCCGCGGCCAGCATCGAGCACGGGACGAGATCTTGTCCGCGCTCGTGCGGCAGGCGCGGAACGACCCGCTCGCCGCACGCGTCGTGCTGCAAACACTCTTGCCCGGATTGAAGACGCTTGCGCGCCGGATCCTGTTCGAGGCGGGTGAGCGCGACGAGCTCTGGTCAGCACTGCTTGCGCACTGTTGGGAGCGGATCCGCCACTACCCGCTCGAGCGCCGGCCGGAGCGGATCGCGGCCAACACGCTGCTCGACACGCTCAAGAAGACAACGCGCGAGTTGAAGCGCGAGCGGCGCGACCGTGACCGCTTCAGCAACGAACTGCCGGTCGACCGCGAGGCATCCACGCGGTGCGACAGCGATGTCGAGCAGCTACTCCAGCGCGCCGTTGCAGCCGCTGCGATCAGCGACGAGGAAGCCGAACTGATCCTGCGCACGCGCGTCGACGGCATCGACCTGAACTCGCTCGCAGAGGACGTAGGCATCGCCTACCACACGCTCAACGTGCGGCGGTTGCGCGCGGAGAAGCGGCTTCTGCTCTTCCTCGGACACGTGCCTGTGACTTCTCGGGGTCGAAAAGGGCCTGTCTGTAGTGCTCGGGTAATCGGCGCCGGACTCACGGGCAGCGCCGGCGGAGGAGCCGTCACCGACCTACAGCCAAGGAGGTGAAAGGGCCCGCTCAGATCCGGCGCCGACGCCCGGGCACCCACACCCACGGAAGGAAGGAGGAGATGCAGAAACGACTCATCACCACGCTCGTGCTCGTGACGGCGGTCGCTCTGATCAGCGCGCCGGCAGCGCTTGCCGCTGCCAGCGACCTGAACCAGGTGATCGACAACCTGCGCGTCTGGATCACCGGGCTCTTGGCGGCGCTAGCGACGTTGCTGCTGATGGTCGGCGGCGTCCGCTACCTGCTCGCCGCCGGTGACCCCGGCTCGCATGAGCGTGCCAAGAGCTCGATCCGCGCCGCGCTGATCGGTTACGCGCTCGCGCTGCTCGCACCGGTGCTGGTCTCGATCGTGCAGCGGATCGTCGGCGGATGAAACGGCGCACGCTCTTCGTCGCGGCGCTCGCCGCGGTTGTGCTGCTCGTTGTCGGCGCGGCCGCGTTCGCCGACCCGCCCGCTGCGACGTCCACGACCGCGACCATCCCCACCGCGACCGTCGCCACCGCGACGCAGCCGCCAACGCCGAGTGCGCCCGGGCCGGGGATCCAGGTCGGGCCGCCGCTGCCCGTCGACCAGGGCCAGCCTGGCAGCACGCCGGGCGGGCAGGTAGACGTCGGCAAGGAGAGCAAGCCGGCCTGGTGGGACATTCCCGGCCGGATGCGCTACGGGATCGACGCCTGGTTCCGCGGGCTCGTCACCGACGCGCTGAACCCGATGCTCGACCTGATCGGCAAGACGGTACTCGCGACACCACAGGTCGCAGGGCAGGGCGAGGTGGGACAGATCTGGCTGATCTCGCTCGGGATCGCCGACGGACTGCTCGTGCTCTTCCTGCTTGCGGCGGGTGCACTCTTGATGACCAACGAGACGCTGCACAGCCGCTACGCGCTGAAGGACGCGCTGCCGCGGATCGTCATCGCTGCCGTTGCGGCGAACGCGTCGCTGTCGCTCTCCGGACAGCTAATCGCGTTCGCCAACTCGCTCTCCGCCGGCTTTCTCGCCGGCGGCGTCGACCCAGCGCAGGCGAGCCTGCAGCTCAAAGATTCCATCCTCGGCGCGGTCGCGGGCTCGGGAATCTTCGTGATCCTGCTCGGCCTGTTCGCCGCAGCGCTCGCGGTCGTGCTGCTGATCCTCTACATCGTTCGCGCGACCGTCGTGCTGATCCTGATCGCCGGCGCGCCGCTGCTCCTAATCACCCACGCGCTGCCGCAGACCGACGGAATCGCCCGCCTGTGGTGGCGCGGCATGACCGCCGCCCTGGGTGTGCAGGTCGCGCAGGCGCTCGTGCTCGCGACCGCAGTGCGCGTGTTCTTCAACTCGGGCGGCCGGCAAGCGCTCGGGCTGTCGGTCACCGGCAACCTGATCGACCTGCTCGTCTGCCTCTGCTTGTTCTGGATCCTGATCCGGATCCCGTGCTGGGCGAAAGACCTCGCCTTCTCCGGACGGCGCACCATGGTCGGGCAGGCGGCGCGCACCTACGTGCTCGCCCGGGTCGGCAGGAAGGCGCTCTTCACGTGAGCGAGCCGACGGTCTCATCGAGGGTGCGGCTGCCGGCCGATGTCGAGCTCGAGGACAAGCTGGCCTTCGGCCTCACCGCGCGGCAGCTCTGCCTGCTCGGCGCGACCGCGCTGATCGCCTACGCGCTCTACACGCTCGCCGCGCCGGCGCTGCCGCTCCCGATCGCGCTCGCGCTGTGCGGCCCGGTCGTGATCGCCGGGAGCGTGCTCGCACTCGGTCGGCGCGACGGACTGCCGGCTGACCGGCTCGCCCGCTGCGCAACCCGCTACCTCGCCAAGCCACGCAGGCGGCTGCTCGCCCCCGAAGGCCTGCCGGCACCGCTCTCCGGCGAACCGCGCCGCACGTCCGCCGCGCCGCTCGACCTGCCCATCCGCACCGTCTTTCGCTCGGGGCTGGTCGAGCTCTGCGACGGCAGCTTCTGCCTGGGGCTGCGCTCGGCGAGCGGCAGCTTCGCGCTGAAGAGCGACGAAGAGCAGGCGGCGCTCGTCGAGGCGTTCGGTCGCTTCCTGAACAGCGTGACCGAACCGGTCGCGATCTACGTGCGCAGCGAGCCGGTCGACCTGGCAGAGCGCGCCGCCGCGCTCGACAAGAAGGCCGCCACGCTGGACGAACCCACGCTCGTCGAAGCTGCTCACTCGCACGCCCGCTTCCTGCGCGAGCTGCCCGCCGGCGGCGAGCTGCGCCGCCGCGAGATTCTCCTCCTTCTATGTACGCGCGCGCGCGATGCAGCCGGCGCGCGCAGCACACTCGAGCGGCGCGCAGGAGAGACAACCGAGCTGCTGCGTGCAGCCGGCGTCCAGCTGAGCACCCTCGATGGTGAGCAGACGGCGGCCTTACTTGCGCGTGCCTTCGATCCGCCCGGCCCGCCGGCGGGCTGCGCGCTCGACGGGGTGATCACACGATGCTGAATCGCCTGCGGCGAGCAGAGCGGCAATCGGCAACAGCGAGTGGCTCGCTGCTGGGTCCGCCCGCGCTCGAGCTCGAGCACGACCGGGTGCGGATCGGCGAGCGCTGGCACGCCAGCTTCGCAGTCACCGGCTACCCGCACGAGGTGAGCCGCGGCTGGTTGGCGCCGCTGCTGCGCGCCGCCCGCGACGCCGACGTCGCCTTGCACATCGAGCCGGTGCCGCCGCCGGTCGCCGCCGACCGTCTGCGCCGGCAACGCGCGCGCCTGGAGTCGACACGCCGGCTCGAGGCCGAGCGCGGCCGCCTCTCCGACCCGGCCGTCGCTGCCGCCGCCGAGGACGCTGAAGAGCTGGCGGCGCGGCTCGCGCGCGGCGAGAGCAAGCTCTTCCGCAGCGGCCTCTACCTCTCCGTCAGCGCCAACAGCCGCGACGAACTCGACGAGCGCACGCAGCGGCTGCGAGCGATCTGCGCCTCGCTGCTGCTGCACGTCGTCCCGGCGAGCTTCCGGCCGATCGAAGGCTGGCTCTCAACGCTGCCGCTCGGACTCGACCGGCTCCGCCTCCGGCGCGCGTTCGACACCGAAGCGCTCGCGGCGAGCTTCCCGTTCGCCGCGGCCGACCCGTCCGCCGACCCGGACGGGATCCTCTACGGCCTCACCGCCAGCGGCGCGCCGCTGCTGCTCGACCGCTTCGCGCGCGAGAACTACAACAGCGTCCTGCTCGCCCGCTCCGGCGCCGGCAAGAGCTACCTCGCCAAGCTCGAGGCGCTGCGCCTCTTGTTCGAGGGCGTGCAGGTGTTCGTGCTCGACCCCGAGGACGAGTACCGCCGCCTCTGCCAGGCAGTCGGCGGCGTCTACCTGCCGCTCGCCGGCGACGACGCGGTGACACTCAACCCCCTCGACCTTCCCACCGGCGGCCGGCACGCGCTCGCCGAGCGGACGCTCTTCCTCGCCGAACTCGTCGAGTTGCTGCTCGGCCGGCTCGCGAGCGAGGAGCTGCCGGTACTCGAACGCGCCGTCCGCGCCTCCTACACAAGCGCCGGCATCACTGACGAGCCCGCCACGCAAGCTCGTCCGGCGCCGCTGCTCACCGACCTGGTGCGCGCGCTCGCCGCGGACGGCGATGTCGGTACGAGCCTCGCCTCACGGCTCGAGCCGTACGCGACCGGCTCGCACTCCTCCCTGTTCGCGCGACCGAGTTCGGCGAAGCCGGACGGGCAGCTCGTCTGCTTCTCACTGCGCGGCCTTCCCGACCGGCTCAAGGCAGCCGCACTGCTGCTCTGCCTGGATGCGATCTGGCGGTCGCTCGAAGGGCCGCTGCGCAAGCGCTGCGTGCTCGTCGACGAAGCCTGGCTGTTGATGCGCGAGCCGGCCGGCGCGAAGTTCCTCTACCGGCTGGCAAAGAGCGCGCGAAAGCGCTGGTGCGGACTGACGACCGTCACGCAGGACGCGGGCGATCTGCTCGCCTCCGAACTCGGCCAGTCGGTGATCGCCAACGCCGCAACGCAGGTGCTGCTGCGGCAGGCGCCGCAGGCGATCGAGCGGATCGGCGAAGCCTTCCACCTGAGCGCGGGTGAGCGCCGCTACCTGCTCTCCTGCCCGACCGGCAGCGGCCTGCTCCTGCTCGCAAGCGAGCACGGCGAAGAACGCGTCCCGCTCAAGGTCGTCGCGAGCAAGGCGGAGCACCGGCTCGTCACCAGCGATCCGGCCGAGCTCGCCGAACTCGAACTGGAGGCGCAGCCCTGATCAAGCCAGCCCTGATCGCCGCAAGCGCGCTGCTACTCCTGCCCGCGCTCGCGATCGCCGCCGCGAGCGGCGGCATCAACGTCTCCACTCCCTCCCGGACCGCGGTTGCCGAGATCCCGCCCGAC
>DASSXM010000014.1:0-12684 GCA_035703805.1 Gaiellaceae bacterium | reverse complement strand
CGCGATCGGCGTCGACGACGGCTGGCCGGTCGTCTGCGAGTCGTTCCGCCAATGGGTGATGGAGGATCGGTTCGTCGCCGGTCGCCCTCGGTGGGAGGACGCCGGCGCCTTGTTCACCGAGCGCGTGCGCGACTGGGAGCTCTACAAGCTCCGCATGCTGAACGCGAGCCATTCCTGCCTGGCGTATCTGGCGGCGCTCGCCGGCATCGTCTACGTCGACGAGGCTGTGGCGGTCGCAGCAATACGCCGTTACCTCGAGCAACTCGTCGCGACGGAGGTGATCCCGACGCTGACGGAGATTCCCGGCCATCCCGCTGAGGAGTACGCCGAGACTGTGCTCGCGCGGTTCGCCAACACAGGCGTCCGCGACCAGATCGCCCGCCTCTGCATCGACGGGACGGCGAAGTTCCCGAGCTTCCTCATCCCGACCGTCGAGACGCAGATCGATCGCGGCGGCCCGGTTGTCTGCTCCGCACTGGCTCTCGCAGCGTGGGCGCGCTACCTCGCGACCGTCCCGCCGGAGGTGCGCGCGCCCGACTCGCGCGGCGAGCGCGCGGCCCTGCTCGCCGAGCGGTCGCTCGCCAACCCACTCGTGTTCCTCGAGCTCGAGGAGGTGTTCACGCCGAAAGTGCGTACGAGCGAGCGCTTCCGTGAAGCATTCGCGGCGGCCGCAGCGCACCTGACGAGGCTCGACTCGCTCGGGGCAATCGAAAGCGTCCTCGCATGGTAAGGATGGGGTCGACGGTGGCCAGGTGAGAAGGTCGATCTCTTCGAGCGCTGGGTCGAGAGTGGGACGCCGCGGTAGAAGAAGGTGAGCAGCGACGTCATCATCGGCCCCGACGGAAAGACGCGGTGCGCGTGGGCAGGCGCCGGCGACACGCCGCTCGTGCGATACCACGACAAGGTTTGGGGCAATCGGACCTACGTCGAGTCCTCCCTATTCGAAGCTCTTACCCTTGGCGTATTCCAGGCGGGGCTGAGCTGGCAGATCGTGTTCGGGAAGCGGGACGCGTTTCAGAAGGCGTTTCATGCCTTCCACGTCGCCAAGGTTGCGAAGATGACTTCGCGGGATGTCAGCCGTTTGGTCGAGGACGCGTCGATCATCCGAAACCGCGCCAAGATCGAGGCGACCGTCAACAACGCGCTCGCAATGATGTCGGCTTCCCCGAGTCTCGCCGAGCTGGCGAAGACCTACAAGATCGACCGTAAGCGCCCACCGCGGTCTCTCGCCGAGATACCGGTGTCGACTCCGGAAGCGGAGTCATTCGCCAAACAGCTGAAGGCGCAGGGGTACCGCTTCGTCGGACCGACGAGCGTGTACGCGTTCATGCAGAACGTCGGCGTCGTCAACGACCACATTCACGGATGCTTCCGCGCGACCGACTAGGGCCGCCGTAGCGGTATCGGCTCGAACAACAACGGACGCGCTGCCCAACGAGGTAGCCACCAGTTTGCGCGACCGAGTATCTGCATCAGCGACGGCACGAGCAGCAGCCTGATCACAGTTGCGTCGATGAAGACCGCTGCTGCGAGCCCGAGGCCGAATTGCTGCAGGTCGCCGATTCTGCCGACGACAAAGCCCGAGAACGCGGCGATCATGGATCAACCTGCTGCGCTGATGACCGGACCTGTTCGTGCGAGCCCGGCGCCTACCGCACGACCGGTCTCGAGGCCGCCGTCCCACGCTTCGCGCATGCGGCTCACGACGAAGACCTCGTAATCCATCGAGAGGCCGAAGAGGATCGCGAAGAGAAAGATCGGGATCCAGCCGAGTACCGCCTGGCCGAGCCACCACTGGAAGACGACGACGAGCGTGCCGTAACTCGCCGCGACGGACAGCACCTTGAGGACGATCGCCTTCAAGGGAAGCAGCAGTGAGCGGATCTCCTCGTGCAGCTCCGGAACGCTCGCTCCGGCGGCACGCCGCCAGAGGACGTTCATGATGTCCGCCTGCGCCTGGCCGAGCTCTCGCGCGACCGGGTCGCGCCGGCTGCGCTGCTTGCGAGAGCGGCGATCGCTCGGGACCATTACCGCGGTGTAGTAGCTCGTGCCGGGGTCCACGGCTCGAGCCCGTCAGAGGCTCCGGAAAGCGCCGCTTACGGCGTTTTCCCGAATGCCCGCACCCAGGTGGCGAAGTCGGCCGTTTTACGAACGTCTCAATCTGGATATGGAGGAAAAGCCCTCGAGCGAGGTCTCAAGGGGCGCCAAGACGACATCGTCGTACGCCCAAAGGGAGATGACCCATGAAGGAACGGGTTGCAATCATTTTCATGACGCTCAACGTCGTGGCGACCCTCGCGATCGGTGCGGCGCTCGCGTACGAATTTGGGCATCGCGGCACCGTTACGGCAGCGCAGCCGGCCTCGGGCGCAGTCGCCGGGCAGTCCTATGCGTCGTCTCCCTCCAGCGGCTCCAGCTCCGCAACGGGAACGCCGAGAAGCAGCGGCGCCACACTCGGCACGCTGACACCGAGCGGTGGTAGTACCTCCGGCGCGCACGGCAAACGCGGCGCCGCGCCGGTCGTCCACAACGCTGCCTTGGGCGGAAAGGCGAGCTCCGCCGGGAAGACGAGCTCAGCCGGGAAGCCGAGCTCGGGCGCGAAGCCGACGAGCTCAGGAGGCACGAGCTCGAGCGCGCCGGGCCAGAGCAGCACCCCGCAGAAGGCCGTCACCGGCGGCGTCATCACCGTCGGCGGCATCTACGACGAAACCGGGCCGGTCGACGCGACGGTCGAGCGTGACACCGTCCGCTCGTACTTCAACCTCGTCAATGCGCAGGGCGGAGTCAACGGCTACAAGCTCCAGCTGATCGACTGCGACTCGAAGTACGACCCCTCGTCCGCCCACCAATGCGCCCAGAAGCTGATCAGCCAGGGCGTGCTCGCGATCGTGGGCTGGCTGTCGCTGTCCGGCGAGCAGGCCGAGACGGGCTATCTCACCAGCCAGGGCGTTCCGATCATCGGCGGGCTCGGAGTGCCAGCGGAGTTCCAGTCGCCGCTGTCGTATCCGACGACGCCGAGCCTCGTCACCGCCGGGACCGCACTCGGCACGCATGCCGGCCAGGTCGGCCTCAAGAAGCCGGGGGTCATCTTCCTCAACGCCAACTTCATCCAACCGGTCGAGACGGCGTTCTTGAATTCTCTGAAGGCGCAGGGGATCACGCCGGTGGACGTGGAAACGGTCGACGCGACGAAAGCCGACTACACGGACATCGCGCTCAAGTTCCAGTCGGCCGGCGCGCAGTCGGTGGCCGCCTTCCTCGACCCGTTCTCCTACGCCCGCCTGTTCCAGGCGATGGAGCGCCAGAACTGGCACCCGCCCGTCCTCGGAGGCGGACTGGATAAGGCGTCGGCGAACGCCCAGTACGACTCCGGCTGCGGATCGGCCTGCGCGGTCTTCGGCGCCGACTCGGCGACGCCGGTGCTCGAGTACCTCGACCACGGGAACACGCCGGCGATCGCGCAGTACCTGAACGCGGTGCACACGTATTACCCGAATCAGTTCGGCGCGCTCGATGTCTACACCACCTACCAGTGGCTGGCAGCCGAAGTGTTCGCGCAGGCGATCAAGAACATCGGCAGCGCTCCGGTTACCCGGCAAAGCCTCGTCAACGCCCTCAACGGCCTCAAGAACTACGACGACGGCGGCATCACCACGCCGATCTCGTACGGACCAGGGAATAGCCACGACCCCTTGCACTGCTTCCAGTGGATCCACAACACGAACGGCCGGTGGAACACCACGTCCGGCTGGAACTGCTTCGGAGGATGAGCACCTAGGAGATGGACGTGCTCGCGTCAGTCGACTGGGGTCTGCTTCCGGGCTACACCGTCATCGGCATAACGCTCGGCGGCGTCTACGCGATGGCGGCGATCGGCCTCGTCCTCATCTATCGCGTCTCGGGCGTGCTGAACTTCGCGCAGGGCGCGGTGTCGATGTTCAGCGCCTTCATCGCGTACCAGGTCTCCACCGTCATGGGGGCTCCGGCGGTGGTCGGACTGCTCGCCGCAATCATCGTCGGCGGCGCGATCGGCTACGTCATCGAGCGCTTCACGATCCGTCCCCTGGCCGGCCGCTCGGCACTGAGCAAGGTCGTGGTGACGATCGGCTGGCTGCTCGTTCTGCAAACGGCCGCGGGCTTGATCTGGGGCCAGACGGCGTATCACCGGCCGGTTCAGCTCGCGCCCATCCGGGGCTTCACGTTCCCCGGCACTTCGGTGGTCGTCGGCTGGGACGAGTTCACGACCATTCTGGTCGCTCTGGGCCTCGCGTTCGGCACCGCAGCGGTGCTGCGCTGGACGACGTTCGGCACCTCGATGCGAGCCGTTGCCGACGACCCCGACGCGGCGCGCCTGTGGGGGATCAACGTGAACCGCGTGATGGCGGTCTCGTGGGTCGCCGGCTCCGCCATGGGTGCGATTGCCGGAGTCCTGATCACGCCGCGCATCAACTTCGATCCGATTTCGCTGACGATCGTGGTGATCGACGCGTTCACCGCCGCTCTCATCGGCCGGCTGACGAGCCTGCCGTGGACGGTGGTCGGTGCAATGTTCCTCGGCCTCGCCGAGACGTATCCGCGCGTCTTCTCGTCGAATTCCGGCGCAGGACATGCAGTGACGTTCGCGCTCGTCCTTGCGACGCTGGCAATCCTCTTCCGCCCCGGAGCGCGCCTGCGGCAGCGCATCTCGGCCGCGCGTGAGTACGTGCCGGTCCCCGCCACCGACAACCCACCGGTCCGCCGTGCGGTCGTGGCCGCCGCGATCGGGCTCGGGCTCGTGGTCCCGTTGCTCCTCTCGAGCTACTACCAGTCGCTCGCGGCGTACTCGCTGATCGTCGGGCTGATCGTGCTGTCGCTCGTCGTGTTGACGGGGCTCGTCGGTCAGGTCTCGTTTTGCCAGTACTCGTTCGCCGCGATCGGCGCCTTCACAGTGGGCTCCCTCGTCGGAGGCCACGGCTGGAGCTTCTGGCCGGCGCTGCTGGTCGGCGTGATCTGCTCGATCGGCGTCGGAGTGCTCGTCGGGATCCCGGCGCTGCGGTTGTCGGGCCTCTTCCTGGGGATCCTGACGATCGCGGTCGCGTTGTTCTTCGACCGCTTCCTACTCGCGCCGGGGACGTGGGATTCGTTCTCCGGAGGTGTCTCCTCGTGGACACTCCGGCGTCCGAGCTTCCTCGGTATCTCGCTTGCCGGAGCCTATGCGTTCTACCTCTTCACCCTGGCGGTGTTCCTCGTCGCCGTCCTCGCGGTCTGGAACCTCAGCAGGTCGAAGACAGGCCGCGTGCTGCGAGCGATCAGGAACTCGGAGATCGCCGCCGCGACGAGCGGCGTCAACGTCACCGCATGGAAGCTCGCGGCGTTCGGCGTGTCGGCTGGGCTCGCCGGTCTGGCCGGCGGGCTGCTTGCTCCCGCCATCGGCTCGGTGAGCCCGGGAGCCTTTACGTTGCAACAGTCGCTGACGGTGGTGGCCATCGCGATCGTCGTGGGCGTCCGCTCGATCGGCGCGGCCGCGGTGGGCGGGATATTCCTCATCTTCGGGCCTGAACTGCTGACCCACACGCCCCTGTCCACGCTGTGGTTCCCGCTGCTCGTCGGTTCGATCCTCATCCTCCAAGTCATCGTCACGCCACAAGGCGTCGTTCCGGACTGGCAGGAGCGGTTCCGCAAGCGGTTCCCGTCGGAGCCGCGGTTCCCCGCCACGCCCGATCTGCCCGCCGCAGTGCCGATGCCCGAGCTGACGGCGGTTGCCGCTGCCGACGCGCCGACGGTGGTGAAGCTCTGATGGCTCCGCTGCTGCAAGCCGACGGCGTGTCGATGAGCTTCGGCGGCGTCCACGCCTTGTCGGGCGTGTCCCTCGAGCTGCGTCAGGGCGAGACGCTCGGGCTGATCGGCCCGAACGGCGCCGGGAAGACGACGATGTTCAACTGCATCACCGGCGTCCTACCCGGCTACCGAGGCGAGATCCGGTACGACGGACGCGACCTCAGATCTCTCAAGCCTCACCAGCGGGCGCGCCTCCGGATCGCGCGCACCTTCCAGAACCTCGAGCTGTTCGACGAGCTCAGCGCACTCGACAATCTCGTCCTCCCGCTCGACGCCTTTTCGCCGCGCGGCCTGATCGGCGATCTCCTGCGGTGGCCGACGACGGTCTTCGAGGAGCGCACGGCGCAGGAGAAGGCGCGGTCGATCCTGCACTTCATGGACCTCGGCGACCACGCCGATACGTCGGCCGGCGACCTGCCGGTCGGTCTGCGGCGGCGGCTCGAGATCGGCCGCGCGCTGTGTCTCGAGCCTCGGCTGCTGCTGCTGGACGAGCCTGCGTCCGGGCTCGACGCGCGGGAGACGGTCGAGCTGGCGCGACTGCTCGCCTCGGTGCGGGCTCGCTTCAAGGTCACCATGCTCGTCGTCGACCACGACATGGCGCTGATCATGCGCATCTGCAATCGCATCTACGTGCTCGACTACGGCCAGATCATCGCCGAGGGGTCTCCGGAGCAGATCCGTGACAACCCCGAGGTGGTTCGGGCGTATCTCGGCGAGGCGGTGGCGGCATGAGCGGCGCGCTGCTCGAGGCCCGCGGGATCCGCACGGGATACGGGCGCCTCCCGGTCGTGTTCAACGTCGACCTCGAGGTCAAGGAAGGCGAGATCGTCGCCTTGCTCGGCGCGAACGGCGCCGGTAAGACGACGACGCTGCGCGCCCTGTCGGGGATGTTGCCGCTGATGGCGGGCGACGTCCGCCTCGACGGCAAATCGCTGAAGGGCCGCGCACCCGACACGATTGCGCGCGGCGGCGTCGTCCACGTGCCGCAGGGACGGGGGATCTTCCCAAATCTCAGAGTGGACGAGACGCTACGGCTCGCGTGCGCGATGGCCGGGGTCAGCCGCGCCGAGGCCGACGCGCGGGTCGCCGACGCGTACGCGATCTTCGAGCGCCTGCACGAGCGCCGGGCGCAGCTCGCAGGGACACTGTCGGGCGGCGAGCAGCAGATGCTCGCAATCGCGCGCGGGCTGATCATGAAGCCGCGCCTCCTGATGATCGACGAGATGTCGCAAGGACTCGCGCCGACGATCGTGCAGAGCTTGTTCGGCATCGTCGCGTCGCTGCCCGAGCAGGGCGTGTCCGTCCTGATCGTCGAGCAGTTCGTCACCCATGCCCTCGCCGTCGCCTCGCGCGCGTACGTGCTCGAGAAGGGCGAAGTGACGCTCAGCGGCAACGCCGCCGAGCTCGCCCGCGACGAGGATTTCGTCAAGGGCAGCTACCTGGGCGACGGCGCGATCGACACGACCAACGGGAACGGCGCCGGGGAGTTTCGCGCCGACGACAACGGCGAACCGGCACTTTCCGCCCGCCTTCTGGAGACGATCGAGGACCGAGCGGCGCAGGAAGGGCGCAATGCGACCGAAGTCCTGCTCGACCTGCTCCGGGAAGCCATGGAGAGCCCGGCGGGACACGCGAACGGCAAGGGAGGTATGTCATGAGAAGGCCAACGACGTCCTTGCTGGTGACGCTGTCATTGGTGGTGACCGCGGTGGTCTTCGTCGCCGGCTCGGCAGCGGCGTCGCCGCCGAAGAAAACGACGACAACGAAGACGAAAACGACAAGAACGTCGACGACATCGAGAACGAGCACGACATCGACAACACCGACGTCGTCGTTGGACTCGAGCGCGAACGCGAACGGACCGGGGTCGCACTACTCCGTCATCAACGGAACGGCGAATGCAGCGAGCGATCACGTGATCGTCGGAAGCACCGCGTTCCCCAACTACGTGACCGGGGCGGTCGACAACTACTACTCGATGGCCCACGCGCACGTGGACAACTCGCCGTTCGCCCAGGGAACGGCAAGCCCCCTCGACACCGGTCCTGTCGGGCAGACGGCCGCGGCCGGCAACTTCCAGCAGCCGCAGTACGCCGACGCCCGCTGGCCCGGCGACGAGAAGTCCGGCAAGGCGACGTACGGCAGCCAGGGACAGCCCAATGCGGTCGCAAACGCGAGCGAGTACAGCGCGACGGCCCAAGCCTCGGAGGCCTCGAACGGATTGAGCGGGCCGAGCGCGCCGGGCGGATCGAACATGCCGATCGCCCTCCCCAAGGGGTTCGACGGCAAGCTCCGGGAGGCGATCGCGGGCTGGAAAGCGAAGTTCGGTCTGACGAAGCCGGCGGTTCCGGTTCCACTTCCGGTTCCCGTCCCGACTCCCACCGGCAAGGTCCCGGCCCCGACCCCGCCGGTCACGACCCCTGTGATCCCAGGGGTAACAACGCCTACCGCCCCCGTCGGCGGCGCGAACACCCCTCCGCCGCCGGTGACCCTGCCGTTGCCGCCCGTACCCCGGACGGCATCCCGCGACACGACGACCCCGTCGCGCTCGCTGGCGTCGTCATCGTCCTCGTCATCGGCGTCCGGGGACGGGGAGTCGCTGCTCGAATCGTCGACCTCCTCAATCCTCGATCCCAAGACGGACGCACTCGTGACGAGCGGAGAGTCGAGGCTCGGACGCGTGAGTCTCGGCGGCGGCCAGATCGTGATCGAGGGCATCCACGTTGCCGCGACGATCACGAACGACGGCAAGGGCGCCCCGACGTACAAGGTCGCCGTCACTGTCGCCTCCGCGACGATCGGCGGCGTTCCGGTCACGATCGACCAGGACGGCGTGCACCTGGCCAGCCAGACCCAAGGCTTGCCCTACAAGCAGGCGAGCGATGGGCTCAACGCCGCGTTGAAGCAGGCGGGAATCCAGCTGTTCCTCGTCGGGCCCGAGATCGCGACGAACTCGTGCAACGGCACGGGCTCCGGCACCGGCACCGGCTCAACGACGACGACGACAACGCCGAGCGATGGTACGACTGCCTCGTCGAACTCGTGCGCTCCGCCAGGCTTTAGCACGCCCACGAGCTCGAGCTCGTGCGATCAAACGGGCTCGGGGTCTGGCACCGGCACGACAACGACGACCTCGAGCACGCCGTCAGTCACGACTCCCACGCCGCCGACGTCGACGACCACGAAGAAGACACCGACGACGAACCAGCAGACAAGCACGACCAGCACGACGAGCTCGTGTGGTCAAACAGGCTTGACCGGCTCGAGCTCGTGCACAACGGGCACGACCCCGACGACGAGCTCGTACAAGCAAGCAGGCACGACGACCTCCACGACTTCCACGACCTCCACGACTTCCACGACTTCCACGAACCCGTCGTACACCACGCCGAGCTCGAGCGATCAGACGAACACGTCCCCCGGTGGGACGAGCGCGGGAGAGATGACCATCACGGCGACCGGCTTGCACGTGGTGTTCACTCAGCCGGCGGGCGCGCCGGCGGGCGTTCCCGCCCAGAACGCCGAGCACATCCTCGGCGAGGTGTTCCTGGACTCGCTTGCGGTTCCGGGCGTGCCCTTCGCGGCTGGGAGCCTGAATCTCTTTAACTCCTCCGCCTCCCCGTCCTCCTCATCCTCCGGCTCCTCCTGCCTCGGCGGCGTTGCCGGCGGAACGAAGTCGTCGGGCGGCGTCGCCGGCGGACTGTCGGCCGGCGGATCGAACGCGGCGGGTTCCCTCGGCTCCTCCGGCTCCGGCTCCGGCTACGGCTCGTCCTCGCAGCCGGGCTCGAGCTCGACTGGGCCGCTGGGAGCCTCGTTGGGCAAGCTCGCGTCCTGGGCGAGGCATAAGCCGACGTGGTTATTGCTCTCCTACTTGGTGTGGCAGGCGCTCGCGATCGCCGCCGCAGCGAGCCTGTGGAAGTGGCAGGGAGAGGGAGGAGCGTCATGAACATCGTCGCGCAAGCCGTGAGCCGAACCGCCGGTCGTTTGCTTGCGCGACCGCGGGGACGCGTCGACGAGTACGCCTTCTGCGCCGAAGACAGGTACTGGTTCCGGCCCGCCTACACCAAGGGCAAGTGCCCGCTCTGCGGCGCGGTCGCGCCCGGCGGAGGACCTGCGCCACCGCTGTTGGTGCGGATGGACCGTTCCTGGATCGGACTGGCCCTCTTCACGTTCGTGTCGGTCGGCATGTCGGCCCTCGTGCTCTTCATGTACTTCGCGGCGTGATGCGGCGCCGTCGAACTCTTCTCCTCGCGGCCGCGGCGGTCACAACTGCACTGCTGACCGCGGGCGGAACGACGGCGACGCGGGCAGCGACGCCACCTCCTGCCTGGACGACGTACGACCGGCCGGCGCAATACGCGGTCGTCGTCGACCAGCACGTGCCGGTACAGATGTCGGACGGGGTCGTGCTGAACGCAGAGATCAGGCGGCCCAACGCGCCGGGCAAGTTCCCGGTGATCGTCACGATCACGCCGTACAACGGAACGAACGGCGCGATCAACGTCACCAACGACTACCTCGTTCAGCGCGGCTACGTGCAAGTCATCGTCGACGCGCGCGGCACCGGTGAGTCGCAGGGCACGTGGGACGCCTTCGGCACACGCGAACAGCGCGACGGCTACGAAATCGTCGAATGGGCGGCAGCGCAGAAGTGGAGCAACGGCATCGTCGGCATGTGGGGCGCGTCGTACATGGCGATCTCGCAGCTCTTCACCGCCGCACAGCAGCCGCCGCATCTGAAGGCGATCTTTCCAATCGTCCCGATGAGCGACTCGTACCGCGACATGGTCTTCCCGGGAGGCCAGGCCAACACCGGCTTCATCCCCCTTTGGCTCGTGCTGGTCTCGGGCGCTGCGCTCATACCGCCCGACTACGCGCTCGACGGCAACCCGGCCGACCTCGCGCGCGCCCTCGGCGAGCTCGGCCAGCATGCGCTCAACTTCCCCGGCTTCGACGCGAACCGCGAGCTCCAGGCCATGGCGGGCGACACGGCGTACGACGGGCCGTTCTGGAAGACGAGCTCGCCGCTCGAGGTCGTCGACAACATCCGCGTACCGACCTTCGTCGTCGGCGGCGAGCACGA
Organism: Gaiellaceae bacterium; assembly: GCA_035703805.1. Classification (GTDB taxonomy): domain Bacteria; phylum Actinomycetota; class Thermoleophilia; order Gaiellales; family Gaiellaceae; genus Palsa-739. The sequence goes on along the minus strand of DASSXM010000014.1, from coordinate 1,784 downwards.
CATCTTCCAGCGCGGTGAGCCGCTCATCTACGAGCGACTGAAGGGACATGTGCCGACCCGGCTCCTCATCGGGCCGTGGACGCATACCGACGGGTCGAGCGGCAAAGGCCTTCCCGCGGGCGGCGTGCCGAGCCTCGACTCGATCGCGCTGCGCTGGTTCGACCAGTACCTCAAGGGAATCTCGACCAACATCGGCGCGATCCCGAAGGTGACGCAGTACGTGCTCGGCGCGGGGCAATGGGAGACGCGCACGGACTGGCCCGATCCGAGCTTGACGCCGTCACGTCTCTATCTCGGCCCCGCCAACACGCTCGGCGCTGCGCCGCCGACGCCGAGCGCACCCGACACATTCCTGCAGAACCCCGTGTCGGGCGTGTGCACGCAGTCCACGAGCCAGTGGACGGCGGGCCTCCTCGCAGCGGTGCCGTGCACCACTAACAACCGCCTCGACGAGGCGACGAGCGGCGTGTCGTACACGACGGCGCCCCTCACCCACGCGCTCCAGTTCGACGGGCCGCTCTTCGCCGACGTGTGGGTGAGCACAACGGCGCGTGATGCGGTGGCCACCGTGCGCGTCACCGACGTCGCGCCGGACGGAACGTCGACCGAGCTGACCGACGGCTGGCTCGCCGCCTCGTTCCGAGCTACCGACGCTGCCCGCAGCCGTTACGTCGCAGGACAGCTGATGCAGCCGTGGCACCCGTTCACGCAGAGCTCCGTGCTGCCGGTCCCCGCGGGCCAGCCGGTCGAGCTGCCGATCGAGATCTTCCCGACGGATGCCGTGATCCCGGCGGGACATTCGCTGCGGCTCTACGTCGGCCCGAACGACTTCCCGCACGCGGTGCCGCCGGTGTCACAGCTGGCGGCCGAGCTCGGGGGCGTCGTGCAGGTGCTGCACGATCCGCAGCACCCCTCGTATCTCGAGCTACCCGAAGTCGGAACGTGCACCACGCCGTGCAAGCCGCTGCCCGTGCCGAACCTGATCCGCGGCTAAACCGGATCAGGCCTTGAAATAGATCAGCAACATGATCCCGATGAAGACGGCGACGAGGGGAACTATCCATGTGACGGGCAACCACGCGGTCGAATCCGTGTCGAGCAACGAGAGCACCGTGGATCCCGCGATCGCGAGCGTCTTTCAAGAACCTAAGGGCGTCGATGACATTCGACTTGCCCGAGTTATTCGCGCCCAACAGAACCGACACGGAAGGAACCGGCTCGAAGGCGATTCCTTCGAGTAGTCGGAAGTTCGCGACGCTTAGCTTTGCCAACTTCGGTGACACGCCGAGGCAAGCCTACTCCGGGTATCTAGGCTTCTACCGCATCCCGGAACGCAGCTGGCAGCGCACCGATGCTTTTGGCCGCGCGGCGCCGTCTTATGAATGTGCGCCAACCGATGGAGGCAGCCGACACCGACCGTCAGTTGTGGCGCCGCGCTGCGGCGGGCGATCGCGACGCGTTCGCGGATGCGACGATGCGCTACCGACGCGAGCTCGAAGTGCACTGCTATCGCATGCTCGGTTCGCTCGACGAGGCGGAAGATCTAGTCCAGGAAACGCTGCTGCGCGCTTGGCGACGTCGGGAGACGTACGCGGGACGCTCGACACTTCGCGCCTGGCTGTACGGGATCGCGACGAACGCGTGCCTCGACGCGCTCGAGCGGCGATCCCAGCGGCTGCTGCCGTACGCGGCTGGTCCGCCCGCGGATCCGTTCGCAACGCCGCCCCCGGCGAGCGACACGCCCTGGCTCGAGCCGTATCCTGACGCACTGCTCGACGGGCTAG
>DASSXM010000082.1:0-16934 GCA_035703805.1 Gaiellaceae bacterium | reverse complement strand
GACAAGCATGCGCAGTGGGCGGCCGACATCGAGGAGACCCAAGGCAACGCGCCGAACTATCCGATCATCGGGGACAAGGACTTCACCGTCTCGAAGGCGTACGGGATGCTGCCGGCGAGCGTGTCCGGTGATCCGGGCGAGCGCACCCCGGCCGACAACCAGACCGTGCGCAACGTCTTCGTCGTCGGCCCGGACAAGAAGGTGAAGCTCATCCTCGTCTACCCGATGACGACCGGCCGCAACTTCGACGAGGTGCTGCGCGTGATCGACTCCCTGCAGCTCACCGCCAAGCACAAGGTCGCGACCCCGGTGAACTGGCAACAGGGCGACGACGTCATCATCGCCGGCTCGGTCACAAACGACGACGCCAAAGAGATCTTCGGCGACTGGAAGGAACCCAAGCCCTACATCCGCATCGTGCCGCAGCCGAAATAGCGTCATCCGTAGTTCGCCGCAACGGAGATCAGCGCCCCGCCCGATGGCCGGCCGTGCCCTGCCGTAGAGGATGAGGTCATGGCGCTGCTCGTCGAAGACGTGATGACGCGATCGGTGACCGCCGTGCCGCCCGGCGCGCCGCTCGCGGAGGTGGCGAGGCTGATGGTCGAGCTCGGCGTATCGGGTTTGCCCATTGTCGCCGGTGACGGAACGGTCGTCGGTGTCGTCTCGGAGACCGATCTGCTCGAGAAGGGCAGGTGGCTCGTCGACCGCCTCGACATCTCCCAGCGGCTCGTGTTCGAGGTTCGCGTCGCAGGTGAGGCGATGACCTCCCCGGCGGTGACGGTCCGGCCCGACTGCTCGCTCGTCACCGCCGCCAGGCGAATGCTCGCCCACCAAGTGAACCGCCTGCCGGTCGTCGCCGGCGGCACGCTCGTCGGCATCGTCACCCGGTCGGATCTGTTGCGCGGGTTCTCGCTCGCCGACGCCGTGGCCGCGAACGGACGCGTTGCCGAGCGCATTCTCGATCCGCGATGATCGAAGGCGTGCCGCCGGACCGCATCGACGTCGCCGCGGCGCTCGCGCGACTCGCCGCGACCGGCGGTTACGAGATCGTTCACGTGTCGCCGGGGCTCGAGGTCGGCGTCTACGTGCTCGTCGCTCCCGAGCCCGACCGCCAGCAGCCGCATGAAGACGACGAGGTCTACGTCGTGCTCGAAGGCTCCGGTGTGTTGACGATCGAAGGTGAGAGTGTCCAGCTCGACAAGGGGCATGCCGCATTCGTGCCCGCGGGCGCTGACCACCGTTTCAGCGCGTACGAGCACCTCGCGGTGCTCGTCATCTTCACTCGATGATCTGCTTCGCGAGCGCGTAGCGCACGAGCTCCGAGCGCGTCGAGAGCCCGAGCTTTCGCATGATGTGCGCGCGGTGCGTCTCCGCAGTGCGCACGGAGATGTAGAGCGCCTTCGCGATCTCCTGATTCGTATGGCCGAGCGCAAGCAGGCGGAGGACCTCGTGCTCGCGCTCGGACAGGGGATCGGATTCTGCTTCGGCCGCCTCTTTGGCCTCCGCGGCGACCATGCGCGCACCGAGCGCAGGGTTGACATAGCTGCCGCCGCCCGCCACCTCGCGAACGGCCGCGACGACCTCCGAGTCCGCCGCCTCCTTCAGGACATAGCCGTTCGCACCGGCCGCAAACGCGTCCCGCACGTACCGAGGGTCGTCGTGCATCGAGAGCACTAGCACTTTTGTATCGGGCGACGCCTCGCGGAGCTTCGGGATCGCCTCGATGCCGCTCGTGCCCGGCATGGTCACGTCGATGAGCAGGACATCGGGCTTGTGCTCGATCACTCGGAACAGCGCCTCGTCCGCAGTCGCGGCTTCGTCGACGGCGGCTATGTCGGGCTCGCGTTCGAGCAGCAGCCGAAGGCCGGAGCGCACGACGGCGTGGTCGTCGACGACGACGACGCGGATGTCCGTCATCGGAGCGGTACCTCCGCGACGATCGTCGTGCCCGCGTTGCGTGTCGACTCGATGCGCAGCGACCCGTCGAGCAGGGCGAGCCGCTCCCTCATGCCGGCAAGCCCGAGGCCCTCGCCGCCGCGTTTCTCCTCGATGCCGCCGCCGTCATCCTCGACGACGGCGGTGACCGCGTCGGGTGTGCGCGTGAGGACGACGCTGACATGGTGGGCGTCGGCGTGCTTGATCGCGTTCGTCAGCGCCTCTTGAACGATGCGATAGAGGGCGGTCTCGACTTCGCCCGGCAGCCGGTCGTCACCGAGCTGCGCCTCCAGGTCGATCGCCGGGCCGCCCTGTTCCGACACGGTTGCGGTGAGCCGCTCGAGCGCGGGCACGAGGCCGTAGTCGTCGAGCGCGCTCGGGCGTAGCTCTACAGCGAGTCGGCGCACGTCCTGCAGCGTCGCGACGACGAGCTCCCGTACTTCTTCGAGCGCAGCGCCGACGTCGTCGGACTCCTGGACGGTGCGCAGCGCAAGAAGGATCGACGTCAACGCCTGTCCGGTTTCGTCGTGCAGCTCGCGTGCGAGTCGCGTGCGTTCGAGCTCCTGTCCGGCGACCACGCGCCGCATCGCGTCGCGTGCGACGCGGCCGGAGAGATCGACCGCGGCCGACGCGCGGCCGGCGAATGCCTCCGCGAGTCGCAGGTCGTCGTCCGAGAAGCGCGGATCGGGACCGATCTTGTCAGCGACCGTGATGACGCCGATCGCCTGGTCACGCAGCATGAGCGGGACGTACAGTGCCGCGCTCCCTCCCATGCGGCGAGCCGCCTCGATCTCCACTTCGTCGTCGTCGAGCAGCGAGTCGACGCGCTCGCTCCTTCGCCGTTCGAGGATGCGTGCGGACTTCGAGTGCATCCCGGAGACGATCGTGCCGATCATCTGCTCGGCGCGGTCACCGTCAGCCGCTTCGATCCGGATCGCGCCGTCCGGCTGCGGGAGCCCGATGAGCACGAGCCGCGCTCCGGCGAGCTCGCGCAACCGCCGCGCGATGAGCACAAGCAAGCGCGGCAGCTCGATCTCGGAGAGCAGCGCGTTGCCCACCTCGTTCAGCGACTCGAGCTGGCGCAGCCACCGCGTCGCAGACTCGTAGAGGCGGGCGTTCTCGATCGCGACCGCCGCCTGCGCGGCAAGCAGCGTTGCGATCTCTTCGTCTTCTACGGTGAAACGCGTTCCGCCCTGCTTCTCGGTCAGGTAGAGGTTTCCGTACGCGACGCCGCGCAGCACGACGGGCACGCCGAGGAACGTCTGCATCGGCGGGTGGTTGGGAGGGAAGCCGACCGACCGCGGGTCATCCGCGAGCTCGTCTATGCGAACGGGCTTCGCGTCCGAGATGAGGACGCCGAGGACGCCCCGCCCGCTCGGCAGGTCGCCGATGGCCTCGTGCTCCTCCGGCGTGACTCCATGTGTGACGAATCGCTCCAGCGCGGTGCCGCTTCGGTCGATGACGCCGAGCGCCGCGTAGCGTGCTCCGGTCAGCTCAGCGGCGATCTCGACGAGCTTCTGGAGGAGCGCGTCCAGCGACAACTCTGAGCTGAGCGCCACGCCGGCTTCGACGAGGGCGCGCAGCCGCTTCGTGTCCTCGCCGACCGTCGTCACCGGGACAATCGTATGTCGGCAACGGCGAAGGGGCCGCATGGCGGCGGCCCCTTCGTGGAGATGCGCAGAGCCCCTACGCCGTCGGGACAGCAGTCCGTCCGACGACCTTCGGCTTGCGCGCGCCGAAGACGAAGTTGAGCGAGTTCTCGGGATTCCGGAGTGCTCCGCCGACCGCGAGGATCGCGAAACCGAATCCGGAGAGGAGAAGCGCAACTCCGACCACGATCCCGAACAGTGCGAGCTGGCTCGCCATGTACGAGGTGTTGAGCGCAGTCGTCAATGCGGTCTCGGTCACCCAGATGTTGCGGGCGCCGTTCGACACCGGCTGCTTGGTCGCCGGATCGATCGCCGCATACGCGACGTTGTCGGTGCCGCCGCCCTGCATCAGCTGCGCGTTGGGCGTGCCGGCCTTGGCGATGTAGATCCCCATCTGCGAGTACACGAAGCCGCCCGTGTGCTCGAGCGTGTGGATCCGCATGTACTGCGCGAATGTGCGAGCCCGCGCGCCGCTGTCGATCGGCAGGTTCGCCACCGGGTGCGTCGGGAAGCTCACGTTCTTCAGGCCCGCCTTCGCCGCCTCCGCCTTGATGGCGGCCGGCGTCATGTCGGGCGTGCCGACGATCTGCTGCTGCTTCAGTTCGTTACCGACCGTATTGCGGCCGTTGACGCCCATCGCGATCGCGACGACGCCGAAGCCGATGAGGACGGCTCCCGCAACGAGCCCTCCGATTTCGAATGCCTTGCGCATCTCGACTCCCTTCATTGCGTTGTCGATCGCAGTGTCGGCCGCCGGGCCGCCGGCGCCATCGGGCCGGGCACGGAACACAAATACGGGGATTCCCGTACGCCGCTTCAACGACCGTGAGAGAGAATGCTCGACGGGTGAAAAAGGGCGATGGTCTCCTGGCGGCACTGATCGCGGCTGGAATCGCGGTCGTCGCAGCGGTGGGTGTCGTTGCCTGGGCCGCGGGCCACTACTCGAGCCGGACGCACACGGTCACGGTCGCGGGCACGGCGACACCGGCGGGAGTCTCCGTCAGCCCGGAGGTCGCGGCGGGCGCGCACGTGTTCGTCCAATTCGCGTGCGCACAGTGTCACGGTCAGCAGGGAACCGGCGGCGTATCTCCGTTCGTTCCCGGGCTCTCGGGAGTCGGCAAGGTGCTCACGGGGGCGCAGCTGCGGCACATCATCGATCACGGCCTCGGCGAGTCGGCCAACCCCACACGGCCGTACATGCCGGTCTGGGGTGCCGTGATCTCGACGAGGCAAGTGGGCGAGCTCGTCGCCTACATCCGCGCCGGGCTACCGGTTGTGGCGACCGCGACACCGCCCGACGTTCCGCGTGACCAAGGTGCGGCGGTTGCAGGCTCGGTGCTCTATGTGCGCGACGGATGCATCAACTGCCACGGACCGAACGGGCTCGGCGGCGTGCCGAACCCGCAAGCGCCGGACAGGTCGATTCCGCCGCTTTCCGGAGTCGCCTTCCGCGCCCAGTTCAACACCGACGCGAAGATCATCGAGGTGATCCGGAGCGGCAGCGTGATCGGTCGCGCGCCGATCGTGAGCATGCCGCACTGGGGCGGCATCATCAGCACCGAGGATCTGCAGGCCCTCGTCGCGTACTTGAAGACGTTGAAGTAGGTTCGCCCCGTGCGGGACCGGGCGCGGGTGGTCGTGATCGGCGGCGGCGTGGGCGGCTGCTCGATCCTCTACTGGCTGACGAAGCTCGGGTGGACCGAAGCCGTGCTCGTCGAGCGCGCCGAGCTGACGAGCGGCTCGACCTTCCACTCCGCCGGCCTCGTCGGGCAGCTGCGGGGATCGCTCGCGCTCACGCGGATGATGATGTGGTCGGTCGACCTGTACCGGACGCTCGGCGCCGAGGTCGGCCTCGAGACCGGCTGGCACGAGGTCGGGTCGCTTCGCCTCGCGTCGTCCGAGGAGCGGATGGAGGAGCTCACGCGCCAGGCGGGCTGGGCGAAGACGTTCGGGCTCCCGCTCGAGCTCGTTTCCGCGGAGGAGGCGCAGCGTCTGTTCCCGCCGATGACGACCGACGGCGTGCTCGGCGCGGCGTATCTGCCGACCGACGGCTACATCGACCCGTCGCAGCTCACGTTCGCGCTCGCGGAGGGCGCGCGCCGCGGCGGCGCGGAGCTCTTATCGCACACGCGCGTGAACAAGATACGCGTCGAGCGGGGCAGGGTCACCGGCGTCGTCACCGACCAGGGCGCGATCGAGGCGGAGGTCGTCGTCAACGCCGGCGGGATGTTCGCGCAGGAGCTCGGCGCGCTCGCGGGCGTCAACGTGCCGATCGTGTCGATGGCGCACGAGTACCTCGTGACGAAACCGGCGGGCCTGCCGCTCGACATGCCGACGATGCGCGACCCGTCGCTCCTCGTGTACTTCCGCCCCGAGTCGGGCGGCCTGATCATGGGCGGCTATGAGCGCCACTGCGCGCCATGGTCGCTCGACGGCATCCCTGCCGACTTCAACGGCAAGCTCCTGGCCGAGGACTGGCCGCGGTTCGAAGAGCTGATGGAGAACGCGCTCGTGCGCGTGCCTTCGCTGGAAGGGATGGAGGTCGTCCGCCTCATCAACGGCCCCGAGGCGTTCACGCCTGACGGCGAGTTCATCCTCGGGCCCACCGACGTGCGCGGCTTGTGGACTGCGGCCGGCTTCTGCGCGCACGGGCTCGCCGGAGCAGGCGGTATGGGCCGCCTCGTCGCCGAGTGGATCGTCGAGGGCACGCCGTCGCTCGACACGTGGGAGATGGACTCCCGCCGCTTCGGTCGCAACTACCTCTCGCGCGAGTACACGCTCGCACGCACGCGCGAGATCTACGAGACGTACTACGACGTCAAGTACCCCGGGCACGAGCGCACTGCGGGACGGCCGCTGCTCGTGTCGCCGGCGTACGAGCGGCTGCGCGAGCTGGGCGCCGTGTTCGGCGAGAAGTCCGGGTGGGAGCGGGCGAACTGGTTCGAGCCGAACGCCGCGCTCGGCGACGAGTCGCTGCGCCCGCGTGGCTGGGCCGGCCGGCTCTGGTCGCCGGCGGTCGGCGCGGAGCACATCGCCTGCCGAGAGGCAGCCGCTCTGTTCGACGAGACGTCGTTCGCGAAGATCGAGGTCTCGGGCGACGGCGCGGCCGAGTTCCTCGAGAGTCTGTGCGCGAATCGCGTCGCACGCGACGTCGGCGCGATCACGTACACGTCGATGCTGAACGCGCGCGGCGGGATCGAATGCGACTTCACCGTCACGCGGCTCGCGGACGATCGCTTCCGCATTGTCACCGGCACCGCGTTCGGACGGCACGATCTCGCGTGGATCCGCCAGCACGCGCCGGAAGGCGTTGCCGTTGACGACGTCACCTCGCAGTACGCCTGCCTCGGGCTCTGGGGCCCTCGCGCGCGCGACATCCTCGATCCGCCCGACTTCCCGTACATGCGCTCCGCGGAGATCGAGTTCGCCGGCATTCCCTGTCTCGCGCTGCGCGTGACGTACGTCGGCGAGCTCGGCTGGGAGCTCTATTGCGCGACTGACCGCGGCTTGGCGCTCTGGGACGCGATCTGGGGGGCAGGACGCGAGCACGGCCTCGTGGCGGGCGGCTACAAGGCGATCGACTCGATGCGGCTCGAGAAGGGCTACCGGGTGTGGGGCAGCGACATCACCCCGGAGGATTCGCCGTTCGAAGCGGGGCTCGGCTTCGCGGTGAAGCTCGACAAGGGTGACTTCATCGGCCGCGACGCGCTGCTCGCACGGCAGGAGCCTGAGCGCGTGCTGCGCTGCCTCCTGCTCGCCGACCCGCGCGCGATCGCGCTCGGCTCCGAGCCGGTGCGCGTCGACGGCGAGCTCGCCGGCCGCGTGACGAGCGGCGGCTACGGGTACAGCGTCGAGCGCTCGATCGCGTACGCATATCTCCCGCGTGAGCGCAGCGACGTCGGGCAGCCCGTCGAGGTGGAGATCTTCGGCGAGTGGATTGCCGGCGAGGTCGCGGCCGAGCCGCTGTTCGATTCCGCCGGCGAACGGATCCGCGCGTGATCGATGCGATCGTCGCGCGCGTGTGGCCCGACGGAGTCGACTCCGTCGAGCCGCTCGGCGGCGGCATCACGAACCGCAACTTCAGGGTGACCGCAGGCGGCGAGGCGTTCGTCCTGCGCATCGGCGGCAACGACACCGGCCTGCTCGGCATCGACCGGCAGGTCGAGCACATCGCCTCGCTCGCCGCCGCCTCGCTCGGCATCGGCCCCGAGGTGGTTGCGTTCCTCGAGCCGGAGGGGTATCTCGTGACGCGGTTCGTCGAGGGCGAGGTCGGCCGCGTCTCGGTCGACGAAGCGGCAACGACTCTTCGCCGTCTTCATGCGGGCGCCCCGATCGCGGGCCGGTTCGACTCGTTTCGCGTTGTCGAGGCGTATGCGGAGATCGCGGGACGTCGCGGACCGGACTGGGCACACGAGACGGCGCGGCAGATCGAGGAGCGCCGCGGCGGCGCGCCGCTCGTCCCCTGCCACAACGACCTCCTCGCCGCGAACTTCATCCATGACGGCGACCGCGTCTGGATCGTCGACTGGGAGTACGCCGGGATGGGCGATCCCGCGTTCGACCTCGCGAACTACGCCGTCAACAACGGCCTCGACGAGGAGGGCGACCGTACGCTCCTCGCCGCGTACGGCGGCGCAGACGAGCACGCGCACGTCCTCATGCGTTTCATGTCCGACTTCCGCGAAGCGATGTGGGGCGTCGTGCAGCAGACGCTCTCGCAGCTCGATTTCGACTTCGTGGCCTATGCGGACGAGCATTTCGCCCGCATGGAACGGACAGCCGCAGAGCCGCGGTTTTCCACAGCCCTCGGGCGTTGACACCGTCCGGCCGGAATGAGTGAATCCGCACATCCCCGACCTGGAGGCGCCTTGAGCCACATCATGGACATCCACGACGAGACGGGTGCTGACGCCGCGCGCGACGAGGCTGATCTCGCGAAGTTCGGCTACAAGCAAGAGCTGCGGCGCTCACTCGGAGTGTTCAGCTCGTTTGCCGTCGCGTTCAGCTACATCTCGCCGTCGACCGGCATCTTCACGCTGTTCGCGCTCGGGCTGACGACCGTCGGCGGCGTGTTCATCTGGAGCTGGCCGATCGTCGCTATCGGGCAGTTCGTCATCGCCCTCGGCTGGGCGGAGCTCTCAAGCCACTATCCGGTGGCCGGCTCGGTCTTCCAGTGGACGAAGTACCTCTCGGGGAAGACGTACTCGTGGTTCGCCGGCTGGATCTACATGTTCGCCGGGATCCTCACGGTCACGTCAGTGTGCGTGACACTTCCGCTTGCGCTCATTCCGGCTTTCAACAACATGGGCTGGAACATGGCGAACAACCATTCGAACCAGCGCATCATCGCGATCGTCACGCTGGCGCTGATCACGATCCTCAACATCTTCGGCGTCCGGCTCGTCGCGCTGATCAACAACACGGGCGTGCTGTTCGAGATTCTTGGCATGGTCGTGTTCGCCTTCGTCCTCGCGCTCTTCCATCACCATCAGTCGGGCGCGGTCATCTTCCACACTGGCGGAACGAGCCTCACGACGGGCACGTTCCTCGTCGCGATGTTCATGTCGCTGTACGTGATCTACGGCTTCGACACGGCCTCGACGCTCGCCGAGGAGACGCGTAACCCGCGTACCGAGGCGCCGAAAGCCGTGCTCGCGTCCGTGATCGGCGCGTTCATCATCGGCGCTGTGTTCCTCTTCGCGTGCCTGCTCGCGATTCCGAACCTGCACGACGCGATCAAGAACGGCTTTGGGCCCGCGAACATCATCGACGCGAACTTCAGCAATGCGTTCGCGACGGTGTTCCTGCTCGTCGTCTCGGCGGCGATCTTCGTCTGCTGCCTTTCGATAGAGACATCGACGATTCGGCTCTGCTTCGGGATGTCGCGCGACGACACGCTTCCCGGTTCGGGTGTGCTGCGGAAGGTGCATCCGCGCTTGCACACGCCGATCGGATCGTGCATCGCGATCGGGATCCTCGCGTTCATCCCGATGCTGCAGTTCGCAGGCGCCGGGATCGTCGCGATCGCCGCAACGGGAATGATCTACCTCAGCTACCTGATCGGGAACCTCGCGCTTCTCAAGGCCCGCTTGAACGGCTGGCCCAGGGTGAAGGCGCCGTTCTCGCTCGGCCGCTGGGGGCTGCCGCTCACGCTGCTCGGCATCGCGTGGGGCGGCGGGATGCTCGTGAACTTTGCGTAGCCGCGCGCGGCGTCGAACCCAACGCCGTCGCAGACGTCACTTGCGCTCAATTTCCACTGGAACTGGCTCAACCACCGGCCGGTGCTGTGGACCGTGCTCGTTTTCATCACGATCATCGGGGCGATCTATTTCCTGCTCGTGCAGCGGCGGAAGCCGTCGCATCTGCAGGCGCCGGAAGGCGAGGCGCTTGCGGCAACGAACCCGACGTAGTGCGTTACGAGAGAGACCGGTACGCGATTGTCTCGCGCGTGCCGGTCTCTCCCGATCTCACCATCGCGTCGCAGACTTCCGCCGCGCGATAGCCGTCCTCGAACGTCGCGCCGTACGGCGCGACGTTCGTGTCGTTCGCGATCGTGTCGAGCATGTGGTGCAGCTCATGGACGAACGTGTCGCCCCAGCCGATGATGTGGCCCGGCGGCCACCAGTACTCCCAGAACGGATGGTTCGTCTCGGAGACGAGCACCGTCTTGAACCCGCGCGCGCGGTCGCCGTCGGCGCGGAACACCATGAGCTCGTTCAGGCGCTCCATGTCGAAGGCGAGCGAGCCCTTCGTGCCGTTGATCTCCCACTGGAACGCATTGCGCCGTCCGTGCGCGAAGCGCGTCGCCTCGAGCGTTCCGACGGAGCCGTTCGCGAACTCGGCCGCCGCCTCGACGGCGTCGTCGACCTTGCGGCCCGGCAGGAACGTCTTCGCGAAGCCGGAGACGGTGTCGATCTCGCCGTTCAGGAAGCGCGCGAGGTCGACGACGTGCGTCATGAGGTCGCCGAGCGCGCCCGAGCCCGCCTCGTCCGGATTGAACCGCCAGGTGTCGAGTGACGCGTCGTCGCCCCAGTCCTGGAGGTAGCGGCCGCGGAAATGGCGGATCTCGCCGAGCTCGCCCGCCTCGATCATCTCGCGCGCGAGCCGCACGGCCGGGACGAAGCGGTAGTTGAAGGCGCACATGTGCTTGACGCCGGTCGCCGCGACGCGGCGCCAGATGTCGAAGCTCTCGTCCGCGTCGCGGCCGAGCGGCTTCTCGCAGACGACGTGCTTCCCGGCCTCGGCGGCGGCCACCGTCGGCTCGGCGTGGAGGGAGTTCGGCCCGCCGTTGTCGAAGAGGCCGATCCGGCTGTCGGCGACGAGCTCGCGCCAGTCGCTCGTCGCGTACTCCCAGCCGTAGCGCCGGGCTGCCTCTTCGACTGCCTCCGTGTTGCGGCCGGCGATGCCGACGAGCCGCGGCTCGAGCGGCGCCGGCCACATGATGTAGGGGATCTTGCGGAACGCGTTCGAGTGGGCCTTGCCCATGAACGCGTAACCGAGCATCCCGACGCCGATCTCTGCCACTGCGCGATAGTAGGCACATGGCAGAGCCCGTGAAGTGGGGAATCGTCTCGACCGCGGACATCAACCGCAAGGTGATCCCCGGCGCGCACGCGTCCGACAAGGTCGACCTCGTCGGTGTCGCGAGCCGCGACCAGGCTCGGGCCGACGCCTACGCGAAGGAGTGGGACATCCCCCGCGCGTACGGATCGTACGAGGCGCTGCTCGCCGATCCCGACATCGAGGCGGTGTACATCTCGCTCCCGAACACGATGCACGTCGAGTGGTCGATCAAGTCGCTCGAGGCCGGGAAGCACGTGCTCTGTGAAAAGCCGTTCACGCGTCATGCCGACGAGGTGACCGCTGCGTTCGACGCCGCGGATCGCGCGGGCCGGCTGCTGAGTGAGGCGTTCATGTACCGGCACAACCCGCAGACGAAGAAGGTGAAGGAGCTCGTCGGCTCGGGCGCGATCGGCGAGCTGCGGCTCATCCGCTCCGCGTTCAGCTATGGGCTCTACGACGAAGACAACATCCGTCTGCGCACCGACGTCGAGGGCGGCTCGCTGATGGACGTCGGCTGTTACAACGTCTCCGGATCGCGGCTGCTCGGCGGCGAGCCGGAGCGCGCGTGGGGTGAGGCGTGGTACGGGCCTTCGGGAACCGACTGGATCTTCGCCGGGACGCTGCGGTTTCCGGGGAACGTCATCGCGACGTTCGACTGCGGCACCGCGATGGTGGAGCGCGACGAGCTCGAGGTGATCGGCAGCGAGGGCTCGCTCTTTCTCGACGATCCGTGGCACTGCAACAAGCCGGTGATCGAGGTTCGGAGAGACGACGGCGTCGAGCGGATAAAGCTCGAGCGCGCAGACTCGTACCGGCTCGAGCTCGAGAATCTCAGCGACGCGATTCGCGGCGAGGGCGAGCTGCTCCTCGGCCGCGACGATGCGCTCGGTCAGGCGCGCACGCTCGAGGCGCTCCATGCCTCGGCGACCGCCTCGCAGCCCGTCTCGCTGTAGCGACGGCCACGACCAGGTCGCGACGTGGTCGTGAGACATGTCCTGCAACCTGGTTTCAACCAGGTTGCAGTCGTTGGTTCACGCCGTAGCAGCGATCGCCGATAGCACGAGCTGCTCGTCCACGTCGCCCGGCAGCCCGCTCACGCCGACTGCGCCGACGCGCGTCTCGCCCTCGAAGACCGCGACGCCGCCGGAGAAGAACGTGAACTTCGGATCGAAGCTCGCCTGCTCGAGCGGGTAGTCGCGTACCTTGTCCGCGAGCTCACGTGTCGAGCGGGCGTCGCTGCGTGCCGCCGTATACGCCTTCCGCTCGGCGTTGATGCGGGTGTCGGGTGCGGCACCGTCCATCGTCGCGGCTGCGATCACCTCGCCGTGCGTGTCTGCCACGAAGATCGACACCGGCCCATCGGCGTTCGCGACGACGTGCTGGATAATGGCGAGAGCTCGTTCCAGATTCACGATCTCGGTGCGATAGTAGATCGATGTCGTACCCGGTCATACTGCCCAAATGGAGTGATCCGCGGCTCCATCTCGCGGCGACGATCACGTCGCTGCAGGTCATCGGCCAGGTCGGCTTCCAGTTTCAGGTTTCGATCGCGCAGATCCTGCTCGCGGTCGGCACGTGCGCGCTCCTCGAGATGGCGATCGCGCTCCGGACTCAGCGCGTCATCCTCTGGCCGGCGAGCGCGATGCTCACCGGCAACGGCGTCGCGTTCGTCCTGCGCGTGCCCGGAACCGCGCACGGCGACTGGTGGAGCCTGCGCGGATGGTGGATCTTCGTCGGGACGGCCGCCGTCTCGCTGCTGTCGAAGTACGTGATCAAGTGGCGCGGCGAGCACGTGTTCAACCCGTCGAACATCGGTCTCGTCATCTGCTTCCTCGCGCTCGGGCGCGGCCGGGCCGACCCGCTCGACTTCTGGTGGGGGCCGATGTCTTGGTGGCTCGGGATCGCGCTCGCGGTGATCGTCGCCGGCGGCTTCGCGATCCTCCTGCGGCTCGGGCTGCTGCGCGTCGCGCTCGGTTTCTGGTTGTCGTTCGCCGCGGGGATCGGCGTGCTCGCGCTGACCGGCCATGCGATGACGGCGCGGTGGCATCTCGGCCCGATCACCGGCTTCCACCTCTGGTGGGTGCTGATCACGTCGCCCGAGGTGCTCGTCTTCCTCTTCTTCATGATCACCGACCCGAAAACGGCGCCGCGATCGCCGCGCGCAAGGCTCGTGTACGCCGTGTCCCTCGGGCTGCTCGCCGCCGCGATGATCGCGCCGACCACGTCGGAGTTCGCCGCGAAGGTCGCGCTCCTCGGCGCACTCGCGGTCGTCTGCGCGGTGCTCGCGCTGCTCCGGTTCGTGCCGGTGCCGCTCGACCGGCGCGTCCTTCTTGCCGGCGCAGTGGTCGCGGTCGCGGCATTCGGCGCGGTCGTCGCCGTCTCGAACGGCTCCGCTGCCGCGACAGGCTTTCGCCCGCTGCCGCCCGGCGCGCTGCCGCCGATCACGATCCTTCCCTCGCGCGGTGTGCAGACCGAGCTCGACCTGCACACCGCAAAGCTCATCGCGCACGACCTGCTCACGTTCGCGCCCGCGAGCACGCGCGACAAGCTCAGCCTCTACCTCGAACGCGGCGAGGGCCAAGGTCCGCCATTCGCAGTCGCGCAGCTCGCCGGCCGGACGTTCCGGCTCACGCCGGTTGGCACGCACTGGCGGCCGCTGACGAGGACGAGCGCGCCGGCCGTGCTGCGCGTCGTGCCGCAACTGCCCGGCTACAACCTCGCTGACGTCGCGGCGAAGGTCGGCATCCGCTTCCGCGAGGGCTCGTTCCGCTTCGGCGTCACCGGCGACACGCCTTCGATGATGGGCGGCGGGGTCTGCTGGCTCGACTACAACAACGACGGCTGGCTCGACCTCTACGCCGTGAACAACTACACGGACTCCCAGTTCGCCGACTGGAAGGACAAGCCGCCGGCGGGCCAGCTCTTCGAGAACCGGCACGGCCACTTCGTCAATGTCACGAAGGCAGCCGGCCTCAACATTCCGGCGAGGGGACTGGGCTGTGTCGCTGCCGACTTCAACGGCGACGGGTACACCGACCTGTTCGTCACGACCGCGACCGACGATCTCCTCTTCTGGAACAACGGCAACGGTACGTTCACCGAGAGCGCGCGGAAGTCCGGAGTCGTCTCGTTCGGCTGGCACTCCGGCGCCGCGGTCGCGGACGTGAACGGCGACGGCCGCCCCGATCTCTTCGTCGGCGGCTACACCGACCTCAACCATCCGATCGAGAGCTCGACCGCCGGCTTCCCGACGAATTACCCCGGCATTCGCGACGAGCTCTTCCTCAACGAGGGCAACAAGCACTTCCGCGAGGTCGGCGCTCAGGTCGGGCTCGATCCCAAGCCGTACCGGCACGCGCTCGGCGCGACCTTCGTCGACGTCAACGGCGACGGGCGGCCCGACCTCTACGTTGCGAACGACGAGGACCCGAACCAGCTCTACCTCAACGAGCCCGGCGGCCCGCTCGGCTTCCACTTCGTCGAGGTGGGCCGGAAGCTCGGAGTGGCCGACCGCAACGCGGGGATGGGCGTCGCGGCGGCCGCCGGCACGATCTTCGTCTCGAACTCACGGGCCCAGACGAATGCGGCGTACCGCTGGACCGGCGAGCGCTTCGTCGACGTGCGCTCGCAGTTCGCTCCGGTGGTCGGCACGAATCCCGCGGGCTGGGGCGACTCGTGGGTCGACCTGCGCAATGACGGCAAGCTCGACCTCGTCCTCGCGAACGGGGAGATCCCGATCACGAACCTGCGCAAGGACGCGGAGCCGATCCAGGTGCTCGTGCCCGGCAAGCGCGGCTACATCGACGCTGGCGTGCTGCGCGGACTGCATGTGAACGGGCGCGGGCTCGCAGCGGCCGACTACAACAACGACGGCCACGTCGCAATCGCCGTCGGCACGATCGGCGGCAACCTCCTGCTCCTGCGCAACATGTCGCTGGTCGGCCACTGGCTGGAGGTGAACGTCGCGCCGTTCGCGCCGGGCGCAACGGTGACCGTCCTTGGCACGGACGGGCGGCGGCAGGTGCGCGATGTGGAGGCAGGCGGCAGCTACCTCTCGTCCGAGGATCCGCGCGTGCACTTCGGGCTCGGCGCCGCGACCTCGGTGCGCGAGCTCGTCGTCCGCTATCCGGACGGGACCGTGAAGCGGCTGCGCAACGTGCGCGCCGATCGCATCCTCACCGTCAAGCGTTAGCTAGCGGCCGGTCTTCGCCTGGCGGCGGCGCGCGATCGTGTCGAGCGTGACGGCGGCAAGGAGGATCGAACCGGTCGTGATGTAGATCACGCCCGGCTGGAAGCCGAAGATGTACAGGCCGTTCTCGATCGTCGCGATCACGGCGGCGCCGAGCGCCGCGCTGCGCACTTCGCCGCGGCCGCCGAAGAGACTCGTTCCGCCGATCACCGCCGCGGAGATCGCGTCGAGCAGCAACGTGCCGCCGCCTTGTCCGGGGCCCGCCGAGGCGACGTTGCCGGCGAGCACGATGCCGCCGAAGGCCGCCATGAGACCCGAGATCACGAACACGAGGATGCGGATGCGCGCGACGTTGATGCCCGCGCGGCGTGCGGCTTCGGCGTTGCCGCCGACGGCGTAGACGTGGCGGCCGAATGTCGTGCGCTTCGCGATGTACGTCCAGAAGAGCAGGAGGCCGATGATCTCGAGGCCGGCGAGGGGCACGCCCCGGTCGTGGTTGCAGATAGCCACAACGAGGAACGTGGCGGCCGGAACGGCGATCGTCTTCGCGGCGAAGAGATACGGATAGGTGATACGGACGCCGTGCCGCCGGCGACCGATCAACGATCCGAGCGCGGCGCCGACGTAGAGCGCGCTGATGACGGCGCCGATCGCCCAGCTCGCATCCTTCGAGAAGAAGTACGACGCGGTGTAGTTGATCCAGCGGTTGCCGATGATGATCGGGCCGTTGGCGCCGAGCGTGATCTGGATCGCGCCCTGCCATGCGAGCAGCCCGGCGAGCGTCACGACGAACGCGGGCACGCCGACGAGCGCGACGAACGAGCCCTGGAACGCGCCGATCGCGCAGCCGAGCGCAAGCGCGGCCACGATCGGCCAGATGCCCGGCAGGGTGTGACCGGGCGCCTGCAGCTCGGCGGCGACGACGCCGCAGATGCCGCTCAGGTACGCGATCGAGAGGTCGATTTCGCCGAGCAAGAGCACGAAGACGACGCCGTAGGCGAGCATCGTCGTGCCGGCCATCTGCACGATGATGTTGTTGAGGTTGACCGCGGTGAAGAAGTTCTGGGCGGTGAACGCGAAGACGATCACGATGATCGTCAGGCCGACGATGACCGGCGCGCTGCCGAGGTTCCCGCCCTTGAAGTCTTCCCAGAGCCGCGTGCGCAGGCTCTCGACCGGCTCGACCGTGTCGAAGGCGACGGCGGTTTCGGTCACGCGGGCGCCTCCGCGGTGATCCCGGACACCTTGGTCGGCCTGCCCGCGGTAATGGCGTGCACGACTGTCTCCTGACTCGTCGTCGCCCGGTCGTAGAGACCGGCATTGCGTCCGAGGCGCAGGACCGTGATGCGGTCTGCGCTCGCGAAGACGTCGTGGAGGTTGTGGGAGATCAGGATGACGGCGAGCCCTTGCTCGCCGAGCCGCTTGACGAGCGCCAGCACCTGCTCGGTCTGCGCGACGCCGAGCGCGGCTGTCGGCTCGTCGAGGATGACGAGCTTCGAGTTCCACATCACCGCGCGGGCGACGGCCACCGATTGCCGCTGACCGCCGGAGAGCGTCGCGACCGCCTGGCGGATCGAGCGGATGGTCGTGACCGCGAG
>DASSXM010000055.1:0-15416 GCA_035703805.1 Gaiellaceae bacterium | reverse complement strand
AGCTCGTCGAAGCCGGCGAGGCCCTGCGGCAGCGGCGTGCCCTTCGCCTTGTGCAACGCGACCTTCAGCGTCGTCAGTCCGAGCATCGCGCACTTGAGGCGGACCGGCGTGAGCGGGATGCCGATCTCGTCGAGCAGCTCTTCCTTGTCGAGCGTCGCCACCTCGGTGGCCGAACGTCCCTGCACCATCTCCATCAGCATCGACGTAGCCGCCTGCGAGATCGCGCAACCGCGCCCAGAGAACTTCACCTCGTCGATGGTCTCGCCGTCGTCGCCGAATGCGACGTAGATCGAGACCTCGTCGCCGCACAGCGGATTCTGTCCCTCCGCCTCCGCGTCGGCGTCCTCGAGCGTCCCGTGCCCGCGCGGGTTCTTGTAGTGGTCGAGGATGACCTCGCGGTACATCTGGTCGAACTCGTTCACGCGCGCTCCTCGCCGGCGTCGGCTATCGCGGGGCGGAGCCCCGCTCCGCCGCCGCCTGACGTCGCTCGCGTCAAGATGCTGCGCTCGCGGCGCTCGGTCGTACTCGTTGTACTGCCCGTCGCGCCGCTCGCTTGCCTCTTTTGCGAGCGACGCCCGAGGGAGGCGCGCGTCATGCAAACACCTTATGCACGGCGGCCAGGCCGTCGACGAGCTGGTCGATCTCCTCCTGGACGGTGTACAGGTAGAAGCTGGCGCGGTTCGTCGCCGCGACACCGAGCTTCTGCATGAGCGGCTGGCAGCAGTGATGACCGGCGCGGATCGCAACGCCCTGCATGTCGAGGATCTGCGCGACGTCGTGCGGATGGATGCCCTCGATGTTGAACGAGACGATTCCTGCGCGCCGCTCCGCCGGTGGCCCGTATAGCGTGATGCCGGGAACGTCGGCGAGCCGGCCGAGCGCGTAGGCGGCGAGCTCTTGCTCGTGCTCGTGGATCGCGTCGAGGCCGACGGCATTGAGATAGTCGATCGCCGCGCCGAGGCCTACCGCCTCCGCCATCGGCGAAGTGCCCGCCTCGAACTTGTGCGGCAGCTCGCCCCACGTCGTCTTGTCGAAGCGCACCGAGCTGATCATGTGGCCGCCGGTGAGGAACGGCTCCATCGCGAGCAGAAGGTCGCTCCGTCCCCACAGTGCGCCGACGCCGCTCGGCCCACACATCTTGTGCCCCGAGATCGCGACGAAGTCCGCGCCCAGCGCCTGCACGTCGATCGTCATGTGCGGCGCCGACTGCGCGCCGTCGCAGACGAAAATCGCGCCCTGCTCGTGCGCCCACGCGACGAGCTGTTCGATCGGATTGATCGTGCCGAGCGAGTTCGAGACCTGGTTCGTCGCGACGACCTTGACGTCGCCCTGCTTCACGATCTCTTCGAGCGACGACAGGTCGAGCTCCCCGCTCTCGGTGAGCGGGATGAGTGCGAGCTTCGCGCCCATGCGTCCGGCGATGTACTGCCAGGGGACGAAGTTCGAGTGATGCTCGAGCTCGGTGACGACGACGAGGTCGCCGAGGCCGAGGTTGCTCATGCCCCACGAGTAGGCGACGAGGTTGATCGCCTCAGTCGCGTTCCGCACGAAGATGATCTCGCGCGCGTCCGGCGCATTGACGAACGCGCGGACCTTCTCGCGCGCGGCCTCGAGCGCGGCGGTCGCGCGCTCGGCGAGCACGTACACGCCGCGGTGCACGTTCGCATACGACGTGGAGTAGAAGTCGTTCATCGCGTCGAGCATCTGGCGCGGTTTCTGCGAGCTTGCCGCCGAGTCGAGGAACGCGAGCGGCTTGCCGTGGATCTGCTGCTCGAAGATGGGGAAGTCAGCGCGTAGCGTGCGCGCGTCGAGCTTCTTCCCCGTGGTTACGGCCACGGAGTCATCGTAGCCCGCTACCTGACTCTGAAAGAGGCGCCGACGTAGCCGGGCGCCGCAGCCTTCCCTGAGCCGGCGGGCACCTTCGCCTTGCCGGCGGCGTTCGCACGGAACGTCTTCGTGCCGATCTTGAACGTCGCGTTGGGGATGCCGAAGCCGTCGTCGAGCGCCTGCACCCAGTGCGCCGTCCCGACCTTCGTGACTCGCACGTTGAGGCCGGGGAGGAGCTGCTGCTCGACGAGCGACGCGCCGATGTTCACGACGACGTCGACCGTTCCCGGGGTCCCGGTGAGCCCGACCGCGGAGACCTGGTACGCCGTGCCGGGAATCGACGTCGTCACCTGCGCGCCGAAGTGCTGGTCGCGGGAACGCGAGCGCGCGACGTGCAGGACACCGTTGCCGCTCCAGGCTGCCCAGAGGCGGTCGGCCGGGTCGACCGACAGGGCCATGTGCGGGTCGCCGCCGGAGAACGGCATGTGGAACGTGACGCCGTCGGCGACGGCGGAGCCGCCGCGGAACGGCACGACCGCGAAGGCGGTCGCCGGGTTGCCGGGTGCCCACGCGAGGAACGTGTCCCCCTGCCGGTCGGTGACGAGCGGCACGCGCGGCGGGTGTTGCAGCGACGGCGCAAGCGGCGTCTGCGCGCCGGGAGAGAGATCCGCACCAAGCGCCTCGTACAGGAACGCCCCGTTCGCGCTTGCATTCGAGAAGAACGCGACCTGCACGAGGCCGGTGGTGTCGACGGCGACGGACTCGTCGTACCCGCAGCACGGCGTGTAGACGTTCTTCACCGTCTCGCCGTTCAAGCCGCGGAACACGTTCACGAAGCCGGTCCCGTCTTGCGTGAAGTACGGCGTTCCGTCAGGCGCGACCGCCGCGCTCTGCACGGCGTCGACGATGTGCGACTGCGTTTGGATCGGCCCGGTCCACGTCGCGCCGTCGTCGACCGAGGTCAAGCGGGCAACACCGCTCGCGTTCGGAAAGTAGAGCTGGATCGCGCCGTTCGGCTGCTGGACGAGCTGCGTGCGGCCCGCCGCCATGTCTCCGCTGACGAGCACCTTCGGCGCCGCTCGGTTGCGTGAGAGGTCGATCGTGCCGCCCGGTGTCGTCTCGAACGACACGAGCTCGGTGCCCGCCTGTGTGACGAGCATCGACGGGATGACCGTGTTGCCGACTCCCCCCGAGAGCGTCGTCCACGCGAATGCGGACGGAATGAGCGCAAGCGAACTCAGGACTGTGAGCGCGAGGGCGACGCGGCGCACCACTTGACCATGCCAGCGGATGAACCGGCGCGCAAGTCCTCTCGCGTGGCAGGATCGTCGAGGTGCCTCGCCGCCTCCCGCTGCTCCTCGCGATCTTCGTCGTCGCCGTCGTGTCTGCGACTGCGTTCGCGAAGAGCGCGCCGCCGCGCGGGCTCGCTCCCGTGGCCGGAGGGACGCTCGGCAGTCCGCTGCAGGACGCGGCTGCAGTCGCGTACCGCGGTGGCGCCGTGCTCGTCGGAGGACTCACCGCAGCCGATACGTCGGCGAGCTCTGTGCTCACCGCCGGCGCCGGACCCACACGCCAGATCGGGACGATCCCGACCGGAGTCCACGATTCTGCGGCCGTCCTAATCGGCTCTCGCGTCTACCTGTTCGGCGGTGGCACCGCGACCGGCCAGCTCGACACGATCCTCAGCATCGATCCGCGGTCCGGTGCCGTGCAGCCGGTCGGCCGCCTGCCGGCACGCAGCTCCGACCAGTCGGCGGCAGCGATCGGCGGGACGGCCTACGTCGTCGGCGGCTACACCGGCACGCGCTGGTTCGATTCGATCGTCGCGTGGAAGCCCGGCGGCGCGGCGCATGTCGTCGCGCGCCTGCCGGCGCCGGTGCGCTACTCCGCCGTGACCGCGGTGAACGGGCGCCTCCTGATTGCGGGCGGGTCGCTCCCGAACGGCACGGCGTCGGCTGCGGTGTACGAGTACATGCCCGGCGCAGCCGTGGTTCGCATCGGCCGTCTTCCGGCGCCGACCACGCACGCCGCCGCGGCCGCGATCGGGAACGTCGTGTACGTCATCGGCGGACGTGGCGCCACCGTGGGCACGCCGACCGACCGCATCGTCGCGATCGACTCCGTCACGCACAAGGTCTGGTCCGCCGGCCTCCTCGGCGAGCCCCTCTCCGATCTGGCCGCCGTCGCGGACGCGGACGGGATCGTCCTCTACGGCGGCCGCGGGATCGCGGGCACGGTCTCGCACATCACCGAGCTCGAACCGCACGCCGCTCGAGCCGTTGCCGCAGGGGTTCCGCCGCTCGTGAACAAGCACAACGTGTACGCGGCGGCGGGCACGGGCGACCTCAGCCCCGTCGTGCGCAGCGCGAAGCCGTATGTCTACGTCCCGAACAGCATGAGCGGGACCGTCGACGTGATCGACCAGCGCACCTACAAGATCGTCGGCCACTTCGCGGTCGGCACCCTGCCGCAGCACGTCGTGCCCGCGTACGACCTGAAGACGCTGTACGTGACGAACGATCTCGGCAACAGCCTGACGCCGATCGATCCGAATACAGGCAAGCCGGGAACGCCGATCCCGGTCGACGACCCGTACAACATGTACTTCACGCCCGATGGGCGCTACGCGATCGTCGTCGCCGAGCGGCTGCACCGGCTCGACTTTCGTGACGCGCACACGTTTGCGCTCCATCACTCGCTCGCCGTCCCGTGCACGGGCGCGGACCACATGGACTTCTCCGCGGACGGGAGCTACGCGATCGTGAGCTGCGAGTTCTCGAGCCAGCTCCTCAAGGTCGATGTCGCGTCAGAGCGAGTTCTCGGAGTCATGACGCTTCCTCGCGCAGGCGCAATGCCGCAGGACGTAAAGCTCTCTCCTGACGGCAAGGTGTTCTACGTCGCCGACATGACGTCGAACGGCGTCTGGCTCGTCGACGGGAAGCACTTCAAGCTCATTCGCTTCATGCACACAGGTACCGGCGCTCACGGCCTCTATCCGAGCCGCGACGCGCGCTACCTCTACGTGACGAACCGCGGCGAGGGCTCGATCACGCTCATTTCCTTCCGAACGCGGCGCATCGTCACGAAGTGGCGGATTCCGGGCGGCGGCAGCCCCGACATGGGGAACGTCTCGGTGAACGGCAAGGTGCTGTGGCTGACGGGCCGCTACAGCGGCGTCGTCTACGCGATCAGCACGACGAACGGGCATCTGCTTGCGCGCATCCCTGTCGGCTCCGGTCCGCACGGCCTTTGCGTGTGGCCGCAGCCCGGCCGGTACTCGCTCGGTCACACCGGCGACATGCGCTGACCCGGCTACCCTGACGCCGTGCGCAGACTTGCCGTGCTCTTTGCTACATCGCTCGCGCTCGTGGCCGCCGGCTGCGGCGGCGGGTCGTCGAAGGGCGGCCCGCAGTCGCACACGGTCGACCAGGTGTCGAAGGCATTCTTCGACGCCGGCCTCGGCTTCACGAGCGAGGTCGTCTCGAACCGCTGGGTCGCCGGCGGCCAGCAGATCTTCCTGCCGCTCGCACTCAACAAGAGCGACATGCGCTACAACGTCCAGGCCGAGCTCAGCACGACGAGCACGACGAACCATACCGGCGTCGTCGTCTGGGTCTTCGACACCGACAAGCATGCGTCCGACGCGCTGAAGGTGGTCCCGCTCGCTCAGTGGGGAGGCGGTGCACTGCAAATCACGCGGGCGCAGCGCGGAAACGTCATCGTGGTCGGCGCCGGTTTCGTCGGCACGAAGAAGGCGCCGCTCGACAGTGCGCTCAGTAAGTTGAAGTAACGGCGAACGCCGCCGATTCCCAGAACCGGCTCCGCATGCGGCGCTCGAGCTCGAGCCCGTGCTTCGCGGCCGCGGCGGCGATGCGATCGACCGGGTGCACGTACACGCGAAAAGCGTTGCCCGAGATGCTCAGCATGAGATTCACCAACCTGAGGACAACTCGGACGACGAGCCGCTCGCGCGGATACGTCAGCAAGAGTCGCCGTCGTGCGCGTTCGGCCGCGCTGCCGACGAGTGCATCGACATCGGGGTAGCAGCAGACGACTCGGTGCATGACGACGACGTCGTGAGGTTCGAACGACGCCGCGTCCGTAACGAAGTCTCCGATGCGGCGATCGACGCGACCCGCGAGCCCGCGCTCGGCGAGGAGCTCTCCGGCCGCGTGCTCGTACTCACCGGAGAGCTCGATATTGGTGGCGTGCTCGGCTCCCCCGGCGAGCAGCTCGAGCTCGATCGAGCCGATCCCGCCGCCTACTTCCAGCACGCTCTCGCCGCGCACGTCGCCAGCGAGATCGACAAGCTCGCGTGCGGTCCCGGTCAGGCCGCGCTTTCGATAACGCTGCGCGGCACGCGCGGCGCCGCGCTTGCCGAAGAGCCGCTCGTAGTCCTTGGAAGCGCAGCAGCCGGGCACGGTGAAGCTATCGTCGCAGTTCTTGAGCAGCGACTACGTCTTCACGATGTATAGGGCCGACAAGTTCTACGGCCCCGACCGGCAGGTTCTCGCGAACATCTCGCTCTCGTTCCTGCCTGGCGCGAAGATCGGCGTGCTCGGCCCGAACGGCGCAGGCAAGTCGACGCTGCTGCGCATCATGGCGGGCAAGGAGGAGCCGTCCTCCGGTGTCGCCGAGCTCGCACCGGGCGCGACCGTCGGCCTGCTCGAGCAGGAGCCGTGGCTCGATCCCGCGAAGGACGTGCGCGGCAACGTGGAGGACGGCGTGCGCGAGCTGCGAGATTTGTTGGACGCCTTCACCGCCGTCTCCGCCAAGTTCGCCGAGCCCGACGCCGACTACGACGCGCTTCTCGCGGAGCAGGCGACGGTGCAGGACGCGATCGACCGCGCCGACGCCTGGCAGCTCGAGCAGCACCTCGACCACGCGATGGACGCGCTGCGGCTGCCCGACGGGGATCGCGACGTCTCTACGCTCTCCGGCGGCGAGCGGCGGCGCGTCGCACTCTGCCGGCTGCTGCTCTCGTCGCCGTCGCTGCTCCTGCTCGACGAGCCGACGAACCATCTCGACGCGGAATCCGTCGCGTGGCTCGAGCGCTTCCTCGCCGAGTACAAGGGCACCGTTGTCGCCGTCACGCACGACCGCTACTTCCTTGACAACGTCGCGGGCTGGATACTCGAGCTCGACCGCGGCCGCGGCATCCCCTTCCAGGGGAACTACTCGTCGTGGCTCGACCAGAAGCAGCAACGTCTCGCGGTCGAGGAGAAGACGGAGTCCGCGCGGCGGCGCACGCTCGCGCGCGAGCTGGAGTGGGTGCGAATGAGCCCGCGGGCGCGGCACGACAAGTCGAAGGCGCGCCTCGCGACGTATGAGCGTTTGTATGCAGAGGAGCAGAACGTCAAGCTCGACAAGGTCGAGATCCACATTCCGCCCGGCCCGCGGCTCGGCGACCTCGTCATCGAGGCCGAAGGCGTGCAGAAGGGCTTCGGCGAGCGTCTGCTCGTCGAGGACCTCACGTTCAAGCTTCCGCTCGCTGGCATCGTCGGCGTCATCGGTCCGAACGGCGCCGGCAAGACGACGCTCTTCCGGATGATCGACGGCGAGGAGACGCCCGACGGAGGCGTCCTTCGCGTCGGCGACACCGTGCAGCTCGCGTACGTCGACCAGGCGCGCGCCGACCTCGATCCGGCGAGCACAGTTTGGAAGGAGATCAGCGCTGGGCTCGACACGATTGAGCTCGGCAAGCGGGAGGTGAACTCGCGCCAGTACGTCTCGTGGTTCAACTTCAAGGGCGGCGACCAGCAGAAGCGCGTGTCGGATCTCTCCGGTGGAGAGCGCAACCGCGTCCATCTCGCAAAGCTCCTGCGCAGCGGCGGCAACGTGCTGCTGCTCGACGAGCCGACGAACGATCTCGATGTCGACACCCTGCGCGCGCTCGAGGACGCGCTGCTCGACTTCGCCGGCTGCGCCGTCGTCATCACGCACGACCGCTGGTTCCTCGACCGCGTCGCGACGCATATCCTCGCGTTCGAGGGCGACTCGCAGACGACGTGGTTCGAGGGCACGTGGGGCGAGTACGCCGAGTGGGTCAAGGAGACCCGCGGCGCCGATGCGCTCGAGCCGCACCGGATCAAGTACAAGCCGCTCGTCCGCGCGTAAGGCACCGCTTGCGGTGCCGCCGTCTGAGATGACCAGTCGACCCGCACGCGCGTAAGCTCAACGAATGAGCCATCTCGCCGCGTTCGTCGGCATCTCCGCCGTGGTGATCTGCACGCCTGGCCCGGACACCGCGCTCATCGTCCGCAACACGCTCTTCGGCGGCCGCGCGAACGGCGTCCGCACCGCGGCGGGCATCGTCTCCGGCATTGCAATCTGGACGCTTGCCGCGAGCGCCGGCATCGCCGCTCTCGTCGCCGCGTCACATCCGCTCTTCACCGCGCTGCGGATCGCGGGCGCCGCGTACCTCGTCTGGCTCGGCGTGAGCACGCTGCGCGGCCATCGCGGGCTCGACGTGAGGCCGCGTTCCGGCAGCGGCTACCGCCAGGGGCTGCTCAGCAACCTTGGGAATCCGAAGATCGCCGTCTTCTTCACAAGCCTGCTGCCGCAGTTCGGAACGGGCTTCGCCCAGCTCGTCGCGCTCGGCCTGCTCTTCAGCGCGATGGGCGCACTGTGGCTGACGGGCTACGCAGTCGCGGTCTCGCGTGCGCAACGCTTCATCGTGCGGCCGCGCATCCGGCGTGCGCTCGACGCGCTCACGGGCACGGTGCTCGTCGCGTTCGGATTGCGGCTGGCTACGGAAGCTTCGGCGCCCTGAGCGCCGAGACACCGCCGCCGAGCACGAGTAGCACGAGCGCGCCGGCGAGGAAGGCGCTCGTCACCTCCGTCGTGCCGTGCCGGCGGCCGATGCTCGAGCCGAGCTTGCGGTACGCGGCCTCGGCGGCGCCGGCCGTCTTCGCGCGGTAGAACTGCCCGCCCGTGAGCTGCGCGATCTTTCGCAGCGTCTGCGGGTCGGGATCGAGCCCGGCGAACGAGGGGAACGGGCCGTTCGGCGAAACCATCGTGAAGCCGCCGTTGAAACCGCCCGGCTGGCTCGTGACGCTGAAGTTGAAGCTCGAGCCGTTCGTGCCGAGCGCGACGGTGTAGATCGGGATGCCCGCGTCGCGCGCACGCGCTGCGCCTTGGAGCGGAGTCAGCGTGCCGCGGTTCTGGCGGCCGTCCGAGAGGAAGAGGATCGAGACGAGGCCGTTCGCACGCTGCGTCGTCACCGCTGCAGGCTGGCGCTGGCCGTTCACGGCCTGCAGTCCGACGCGGACCGCAACCGCGAGCGCGTCGCCAATCGCGGTGCCGCCGAACCCTTGGAACTCGCCTGCCTGATTGACCGCCTCCGCAACGAGCTTGTGGTCGGTGGTCGGCGGCGTCGCCACCTCAGGCTCCGCGGCGAAGAGGATGAGCCCGACCCTCAGCCGCTTCGGCGCGCGCGCGAGGAACAGGTGGATCGACTTCTGCGCGGCGGCGAGTCGCGACGGCTTCACGTCGCTCGAGTGCATCGAGCCGGAGACGTCGAGGACGAGCACGACCGTCGCCTTGTCCGACGTGACGATCGACGCGACGCGCGGGCGCGCGACCGCGACGCAGAGCGTTGCGAGGGCGAGGAGGAACAGCGCCGGTGCCACGTAGCGCCGCCACTCACGTCCTCCCGTGACGGCCGCGAGCACATCGACGTTCGTGTACCGCACCGCGTAGCGCATGCGCCGCCGCTCGGCGAGGAGGTAGATGCCGACCGCGCCGGGGAGCGCGACCAACGTCAGCAGCAGATACGGGCTCGTGACGCTCATCCGCAGAGGAGGTCGACCTGCACGATCGCGCGGATGCCGTGCAGCTCCGGCGCTCCGCGCACGGTCAGGTACACGCGCCCGACGCGGATCGCCTGGGCGACAGCGACGCTTCCGGCGAGCTGCGCCGACGGCGGTGCGGGGAGATAGAACGCGATCGCGTGCGTCGCGCTTGCGAGCCGCTGCTTCGCGGGGCAGCGCACCACGAAGCGTTGGATGCCAGGAAGCACGTCGAGCTGGGTCACGCGCCGGGTTGCAGGAGGACCGAGGCGAACCGACGTCGGCGCGCGCTGGCCGCCGCCGCCAGGAATGCAGCCGATCCACGGCCGGAAGCTCGGCGTCCGGTTCCCCGGCTGCACGAGCCGGCCGAGGAAGACTGCGGACGTCGACGTCGTGATCCCGGGATTCACCGGTGCACCGAGCGCGCCGCGGAAGTCGACGCTGATCCCGCGCTCGCTGATGTCGGCGTCGAGACCGCCGACGACGAACTTGCGCGGGCACGCGAGCTGGAACTCGACCTCCTTTGCGCCGGTGAGGACCCACGGGCCGACGACGGGGACGCAGACAGGCAGGCTGCGGCACTCGTTCGCTGCACCGACGGGTCCGGCCGTCGCAGCTAATGCTGCGCAGCAGACGAACGCGACGACGAAGAAATGCTTCACGGCAACACCCGGCGGAACCAGAGGAACGAGAGCCCGCCGCCGATGAGCAACAGCGCGAGAGCACCTGCCGCAAACGCGTCCGTCAGCTCGCGGTTCTCGGTGCGGTGGCCGATGCGCGTCGTGAGGTGGCGGTACACCGCGGAGAGCTGGGCCGGAGTCGCAGCCTCGAAGAACTCGCCGCCGGTCGTGTGCGCGATCTCCTGCAGCGTGCTCGGGCTCGGCGGCACCTGCACGCGTTCGTTGTAGCCGCCGACGAGCGGGACGTTCACGACTCCCGCCGGGGTGCCGACGAGAACCGCCGAGACGGGAACGCCCAGCGCCTTCGCGCGCTGCGCGGCCGTCGCCGGCGGGGTTGCGCCGCCTTCGCGGGCGCCGTCGGAGATGAGCAGCACCGACTCGGGCGGAACCGTGCCGTCGGCGCTCCGGATCCGCTGGCCGAGCGTGGCGGCGATCGCGATTGCGTCGCCGAGCGCCGTGCCTTCGCCGTAGTGGAGGTCGTCGATGGCGGTGTGCACGAGCGCGCGGTCTCGGTTGGCGGCACGGCGACGTACGCGTGTGTCGCGAACGCGACGACCGCGAGGCTGTAGGTCCGCGGCACGTGGTCGACGAATGCGTTCGCCGCGTCCTCCGCCGCGAGCAAACGCGACGGCTTTACGTCGGTCGCGCTCATCGAGCGCGAGACGTCGATCGCGAGCACGACCGTCGCTTCGTGACGCGGGACGGTGATGTGCGCGTGTGGCCGCGCCATGCCGACGATGAGCGCCGTCAGCGCGAGGATGAACAGCGCCTGCGGGATCAACCGTCTGCGTCCGGGGAGCGCGTCGACGAGGTTCGGCTGGAGCGCGGGGCTCGTGAAGCGCGCCGCGCCTGCATGTCGCCGCCGCTCGAGCCAGATCCACAGCCCGACGAGCGTCGGGATCGCGACGAGCACGACGAGCGCGAGCGGCCGCGCGAACGTCATCGCCGCTTCCCGAGGAAGGCGGCGTAGGACCGCAGCCAGTCGCCGGAGGTGTTGAGTACGAGGTGCGGGACGCCGAGCGCGCTCAGCACACGCGCGACGCCCGTGCGCTCCTCCGCGGCGGCGGTGGCGAACCGTTCGCGCAGCGAGGCGTCACGTGTGTCGACGCGTACCTGCCGTCCCGTTTCGGGGTCGACGAGCCAGAGCTCGCCGACGCTCGGCAGCTCCTGTTCGCGCGGGTCGCGGATCTCGATCGCGATCACCTCGTGGCGGCTCATGAGCTGCAGCAGCGGCTTGCGCCAGTCGAGCGGGCTGCGGAAGTCGGACACGATTACGACGACGCCGCGCTGCCGTGCGATCGACGCGGTGTGGCCGAGCGCCGCGCCGAGCGACGTCGCGCCGACACGTTCGCGCTCCGGCTCACGCTGCAGCGCCGCGAGCAGGCCGATCAGCCCGGCGCGCCCCTGGTGCGGCGGCAGCGTCACCGGCTGCCGGTCGCCGAACGTCACCACGCCGAGCCGGTTCCCGCGCCGCGTCGCGACGTGTCCGGTCGCGATTGCAACGCCGTCGGCGACGTCGGCCTTCCGCCGCTCACCGGTCCCGAACTGCATCGAGGGCGATGTGTCGAGCACGAGCCACGTGACGAGCACCCGTTCTGCGAGCTGCACGCGGACGTGCGGCTCGCCGGTGCGCGCGGTGACGTTCCACTCGATCTGGCGAACGTCGTCGCCCGGGACGTACGGGCGGACCTGCGCGAGCTCGACGCCAAAGCCGTACTGCGACGAGCGGTAGTCGCCCGCGAGCATTCCCTCCAGTCGACGGCCGATCTCGATCTGCAGCGCGTGCAGAAGCTCGAACGGCAGCGGGCCCGGTCCCGGCCGCTCGGGGGTTGTCGCCCCGAACAGGGGCGTTGCGTTCATGCGCGCGGGCGCGCCAGGCTCATGTCGGGCACCTGCACGGACGCGAGCACGGAGTCGAGGATGGTGTCGGGTGTGACGCCTTCGGCGAGCGCCTGGTAGCTGAGGACGAGCCGGTGGCGGAACGCGTCCTTCGCGAGCGCCTGCACGTCCTCCGCGGTGACGTAGTCGCGTGCGCGCAAGAGCGCGAGTGCGCGTGCGGCCTGGATGACGCTGATCGGCCCACGCGGGCTCGCACCGAACGAGACGTATTCGGCGAGCTCCGGCGACGGTGCGCGCGTCTTCGCAGCGAGCGTCACCGCGTAGCTGATGAGCGACGGGTCGACGTACACCTCGCCGACGACTCCCTGCAAGCGCTTCAGCTCGTCGAGCGTCAGCGCTTCGCGCAGCTCCGGGTGGGCGACGAGCTGGCGCTGCACGATCGTCAGCTCCTCGTCGTGCTCGGGGTAGTCGATGAGGATCTTGAGCATGAAGCGGTCGATCTGCGCCTCCGGTAGCGGGTACGTGCCTTCGGACTCGATCGGGTTCTGCGTCGCCATGACGAGGAACGGGTCGGGTACCGGGTGCGACGTGTGCGCGATCGTCACCTGGCGTTCCTGCATGACTTCGAGCAGCGCGCTCTGCACCTTCGCGGGCGCGCGGTTGATCTCGTCGGCGAGGAGGAAGTTGCAGAAGACGGGGCCGAGCTCGGTGTCGAACGTGCCGTCTGCGGGCCGGTAGACGCGCGTGCCGACGAGGTCGGCGGGGACGAGGTCGGGCGTGAACTGGATGCGCGCGAACGTGCCGCCGAGCACGCCGGCCGTCGTCTTGATCGTGAGCGTCTTCGCGAGGCCGGGGACGCCTTCGATCAGCAGGTGGCCCTGCGCGAGCAGGCAGACGAGGACGCGCTCGAGCATCTCGTCCTGGCCCGCGATGACGCGGCGGATCTCGAAGAGCGCCTGCTCGAGCCGGTCGCTGATCTCGCTCGGGCTGAGCGCCTGGTCCTTCGCCTGGTCCGGCATCGAGGCCTCCTCGGTCGCGGACCTGGATTGAATCAGGCCCAGCTAAGAACTACGAGGGCTCAGGCCTGTGGGATGCGAGCTTCCAACGCAGCCGTGACGGCTTCGCGCACAGGCTCGAGCTCGATCCGGTCGAGCACGTCCTGGAAGAAACCACGGACGATGAGGCGTTCGGCCTCCGGCCGGTTGAGGCCGCGGCTCTGCAGATAGAAGAGCTGCTCGCGGTCGACGCGGCCGACGGTCGCGCCGTGCGTGCAGCGCACGTCGTTCGCAAGGATCTCGAGGCCCGGGATCGGCACCGCATGCGTCGTCGGCGACAGCATGAGGTTGCGGCACTCCTGGTATGCGTTCGTCTTCTGCGCGTCCTTCTCAACACGGATCATCCCGCGCCACACCGCCGTCGCGTGATCGCGCAGCGCGCCCTTGAACGCGAAGTCCGATTCGCAGTTCGGCGCGATGTGCTCCTGGAACGTGTCGTAGTCGAGATGCTGCTCGCCGTCGGCGAAGTACGCGCCCGTCACACGTGACGTTGCGCCAGGGCCGTTCAGGTCGTTCTGGATCCGCGTCTTGCCCTTCTTCGAACCGAAGCCGCCGGCGACCCAGTCGAGCTCGGCGTTCCGCTCGACGCGCGCGTGATGCGACGCGAAGTGCCAAGTCTCAGTCGACAAGTTCTGCAGCGACACGTACTCGAGCTTCGCCTCCGCTTCGACGAAGAGCTCCGTCACCGCGTTCGAGTAGGCGGCCGTGTCGGGGGCGGGCGATGCGTACTCCTCGATGAGCGACGCGCGCGCACCTTGCTCCGCGACGACGACGAGCCGCCAGAACGTCTGCCCCGTCACCGCGATGCGAACGTACAGGGGCTTCTCGAGCACGACGCCCTTCGGCACGACGACGAGCAGCCCGTGCTTCCACATCGCCGCGTTGTGCGCCGCGAACTTCTCGTCCCAGCCGACGAGCGAATACAGGCGATCGAAGTCCTCGGGCAGCGGGGCGAACGTGACGCCCTCGGGCGCCTTCTCGATCTCGATCCCGTCCGCCGTCACCGTCGCGTAGCCGGAGACGTCGAGGTCGAGCATCGTCTCGATCTCCGCCGACGCGGCGCCGGCGAACGAGTCCGGGTCGAAGCCGGCAAGGTCCGTGAAGCGCCAGTGCTCCTCGGTCGTGTCCGGGAGCGGCAGAGCGCGATACGCCTCGAGCGCCGCGGAGTTACTCATACGACCCGTAGCGGCGGTGCAGGAGGATGCGGTTGCCGGCGGGGTCGTTGAGACCGAGGCCCTTGCACACGCCGGAATCCCATACCTCGCCCGCCTCGATGCCGGCTTCGTCGAGCGCCGCCTTCGCTGCCGCAACGTCGGGGACGCGCAGCGCGATCGTCGACGGAGGCAGCGGCGCGAATTCGTAGTCATGCGTGTGCGGCGTCATGACCGCGAGCGTCACGTTCCCGGTCTCGTACTCGATCCAGTCGTCGTGCTGCAGCTTCTCGAATCGCTTCAGGCCGAGGACTTCGCCGTAGAAGTGCTTCGCCTTATCGATGTCGTCCACCGGAACGCGGATGTAGTCGACGCGCTCGACCTCAATCACGGGGCGCATAATGTCGATGCAGCATGAAGCGGTTTCCGTCCGGGTCGTTGAACGGAGCCATGAGACAGACGCCGGTGTCGTGCGTGTCGTCGGCGAACTCGATGCCTCTCGCCTCGAGCTCCGTGCGCGTCTCCGCGACGTCGGCCACGCGGAGCGCGATCGGCGCACCGTGCGGCGTCTTGAACTCGCCGCCCAGCGACTTCGGGTTGACGAGATAGAGGAAGACGTTGTCGCCGAGCTTGAACTCGGGGAATCCGCCTTCGCCGGTCTGCGGCAGCCCGAGCGTGTCGCGATACCACGCGGTGGAACGCTGCATATCGCTGACCGGCACGCTGATGAAGTCGACGTGCTCGACTTCCACTAGCCGACGGAACCTTCCATCTGCAGCTGGATGAGCCGGTTCATCTCGACCGCGTACTCGAGCGGCAGCTCCTTCGTGATCGGCTCGACGAAGCCCGACACGATCATAGCGGAGGCCTCGGACTCGGAGAGCCCGCGGGACATGAGATAGAAGAGCTGCTCCTCGCCGATCTTCGACACCGTCGCCTCGTGGCCGATGTCGACCTCGTCTGCATCGATCTTGATGTACGGGTACGTGTCGGAGCGCGACTGCTCGTCGAGGATGAGCGCGTCGCAGACGACCTTCGACTTCGAGCCCTTCGCGTTCTTGTCGACCTGCAGCA